>NZ_JBSGWY010000001.1:279895-285285 GCF_053609145.1 Streptomyces sp. NPDC054961 | reverse complement strand
GCCGGCCGTGGCGGGCGCCGGGGGCGTCGCCCGGGCCCGGGTCCCCGCGGGCTCCGCCTTGCTCCCGGGTTGTGGCGGGGGGGCGGGGGGGTGTGCGTCGGGTGGGCCTCCCCGGGGCCCCCCCCCCCCTCCGCGGCGCCCTTCACATTCAGGGCATCCAGGGCATAAAACCCTTATCCGGACCCCCCGGTGGCCCTCGCCGGGGCTCCGGATAAGGTCGTCGTACGAACGCGCCGCCCCGCACCCCGGGGAGGCGCGAGGTCGGACGGCCGTCGATCACGGTGCGCTCCCCCGCCGTGCCGCCGCCGTGCCCCTCGGGCGCTGACGTGCACGGCGCGGCCGGGTGTTCCGGCTCGGCCGTCTCCGTCCCGCCCTGCCCCTGCCCGGCCGCCGGCCGCCCTGCCCGGAAAATCACTGCCGCAATGACCACCGCGCTCCACCCGCCGTCCGCCCCCGGCACCGCCGCCCCCGCCTCCGCCCCTGATGCCCCCGCTCCGGCCCCGGCCCCGGCCACAGCCCCGCAGTCGCCCCGCCGCCGGGCGTTCGCCGGCCGGGCCCCCGCCCGGCCCACGGCCGCCGCCGCGCTCCACAGCATCAGCGCCGCGACCACGGTCCTGCTCTCGCTCGTGGCCATCGGAGCCGCGCTCCACGAGCCGATCCTGATTCCCCCCTTGGCCGCCAGCGCCGCGCTGGTCCACAGTGCCCCGACGCTGCCCCTGGCCCAGCCCCGCGGGGTCGTCCTCGGTCACCTGATGGGCGCCGCCGTGGGCTACGGGGTCCTGGCCCTGGCCGGCGACAGCGCGTGGGCCGCCGCTGTGGCCGCCGGGATCACGCTGGCGCTGGTCATGGCCGCGCGCACCCCGCATTCGCCCGCCTGCGCCACGGCCGTCGTGGTGGTCCTGCAGAGCCCGGCGCCCGCGCGGTTCGTCCCCCTGCTCTGCGGCTCGACCGTACTGATCGTCCTGACCGGGTACGCCGCCTCCCGCGTGCGGCGCAAGGCCCCGAGGTATCCCGCGTACTGGTGGTAGCCGGCGGGCACGGGTGAGGGTTCGAGATGCGCTTCCGGCCCGTGACTGGTTCGCTGAAATCCGCCCGCTGTCCCCCCACAGCGCCAGGAGTCAACATGAGTGCAGGCGAGTCCCACGGCCGGTCGCAGCAGCTGCGCGACAAGGCCCAGGAGCTGAACGAAGCGGCCACCCGGTCGACCGATCCCGACGAGAGCCGGCGGCTGCGGGACAAGGCCCGCCGGCTCCAGGAGCAGAGCGAGCAGGAACGCGTCATCGACGACCCGGGCATGGACCTGCGGTAACCGGGTCCCCGGATCCTGGCGGGGCGGCGGAGGACCCGCGGCCCCGCGCGGGCCGACCACCGGCCCCGGCGTCCGTGCACGGACGCCCGGGAGCCGATGTCCCGCGACGCGGCGGGCCGACTCGCCGCGAAACGGCCGCCGGGCAGGGCAGCGGCCGCCGGGCAGGGGCTACGGAGCGGTCGCCGCCGCCGGGGCCTCGTCGAGCTCCCACGCGTGGCGCTTGAACTCGCGGGCGAAGTCCGCGTGGTCCTCCCACTGGCGGGCGATGCCCCGCAGCACGTCCCAGTGGTGCTCCACCGCCTGGTCGATGACCCGGCGGACGGCGGGCTCGGCCGTGGCCCGCTGCTCGATGAGCCCCTTGGCCACCGAGGCCTCGAGCGCCGCGTTGCGCAGCGCGCGCAGGGCGCGGGAGGTGTCGTCCATCGCGAAGCCGCTGTCGCTGCCCGTCTCCTCGGCGAAGAGCGGGGTCAGCCGCGCCTCGATGAACGCGGTGATCCGCTCGAAGTGACGTACGTCCATCGGTGGCTCCATCTCGGGTCGCTCTCGGTTTCCGGTGCGAGCCGGGCTCACACCGTCGATCATTATCCCGCAGCCGGATTCCCCCTCCCGCCCTGGGGCGGCCGTCTACGCTGGCGCCATGGATGAGTTGGAGGGCGCGGAGGTCATCGCCTTCGCGGACGCGGAGGCCTTCGAGAGCTGGCTGGCCACGCACCACACCCGGCACGCGGGCGTGTGGGTCAAGCTGGCGAAGAAGGCGTCGGGCATCGCGTCGGTGTCGGCCGACGAGCTGGTCGACAGCGGGCTCTGCTACGGCTGGATCTCCGGGCAGCGGCGGTCCCTCGACGAGCGGTACTACCTCCAGAAGTACGTACCGCGCAGGCCCCGGAGCCTGTGGTCGCAGGTCAACGTCGACAAGGTCGCCGAGCTCACCGCCCTGGGGCGGATGCGCGAGCCGGGCCTCGCCGAGGTGCGCCGGGCGCAGCGGGACGGCCGCTGGACGGCGGCCTACGCTTCCCAGCGGACGGCAGAGGTCCCCTCCGATGTCACGGCGGCGCTGGCGGCGGATCCCGCGGCCCGCGAGGCCTTCGAGGCGCTCGACCGCACCGGGCGGTACCTGGCCCTCCTGCCCGTCCTCCAGGCGCTGACCCCGGAGAGCCGCCGGGCCCGCCTGGACAAGGCCGTACGCCTCCTCGCGCGGGGCGGCACGGACTGACCCCGGGGCTCCCCTTCAGGAGACCCGGACCTCCCGGGGCCGGCCGGAGCCGTCCACCCGGACCAGCAGACGGACCAGCGGCCCGCCCGGCGGGCCGGGCTCGTCCGAGCCGCCCGGCGGGCCGGTGCCTCCGGGGACGAAGGTGACGTCCGTCGCGTCCGGCCCGATCACGTCGACGCAGTGCAGGGACAGCCGCTCCCGCGGGGGCGGCCCGACGCCCGCCGCCTCGGCACGGCGCCGCCCGTGCGCGGGCGCCCCCGCGAGGGCGAAGTCCTTGAGGGCCTCGAGGTCCCCGAGGATCCGGCGGATGCGCGCCGCCGCCTCGTCGAGGCCGACCGGCTCGGGACCGCTCCCCGCGCCGGCCCCGCCGGGACCGATCGTCACCCCGCAGTCCGTGGCGCCGTCGGCTCCGGCCGGCCGGAGCGCCGGGCCGATCCCGATCGCGCCGGTCAGCCGGCCTTCCGCGTCCGGGCGCAGGACCCCCAGCCACGGATGGCGGACGGGCCCGGCGAGCCGGGCGCAGCACGGGGCGAGCCGTTCCGGGACCAGACCTCCGCAGGTGGGACACACGAGGTGGGCGAAGCAGGCCGGGTCGCCGCCTTCCGGAAAGGCGTCCATGGCGTCAGCCTAGTGCCGGGGTCCGGCGGGGCAGGGCCGGCCCCCGCCCGTGATCCACGGACGCCCCTGGACCCTGCCGTCCTACCAGCGGACCGGGAAGCGCGTCACGCCGCGCATCAGGCTTCCCGCGTGCCAGAGGCGGGGGCCGGCCGCCGGGTCCTCGGCGAGGCCGGGGAAGCGTTCCAGCAGGGAGCGGATCGCGATGCGGCCCTCCATGCGGGCCAGCGGGGCGCCGATGCAGAAGTGGAGTCCGTGCCCGAAGGCCAGGTGGCCCTGCGGGGCGCGGCGGATGTCGAAGACGTCGGGCTCGGCGAAGCGTGCGGGGTCGCGGTCGGCCCCGGCCAGGGAGACGAGCACGGTGGCCCCCGCCGGGATGGTGGTGCCGCCGAGTTCCAGGGCCTCGCGGGCGTAGCGGTACGTGGAGTGCTGCACGGGGCCGTCGTAGCGGAGCATCTCCTCGACCGCGCCGTCGAGCAGTCCGTCGAAGTCGGCGCGCAGCGAGGCGAGTTCCCCGGGGTGGGCGAGCAGGGCGCGTACGCCGTTGGACACCAGGTTGACGGTGGTCTCGTGGCCCGCGACCAGCAGCAGGAAGGCCATCCCGATCAGCTCGTCGTGCGAGAGGGAGTCGCCGTCCTCGTCGCGGGTCCGGATCAGCGCGCTGAGCAGGTCCTGGCCGGGGTCCTTGGCCTTGGCCTCGACGAGCTCCGCGAGGTAGCCGCCGAGCTGCTGGTGCGCGGTGTTGTCCGGGGCTCCCGGGGCGGGGGCGACGACCTCGTTGGACCAGTACCGGAAGCGGGCGCGGTCGAGATCGGGGACGCCGAGCAGTTCACAGATGACGGTCATGGGCAGCGGGAAGGCCAGCATGTCGATCAGGTCCCCGGAGCGCTCGGGCCGGGCGCCCATGGCGTCGAGGAGTTCGTCGGTGATCTGCTGGACGCGGGTCCGCATGCCGTCCATCCGCCGGGTGGTGAACTCCCGGGCGACCAGACGGCGCAGCCGGGTGTGGTGCGGCGGGTCGGACTCCAGCATGTTGGAGTTCACGGCGGCGACGAGGGCGCCGGGGAACCGGCCGGAGGTGCGCCAGTCCTTGGACAGGGCCGGATGGTTGAGTGCCTGTCGCGCCTCTTCGTGGCCGACGACCAGCCAGCAGGGCTCGAACGCGTCGGCGGAGACGATGACCTCGTGGACCGGCCCGGTCGCGCGCAGTCTCGCGTAGAACGGGTACGGGTCGGCGTCGAAGTCCTCGGTACTGGCACTGATGTCCACTACTGGCATTCGACCACAGTAGAGCGGTAGTTGACGTGCGCAAGGGAGGATTTCCGGACACTCCGGGGTGACTCGCCGATCACGGTATTCTGCCGCCCTTGCCATACGAAAGAGGGGGACGGTCATGACCACCGCATACGAGGTGCGCCGGACAGCCGTGGACATCGCCACCCATGACGGCACGTCGGACGCCTATCTGGTCCAGCCCGAGGGCGAAGGCCGGTATCCCGGGGTCCTGCTGTACGTGAACGCCCTCGGAGTGCGTCCGCACATCAAGTCGATGGCGGACCGGATCGCGGCGGCCGGCTATGTCGTCCTGGTGCCCAATCTCTTCTACCGCCACGGACGCACACCGGTGTTCGAACTGCCGGAGTTCGTCGACTTCGCCCGGCAGCCGGAGATCTTCGACCGGGTGGGTCCGGTCCTCGATTCCCTGACGCCCGAGCTCGCGATGCGCGACGCACCGGCCTATCTGGACTGGCTCGCCGGCTTCCCGGCGGTCTCCGCGGGTCCGGTCGCCCTCACGGGGTACTGCCTGGGCGCCCGGCTGGCGCTGCTGACGGCGGGTACGTATCCGGAACGGGTGGCGGCCGCGGCGGGCTTCCACGGCGGGGCCCTGGCCACCGAGGCGGTGGACAGTCCGCACCTGCTGGCGCACCGGGTGACCGCGGAGCTGTACTTCGGCCACGCCGACCAGGATCCGTCGCTGCCGGCCGAGCAGATCGACCGCTTGGACGAGGCCCTGTCCGCCGCGGGTGTCCGCCACCGGACCGAGGTGTACGCGGGGGCGGCGCACGGATACACCCTTGCCGACACGACCAGCTACGACTCCGCCTCGGACGAGCGGCACTGGGCGGCGCTGTTCGCGCTGCTCGACCGGACGTTCTGACGCGCGGGCGGCAGCGGCCGGGGGGGGGGGAGCCGTCCCAGGACTGTCTCTTATAAAACAAACCGATCCCACGAGACCAGTAAGGATCTGGGTGT
>NZ_JBSGWY010000001.1:249132-279885 GCF_053609145.1 Streptomyces sp. NPDC054961 | reverse complement strand
GGGGAGCGGGTCGTCGTGTTTCGCGAGGTGCCCCCCGTAGTGCTTGCCGGGGGGGGGGCGCGCGGCGGGGGGGGGGGCCCCCGCCGGCGCCCCCCCCCCCCCCCCCCGGACCTCGAGGCCGCGCCCGGGCCGGAGGTCCACCGGCCGCTGGGCTACGCGGCCCCGCGGGTCACCGGCACTGGCCGGACCGCGGTCCGACGACGGTGGTGGAGACGACGCGCGGGGCCGGTGCGTTGGCCTCGCAGCTCAGCGGGCCGACGATCCGGCCGGCCCCGAGCTCGACGCCTCCGGTGTTGCCCACCAGCGAGACCGGGCCGGTGAGGGTGTTGCCCGCGCAGTCCGGTACGCCCGCACCCGGACCCCCGCCGATCACCACGGCACCGGTGCCGGCCCGGAGGACGACCGGTCCGGTCAGCGTCGATCCGCAGACGGACACGGCGAGCGCTCCGTCGGCGGACAGCGGGCCGGCGATCCGGCCGCCGGCCACGACGAGCGCGCCGCCGGGCCGGACGGTGACCGGCCCTGTCTGGCTGCCGCCGGGCCCGATGCAGAGCGACTGCCCGGCGGCCACGGTCAGCGGGCCGTGCGAGGCCGTGGTGCTGCAGGGCCGGCGGTCGCCCCCGGGGTCTTCACGGTGACGGTGACGGTGTTGGCGTACGCCGTCCCTGGCACCACAAGGGCCAGGAGGGCGCCGACGACCAGCGACTTTCCTACGACGGTGCGCCGCAGAACGGGGAAATTTTCTCCCTCATCCAGAGTCGCGCATGCGGACAGTAACAGTCCTTTTGCCGCTCATCTACATGGGGAACCAGCTGTCTCACCTAGCAGATGCCGCATGAGGCCGGGAGGTGGCCGCGGGCCGCCGGCCCGGGCCGTGCGAGATCCGCGCACAGAGGTGGACACCGCCCACCGGAAGGGGGCGCGGCGCGCCCCACGGCAGGGGCCCCGCCCACGCCGGAGCGGCCGCCCCACCGCCCGCTCCGCGCGTGCGACGGGCACGGCGGGCAGGCGGCGGGACGGCCGCTCCGGTGGGCTGCTCCTGAGGGAGCGGCGGACTATTCGACGACGAGCTCGACCGAGATGTTGCCCCGGGTGGCCCGGGAGTAGGGGCAGACCTCGTGGGCCTGCTTGACCAGCAGGGCGCCGGTCTCGCCCGCCAGGGCGTCCGGGAGCTCCACGCGCAGGACGGCGGCCAGTCCGAAGCCCGCGCCGTCCTTGCCGATCGAGACCTCCGCGGTCACCGAGACGTCGCTCGTGTCGACCTTGGCCTGACGGCCGACCAGTCCGAGGGCGCTGGCGAAGCAGGCGGCGTAGCCGGCGGCGAAGAGCTGCTCGGGGTTGGTGCCCTGGCCGTTCCCGCCGAGGGCCGGGGGCATGGCCAGCGCGAGGTCGATCTGGCCGTCGGAGCTGACGGCGCGGCCTTCGCGGCCGTTGGCGGTGGCGACTGCGGTGTAGATCGCGTCCATCTCGGGGGTTCCTCTCACAGGCGGAAGCGGGGCCATCGGTCGCTGACCTCGCTCCATCAATATGGCACACAATTAAGTTGTGCACAATTTAGTTGCCGACACGGCACCCCGCGTACACTGGGTCCCATGACCGAGCAGCCGATCGACACCCTCCCCGACCAGGACTTCCTGCGCCTCGACGGCCAGATCTGCTTCGCGCTCGGCGCGGCGAACCGCGCCTTCGGAAGCCTCTACCGGGTGGTCCTGAAGGACCTCGGGCTCACCTACCCGCAGTACCTCGTGATGCTGGTGCTCTGGGAGCACGGCGAGATGCCGGTCAAACAGCTCGGACAGCACCTGCGCCTCGACTCGGGGACCCTGTCCCCCCTGCTCAAACGCCTGGAGGCGGCCGGCCTGATCTCCCGCGAGCGCAGCTCGCAGGACGAGCGGTCCGTGCACGTGCGGCTCACCGGCGCCGGTACCGCGCTGCGCGCCCAGGCCGTCGAGGTTCCCCGGCGCATCGCCGTCGCGACCGGCTTCGGACTCGGCGAGATCCGGGACCTCCAGGAGCGCCTGCGGCGGCTCACCGCCGCCCTGGACGCGGCGGTTCCGCAGGAGTAGGCGGAGTGCGCGGGGCCTTCGCGGAGGCGGGCTGCGGACGCCACAGCGGGTGCTCGCGCCGCGCCCAGTCCGTGTCCACCTCGCCCGTGCGCATCCCGCGCCGGGCCTCCGGATCGGCGATGGCCTTCATGACGTGGCCGACGACGGCCACCGCGAGGGCGATGGCCAGCCAGTCGTGGACGAAGGTCGCTCCTGTCCGCCAGCGCAGCGGGGCCAGGCCGGTGAACCACATCAGCAGGCCGGTGCCGAGCATCACCAGGGCCGCGCCGGCGCTCCAGCTCGCGTAGAGCTTCTGGCCCGCGTTGAACTTCCCCGCCGGGCGCGCCGACCGACGGTGGTCGCGGCGCAGAGCGGAGCGCAGCCAGGTCCGGTCGTGGGGGCCGAAGCGGTTCAGCCGGCGCAGGTCGGCCCGGAAGGCCCCGGACACGAGGCCCAGCAGCGCGGGGACCGGCAGCAGCAGACCGGACCATTCGTGCAGGGTGACCACGAGGTGGCGGCGGCCCACGAGTTCGGCGAGGGGCGCCAGGTAGAGACAGCCGGCCGTGACCAGGCACACCCCCGCCAGGGCCGCGGTGGCCCGGTGGACCCCGCGCTCGGCGGGGCTGAACCGGCGTACCCGGGGGCCGGAAGGGCCGCCGGAGGGGGATTCAGACCGTGGGTGCATCGTCGCGTCCGTTCGACTTGCCGACCCAGGCGTCGACGTCGTAGCCGAGTTCCTCCCAGTAGCCGGGCTGTACGTCCTGGGTGAGGGTGATGCCGGACAGCCATTTCGCCGACTTGTAGAAGTACATCGGCGCCACGTAGAGGCGGACCGGGCCGCCGTGGGCGTGGCTGAGCGGCTTGTCCTGCATCGCGAGGGCGACCATGACATCGTCGCGGCGGGCCTGCGGGAGCGTGAGGCTCTCGGTGTAGGTGCCGTCGAAGCAGGTGAAGCGGATCGCGCGGGCCTCGGGGCGGACTCCGGCCGCGTCGAGGAGCCAGGTCAGCGGGACGCCCTCGAACGGCGTGCCGGGGACCCGCCAGCCGGTGACGCACTGGACGTCGCGGACCACGCGGGTCTGCGGCAGCCCGCGCAGTGCGTCGAGGGTGTACGTGGCCGGGCGCTCGACCAGGCCGTCGACGGTGAGCCGGTAGTCCGCCGGGCCGCGCTCGGGAACCGAGGAGGCCACGGAGTAGTAGCGGAACCCGCCGCTGCCCGGCAGCAGCCCCGTCAGGCCCGTGGGGTCCTTCGTGGCGGCCTTGCCGAGCGTCGCGTCGAGACCGCTCTGCAGCTGGGGTCCGGCCGCCAGGCCGAGCGCGCCGAGCCCCACCATGCCGAGGACGAGCCGCCGGCCGACGGGGGCACCGCGGCCGTCGGAGCCGGAGGGGTCGCCGGGATCGGAGGGGTCGGACAGGTCGGCGGGGTCCCACGGACCCGACGGACCCGACAGGTCGTACGGGTCGTGCGGGTGGCCGGGATCGGCTTCCGGTTCTCTGCTCACGTGCCGATTCGACCACCCGCCGCACCCCCTGACCAGGGTTCGCGGACCGCCGTCAGACTTCCGTCAGATTCCGGGAGGTCCGCCGGCCGTTCCGCCGGCCGCGCTCCGGCCGGCGGGCCCGCATCAGCCCCGGAAGTCCTCCGGGCGCTCCGGCGAAGCCTCCGCGAGCGCCTTGACCACGGCCTGCGTGCCGGCGCGGAGCCCGTAGACCGGGGTACCGGGCTGCTGGCGCCAGGAGTCGTCGATGCCTCCCGAGTCGACGGTGTCGAAGCCGAGTTCGTCGATGAGGGCCCGTACGGTCTTCTTCGCCTCCTCGTCGTCACCGGCGACGGGCAGGGCCTGCCGGTCCGCGTGGCCGGCTTCGAGCGGCCTGACCAGGATGTCCTCGGCGTAGGTGCCGTTGAAGGCCTTGACGACGGGGTGCCCGAGGTGGCCCTCGGTCCACCGGCTCTCGGTGAGGCCCTCGTCCTCGATGCCGGGGATCCGGCCGTCGCGCTGGCGCGGGTAGTAGTTCCCGGTGTCGATGACCACGAAGCCGGGGGCCGCCCCGTCGAAGAGGCCGGCGGGCAGGTCCGGGACGTTCTTCAGCGGGACCGTCACGACGACGACCTCGGCCCCGCGGGCGGCCTCGGCGACGGCGACCGGGGTGGCGCCGGTCTCCTCGGCGAGGGCGGTCAGGGTTGCGGGGCCGCGCGAGTTGGCGACCGCCACGTCGTGGCCGAGGGCGGTGAGGCGGCGGGTGAGGTTGCCCCCGATGTTGCCCGCGCCGATGATGCCGATCTTCATGAGTTCTCCCGTGCGTCCAGGGGTGTTCGGGTGTCTCGATGATCCGAACCACCCCCGGGCGCGGGGCATTCCGCCACGGCCCGACGGGTTCCCCGGCCCCCGGCACGGGGTGACCGGCGCACCGGCCGCACCACCGTGGGGCGCGGCCTGCCGGGCACCCGGCGCCGGGACCTCCGGCCGGGCCCGCGCGCGGCGGGTCCGGCCGGAGTGCGGGACTACGCCCCGCTCGCCTCGAGCATCTCCTCGCGCTCGACGAGCTTCACGCGCGCGCGGCCCTGCGGCTCGCCCAGGGCCTTCTCGGCGGCGTCGAGCTTGTACCAGCCCTCCCACGTGGTGAAGCGGATCTCCCGTGCGGTGAGGAAGGCCTCGACCGCCTCCGGCGCCGGCGTGGCCGGCGTCAGCAGGCGGCCGCCCTCGTGGTCGGCGAGGAGGCTGGCGACCGTCTCGTTCGCGTCGCCCTTGGTGTGGCCGATCAGGCCGATGGGGCCGCGGCGGATCCAGCCGGTGACGTACGTGGACGCCAGGTGCGCGCCCGCTTCGATGACGCGGCCGGCCTCGTCCGGAACCGTGCCGGACTCGACGTCCCAGGGCAGCTTGGGCAGCTCGTCGGAGAGGTAGCCGACGGCGCGGTAGACGGACTGGACGTCCCAGTCGGTGAACTGCCCGGTGCCCTTGACGTTGCCGGTGCCGTCCAGCTCGGTGCGCTCGGTGCGCAGGCCGACGACCTTGCCGTCCTCGCCGAGGATCTCGGAGGGCGACTCGAAGAAGTGCAGGAAGAGCTTGTGCGGGCGGTCGCCGATGTCACGGATCGCCCAGTTCTCGAGGGTCTTGGCGACCATGTCCGCCTGCTTGTTGGAGCGGCGGGTGGTGATCGAGCCCTCGTCGTAGTCGATGTCCTCGGGGTTGACGATGACCTCGATGTTCGGCGAGTGGTCCAGCTCGCGCAGCTCCATCGGGCTGAACTTGGCCTGGGCGGGACCGCGGCGGCCGAACACGTGGACCTCGAGCGCCTTGTTGGCCTTCAGTCCGTCGTGGACGTTGGCCGGGATCTCGGTCGGCAGCAGCTCGTCGGCGGTCTTGGCGAGGATGCGCGCGACGTCGAGGGCGACGTTGCCGACGCCGAGGACGGCGACCTTCTCGGCCTCGAGCGGCCAGGTGCGCGGGACGTCGGGGTGCCCGTCGTACCAGGAGACGAAGTCGGCGGCGCCGTAGGACCCCTCGAGCTCGACGCCCGGGATGCTGAGGGTGCGGTCCGCGGTGGCGCCCGTGGAGAAGATCACGGCGTCGTAGAACGAGTGCAGCTCGTCGAGGCTGATGTCGTTCGGGTAGTCGACGTTGCCGAAGAGGCGGACCTGGGGCTTGTCGAGCACTTGGTGGAGGGCCGTGATGATGCCCTTGATGCGCGGGTGGTCGGGCGCGACGCCGTAGCGGATCAGGCCGAAGGGCGCGGGCATCCGCTCGAAGATGTCGATGGACACACCCGGCTCGGTGGCCGCCTCGGACTTCAGCAGGGCGTCCGCGGCGTAGATGCCTGCGGGGCCGGCACCGACGATTGCTACCCGCAGGGGGCGAGGCATGGCTGTTCCCTTCGAACGACGAACATACGCGATCAAGGAAACCCTAAACTGAGGCAAGCCTAACCCAGCACCCACCCCTTGGTTATGACCATATAACCTTGACTTATGGCCTCCCCAAGCCGAGCTTGGGGCGGGTGTGGGCGGCACGGGCCGTGAGCTGGCCCTGGACGAACGCGTCGGCGTCGGGCGCGTAGGGACCACCGTGATCGAAGAGCAGTTCCGCTATGCGCCGCCATTCCGCGACGGCCGCGCGGGCGGCACTGCGGGCGCCTTCCGGATCGCCCTCGGACGAGGCCTCCCCGGCGCTCTCGTCGCCGCGCTCGAGGGCCTCCTCGGCCGCCTCGAGGGCCGCGGCGCACTCGTGGTGGCTCATGCCGGTGGCGCGCTCCCGCACCCGGGCGCGGGCCGCGCGCTCCGCCTCGGAGGGGACGTGCGGCTCGTTCGCGGTGTCGTCGGTCATCGTGATCCTGCCTTCTGCATTCGGTCTCGGTCGTCGTTCCGGTTCCGCCGGTGCGGTTGGTGCGCTGGTACGGCTGGTGTGGCCGGTACGGGTCGTCCGACTGGTGCGGTCCGTGCTCGCGGGAGTGGCCGGTGCGCGCCCGGCCTCCCCGGTCCCCCGGTCACCACGGTTCGGTCAGGACCGTCGCCGGCGGGCTCCCGCCCGCGCGGACGGTGAGCGTGCCGGTGTCCCCGTACACCTCGTGCCGCCAGGCCGCGAAGACCCGCATCACCCCGCGCGCGTCCTCGGCCCGGCCCTTGCCCACCTCGCGGGAGGTGAAGGACACCTCCGCCAGACCGGCTCCGCGCACCCTGCGGACGCGGGCCTCGACGGTGCCGTTCGCCGACACGTCGGGGTCCGAGGCGGTCCGGTGGGCGGCGTAGTAGGCGAAGAAGTCCGCCGTCATGTCGAACCACCCGGCCGCACCGCAGGGCCCCGCCCCGTTCGTGACGGCCCCGCTGGTGACGCCCCCGGACGCGGCGCTCCCGTCGGTGGGCGGACCCGGTGTCCCGGCGTCCTGGTCGGTGGGCGGGTCCGGCGGGCCGGTGTCCCCGTCGGTCGGGGGCCCGGCGTAGGCGCCCGTCTCCCCGTCCGTCGGCGGGCCGGTGTACGGTCCCGTCTCCCCGTCCGTGGGCGGGCCGGTGTACGGCCCCGTCTCCTGATCGGTCGGCGGGCCCGCGTAACCGCCGGTCTGATCCTCCGTCGGAAGGTCCGGAGCGGCCGTGCCCGAGCCCTGGCCCCTCGTCCCGTCCAGATCGCAGACCTCCGGAGCGGGTGTCGCCGCGGGGGCGGGCCCGGCCGCCTCCCCCGCCCGTACGGTGCCGCAGGCCGTGAGTGCGGCGCACAGCAGCCCCGCGAGCGTGGCCAGGGCCACGCGTCCCTTCGGTGATGCGGTAGTTGCCGTCATCTCGGCCGTCACCCCCTTCGGCAGTAAGGATGGGCTCACGGTAGCCGCGGTTCCCCGGGGGGCCGCCGATCGGGGCCCGTGCCGGACGTGGTAGCCCTGTTCCGCATGGAAACCGTTCACGCCCGCCCCGGGGATCCCGGGCCGCTCCGCGCCGCCCTCGGCATCGCCGCGCACCACGGCCGGTCCGCCGCGGCCCCTTCGCCGGACGCCGCATGAGGGGAACTCAGGCGGCGGCGCGACCGTTCCTGTTCCTCGACGTCGACGGGCCGCTCATCCCCTTCGGGGCGGCGGGGGGTCATCCCGTCCACGAGGCCCGTGGCCTCGCCGGCGGCTCGGAGCTCGCGGACGGCGGCCACCCTCTCCTGTCCCGGGTCGATCCGGCGCTCGGGCCCCGGCTCGCCGCACTGCCGTGCGAACTGGTGTGGGCCACGACCTGGGGGCAGGACGCGAACCTGTCCCTCTCCCCGCGCCTCGGACTGCCGGAACTGGCGGTGGTGGACTGGCCCGAGCCCGGACCCGGCGCCGAGGACGGCCGGGGCGGGACGCACTGGAAGACGGCCGGGCTCGTCGCCCGGGCGGCGGGCCGGGCGTTCGTCTGGGTCGACGACGAGATCACCAGCGCGGACCGCCTCTGGGTCGGCGCCCACCACCCGGGACCGGCCCTCCTGTACCGCGTCGACCACCGAGTCGGCCTCGCGGAGGCGGACTTCGCGGTGCTCGAGGGGTGGCTGCGCGACCAGCAGGCCGCGCCGTCCGCGGGACCCGAGCGGCCCGGCGGCCGGTGACGGGACGCGGCCGCCGTCCCGTGGGCGCGCACGGCGTGGACGGCCGTCCGAAATGGGTAGGCTTCCCGGGACAGCGTGCACGGCGGCTTCGGGGTGGGGTAATGGGACATCAGATACGGCTGCCCGGCGCGGTGCTGGCGGTCTCCCTGCTGCTGGGCCTGGCCGGATGTTCCGGAGCCGGTGGCACCGGGGCGGGCAAGACCCCCGCCGATGGGGGCAAACCGGGCGGATCCGCCCCCGTTGCGTCCGCGCCCGCCGACGGCAAGCCCGCCTCCGGTGACGTACTGCCCGGCATGCTCTCCACGGCCGCCGCCCGGACCCAGCTGGCCGCGCTCAAGGTGGCCCCGCCGGGAACCATGTCCGGGTATAGCCGGGACAAGTTCACGCACTGGGCCGAGCAGGGCGACAAGTGCGACACCCGCGAGGTCGTCCTCCAGCGGGACGGCAAGGGGGTGACCCGGGACGCCGAGTGCAAGGCCGTGTCCGGGACGTGGAAGAGCCTGTACGACGGCGTGGTGGTCACCGAGGCCACGAAGACGGACATCGACCACATGGTGCCCCTCGCCGAGGGCTGGCGCTCGGGCGCCGCGGGATGGGACGCCGCCAAGCGCAAGGCGTTCGCCAACGACCTGACCCACCCCCAGCTGCTGGCGGTGACCGCCTCCTCGAACCGTTCGAAGGGCGACCAGAGCCCCGATCTGTGGCAGCCGCCGTCGAAGGACGCCTGGTGCCAGTACGGGCGGGCGTGGACGACGGTGAAGTCCGCGTACGGCCTGACCGCCACCGAACCGGAGAAGAAGATGCTCGCGACCATGCTGGACACCTGCACGGCGTGACACCGCTCACCCCCGCCCCGCCGGTCGCCGCGGCTACAGCACCGCGACGCCCAGCGGCCGGGATCCCGCCTCGAGCCGGCGGCTGCTCCCGGTCTCGAGGTCCACGACCGTGATGCCGTTCCCGTAACCGTCCCGCGTGTAGCCCCTGGTGACGTAGGCCGTGCGCCCGTCCCGGGACACGGCCACGTCCTCGTGCGGACCGTCCAGCGGGTACACGCGCTCCGCGCCCCCGGGGGAACGGACCGTGAGGGAGGGCCCCTTGCCCCGACCGGGCCGCACCGCTCCCGTACCGACGATCAGGAGCCGGCCGTCCGCCGTGACCGCCACCCCGTGCTGGTGGGTGTCCGCGGTGAGCTTCTCGACCGTGGTGCGGCCCGTCCGCGGATCCACCACCGCGAGCCGCTCGCCCTCGAAGGGGAGCAGCAGCAGCCCGTCGGCCGGCCGCACGGCGGCGTAGTGCGGTTTCAGCCAGGACCCGAGTCCGCCCTCCGTCCCGTACGGGGCCACCTCGATGCGGCGCGGCCGCAGCGAGGCGGCCGGGACGACGGTGACGTCGAAGGAGTCGTGTCCGGTGACGTAGATCTCGGAGCCGTCGCGCGACACGTCCACGTCGAAGGGGCGCCGGCCCACCGGGACCACCGCGGTCACCTCGGTCCTCGCCGTGTCGAGGACCTCCAGGACGCCGGCGGTCCCGGGCACGTTGACGCCGACGTACGCGTGCGCGCCGTCGGGCGAGAGCGCGATGCCCATACCGCCGCCCCGGTACTCGCCGCCGGTGACGGGCCCCGTCGCGGTGGTGCGGTACGGGACACGGGTCAGCCGGGTGCGCGTCCGCGTGTCCACGACGGCGACCCCCTCGGCCGTGGCCACCCAGGCCCGGCCGTCAGCGCCGACGGCCAGCCCGTACGGGGCCCTGCCGACGGGGACGGAGCCCACGGCCCCCCGGACCGGATCCACGAAGGTGACGGTGTCGGCCCCGAAGTCGGCGACCAGGAGGGTGCCCCCGGGGGTGTGCGCGGCCGCCGGGAGCGGGGTGGCGGCGGGCGCCGCGGGCGGCGGCGGTGGCGGCGGGCCGCCGGACCGCGTACAGGCTCCGAGGAGCAGGGTCGCGGCCAGCGCCGCGGTGAGGGCGGCGAAGGCGCCCCGGCGCGTACGCGGGCGGTCGTGCTCCGGCATGGGTGCCCCTCTCGGTTCCGGGGGTGGGGCCGGTGGTGCCGGCCGCTCCCCCGCACCCATCCTCACCGCGCGGAACCGCCTGACCGCTCCGCCCGCCGGCCGACACCCGGGTCGGCCGATCGGTGGATGCGGGTGGCCCGGGTACCCGGGCGCGGGCGACGGTCCGCTCAGCCCTCGTACTCCGTCAGGTCGATCCCGTGGATGTTGAGCAGCGCGCCGGAATCCGGGTGGCTGGTGTCCTTCTCGGCGGTCATCCCCAGCTTGCGGATCACGTTCTCGGACTCGTCGTTGCCGGCCCGGTTGACGGCGACGACCCGGTCCAGACCCCGGTCCTGGACGGCGAACTCCAGCGTGGCGTGCGCGGCCTCGGAGCCGTATCCCTGGCCCCAGTAGGAGCGGCCGAGGCGCCAGGTGATCTCCGCTGCCGGCAGGACCTCGGGGAGCCACCACGGCATGGAGAGCCCGACGGCGCCGATCAGCTCGCCGGAGGCCAGCAGCTCCACGGCGAAGATCCCGAACCCCTCCTCGTCCCACTCGTCCTCCCACCGCTCGATGGTCTCGGCGGTCTCCTCCAGGTCGAGGGTCTCGCCGTCGCCGATCCAGCGCATCACCTCGGGGTCGGCGTGGATCTCCGACAGGGGGACGAGGTCGTCCTCGGACCAGCGGCGGAGGAGGAGGCGGGGGGTACGGATCTCGGTCATGGGCCCCATCCTGCCGAACGCTCCCGGCAAGGGGTAATCGGGCCCGCCCCCCACCGTCCGCCACCCTCGTGGACCCGCTCCCACCAGGTCTCCCGCTACGGCTCCCGCGCGGCGTCGGCCGCCACCGCGGTCTGCGCCGGCCCCGCCTCCGCCGGGACGGTGATCGCGTCGAGCTTGGCCCGCAGATAGGCGTGCGAGTCGACCGGCTCGTGCGCGGTCCGGCCGATCGGCGCCGGGAGGGACTCCACGCGGGTGTGCGCGTCGCACTCGTAGAAGTAGACGAGGGAGACGAGCTCCTCGGCCGGGGCGTCCGCGGGCGGCGGCAGCACCCGGTGCCGGCCCGCGCGCCAGCGGTCGCCCGTCCAGCGCGCCATCAGATCGCCGATGTTCACGGTGAGCGCGCCCGGATCGTAGGGGGCGTCCTGCCAGCCCTCGGCGTCGGTGTGGATCTGGAGCCCGCCCGCGCCCCGCTGCCGGTCCAGGACGGTCACCGTGCCGAAGTCGGTGTGCGCGCCGATGCGGAACTGGCCCGGCAGCGGCGGGCCGACGAGCTCCGTGCCGGGGTACCAGTTGAGGTTGAACCCCCAGGTGGGGTGGCCCGTGTGCCGCGTGAAACGGTCCGGCTCCAGCCGCAGGGCGCAGGCCAGCAGCTCCAGCAGCTCGTCGGAGAGCGTCCGCATCGCGGCCAGGTACTCCGCCACGAGCGGCCGGAGCTCGGGCACCTCGGCCGGCCACGCGTTGGGCCGGAACCACTCGGCGTCCACGGACGGGATCCCGGTGGGGTCCTCGGCCGCGCAGGACCAGGACTCCTTGAGGTCCGGCGGGGAGGCCGCGCCCTCCGCGTAGCTGTTGGCCTCGGCTCCCGGGCCCAGCCAGCCGCGGCCGCCGACGGCGACGGCGTACGGGGCCTTGGCGGCGGCCGGGAGCCGGAAGAACGTGCGCGCCGCCTCGCGGATCCGCTCCGGCAGCTCCGGGCCCACCCCGTGGCCGGTCACCAGGAGGAATCCGGCCACCTGGAGGGCCTCGTCGACCCGGGAGGCGATGCTCCGGCGCTCCTCGGGCCCGCCGCCGCGCCAGAGGCCGAGATCGATCACGGGGACCTGAGAACTCACCACGGCGGTACCTGCTTTCCGAGTCGGGGCCGGGCCGGGGACCGGAGCCGGCCGGCGGTGGCGGCGGGCTGCCGCGGTGTCACCCGACGTCGTGACAGCCCAGCGCCACCAGCGGCCGGAGCGCTACTGGGCCCCCGCGCCGCGCAGGGCGTAGCGGACCAGGCCTTCCCCGGTGCCGGCCTCGGTGAAACCGACCCGCCGCAGCACCCCGTGGGAGGGCGCGTTGTCCTCGTCCACCGTGGCCGCCAGCAGGGTGAGGCCCGGCTGGCCGAAGGCCCAGGCGGAGAGCGCCTTCAGTGCCTCGGTGGCGTAGCCGTTGCCGCGCGCCGAGGGGACGAGGTCGTAGCCGGTCTCGGCCCGGCCGTCGGCGTCCGGGGCGCCGTGGAAACCCATGCCGCCGATGGCCCGCCGGTCGCTCGCGCGGACGATGACGTACGGGCCCCAGCCCGGCCGGTACGTCCCCGCCTCGTGTGCCTTCGCCACGCTCCCGGCGGCGCGCCGGGTGCCGTCGCCGGGGCCGTCCTCGGCCCAGACGAAACCGCCGGTGCCGCCCGCGTGGAGATCGGCCGCGACCATCGGGCTCATGTCGCAGAGCAGCACGCGCTCGGCCACGACCGGCTCGGCGTACCAGCGCCAGACCGTCTGCCGTGCCCGGCCCGGGAGTTCGCCCCGGCCCGTCGCCCACAGCAGGGTCCGCCAGGCCTCGCCGCCGTCGGTGCCCTCGCCGCGCGGTACGTGCGGGAAGAGCCGGTCCAGGACCCTCGCGGGCAGGTCGGCGTCCGGCTCCCAGTCGTGGACGCCGAGTCCGTTGAGGATGTCGTGGGTGTGCAGCAGGGTCTCGATGATCCCCATCGCGGCGAAGCCGTCCGCGCCCGCCGTGCCGTACGGGTGCCAGGCACGGGCACCGGGCCCGGCGAGGGCCACGGCGCCGGACAGGAACCCGCCGGACGCCTCGATCATGTCGACGAGGCCGGCGGGACCGGTGCCGTCATCGGCCCGGATGCTCAGCGGGACGTACCCGTCGCGCGCGCGGACCGTGAGCTGGGCGGCGTAGGCCGTGAAGTCCTCCGTCACGTGGACGGCGGTGTCGTGGCAGCTCCACTCCAGGCCGGCGGCCGGGGCGCTCCAGTCGAGGTGCGCCACATCGCGCAGGGCCCGCGTGGTGAGCGAGACCGCCGCGTCGATGTCCTGGGAATTCATGATCTTCATACGCGCACCCTAAGAGGGGGTGCGCGTACCGCCAAGGGCATATCCGGGCCCACGACGGGCCGTCCCGGTGGCGGGGGCCGGCGGGCGCCGGAGGTGTGATCCGGACGGTGCGCTGTTCGCGCTCACGGCTTCGCGGGCGGCGGACGGCGGGAGCGGGTGGGCGCCCGGGTCCCGGCCTCGGTCGGCGTCCGATGCGAGGTCCGTGGCGGGGTCCGTGGTGCGGTCCGTGGTGCGGTCCGGGTCCGGGTCCAGTCGATGAGGCCGGCCGCTGACCAGGTGTTGACGACCCGGTCGGCCGTCACCCCGCATTCCAGGGCCCGTTCGCAGCCGGTGGTCTGCCAGTCGAGCTGGCCCGGGGCGTGGGCGTCGGTGTCGATCGCGAAGAAGGTTCCGGCGGCGACGGCGAGCCGCAGCAGCCGGCGCGGCGGGTCGAGCCGCTCGGGCCTGCTGTTGATCTCCACGGCGGCGCCGGACTCCGCACAGGCCGCGAAGACGGCCTCGGCGTCGAACTGCGACTCGGGGCGGGTCCTGCCCGTCACCAGCCGCCCGGTGCAGTGGCCGAGGACGTCCAGGTGCGGGTTGCGCACGGCGGCGATCATCCGCCGGGTCATGGCGGGGGCGTCCATCCGGAGCTTGGAGTGGACGGAGCCGACCACCAGGTCGACCTCCGCCAGGAGTTCGGGGTCCTGATCGAGCGAGCCGTCGGCGAGGATGTCGCACTCGATGCCGCTGAGCAGCCGGAACGGGGCCCAGGACGCGTTGAGTTCGGCCACCGTGCGCAGCTGCTCACGCAGCCGCTCCGGGGAGAGCCCGCGGGCTACCTTCAGGCTCGGCGAGTGGTCGGTGAGCACCGCCCAGTCGTGCCCGAGCCCGGCCGCGGCCCGGCCCATCGCCTCGATCGGGCTGCCGCCGTCCGACCAGTCGGAGTGCAGGTGGCAGTCGCCGCGCAGGGCCGCGCGCAGGGCGAGGGCCGCGGGGCTCGGCGGCGGGCCGGCCGGGTGCGCGGCGGCCTTGTCCTCCAGCCGCTGCAGGTACGCGGGAACCTCTCCGGCCAGGGCTTCCCGGACGACCTGGGCCGTCTTGGGACCGATGCCCTTGACCGCCTCGAGGGTGCCCGCCCCCACCCGCTCGGCGAGCTCGCCGTCCCCCATCCGTCCGAGGGCGGCGGCCGCCCCGCGGAAGGCATGGACCCGGTAGGACGGCTCCTGGGCACGCTCCAGCAGGAAGGCGATGCGGTCCAGCGCCGCCACCGGGTCCATGTCCACCTCGTTCCGGGCGACGGGGGGGGGGGGGGGCCCGGCGGGGGGGGGGGGGCCCCCCCCCCCGCCTGGGTCAGGCGCCGTCGGCCGGGCCGGCCGACGGACGGTACTGCAGGGCCACTCCGGCGAGGACGGCGCCGATCGCGGCGCTCAGCACCGCCGCGACGCCCGCCCACTCCAGGGAACCGCCGACCGCGCCGGCGAGCGGGTCGAACTCCACGGCTCCGCCGACCACGTGGAGCGCGGCGACGCCCAGCGCGACGACCGCGCCGGTCCGCCAGACCCCGGCCGTGTCCCGCACCGCCAGCAGGGCGCCGGCGGTCAGGCAGAGCAGGGCGACCGCGAGGGCGAGGAGGCCACCGGGATCACCGGCGCCCAGGCCCGCCACGTCGCCGGGCACGTGCAGCGCGCCGCAGAGCAGCAGCGCGAGCGCCACCGGCCAGCGCAGTACGTGGCGCAGCGCGCCGCTCGCGGAGCGCGTCGGGGGCCGCGCCGGAGCGGGAGCCTGCGCCCGGACCGCAGCCGGACCGTGGCCCGCGGCCCGTTCCGGGGGCACCGGGTCCGCCTCGGGGCGCCGGTACGGGGCCCGTTCGTCGCCGGTGCCGAGGATGCTGACCAGCAGGGCCACGTCCTCGATGGGCCGGCCGAGGGCGGCCGCCCGCAGGGTGATGTCCGCGTCGACGACCTCGTGCTCGGGGCTGCCCAGCAGGGTGACCATCTCGCTGACCTCGTGGACGGGCCGGGACACGGCGGCCGCGCGCAGCGCCGTGTGTCCGGGGTGCGGCTGCTGGCCGGAGTCCTTGAGCAGGTTCACCAGCGCGGCGACCTCCTTGACCGGGCGGCCGGTGGCCGCGGACTCCAGGACGGTGCGTATGGGCGCCGCCCCGACGCCTTCCGGCGCCGTCCGTGGTTCCTGGCCGTCCGCGCCGGCACCGGGCCGGTCGCGGCCGTCCGGTGCGGGGGCGGCCGGTGCGGAGTCGGTCAGTGCGGGGCCGTCCGCCGCGGGGCCGTCCGGCTCTGCGTGGTCCGGGTGGAGTGCGTCCGGGATTCCGGCCGACGGCCCGACGTCCGTGGTGTCGGGGAGCCCGCGCGGTTCTTCGTGCTCCGTCGCGGCGAGCGTGATCGGGTCATTCATGGAAAGCTCCGTTCGCCGACGCGCGGGTCTACACATCGCGCGCCGGTCATCGTGCGTCATGGGAAGCGCACGCTTTGTTACATTCAGCGCCACCTCGTGGCGCTGCGCCATTCGGGGCGGGCAAACGGGGGTCGTCCGCGGCGCCGCGGGCCACGGCGCCACCCCTCGTGGGCATGGTGGGGGCATGAAGGGTACGGAGGTACTGGCCGACGCGTTCGACCGGATCAGGGGCGTGGTGCACGAGGCCGTCGAGGGGCTGAGCGCCGAGCAGCTGGACGCGCGGATCGACCCGGGCGCGAACTCGGTCACCTGGCTGGTCTGGCATCTGACCCGGATCCAGGACGACCACGTGTCGGACGCGGCCGGCTGGGAGCAGGTCTGGAACGCGGGGGGATGGGACGAGCGCTTCGCCCTGCCGCTGCCGGCCGGGTCGACCGGGTACGGGCAGAGCGCCGACGAGGTGGGCACGGTGCGGGTCGCGTCCGGGGATCTGCTGCTGGGCTACTACGACGCCGTCCACGAGCAGACCGGGCGGTTCCTGCGGGGGCTGCACGCCGCCGACCTGGACCGGGTGGTCGACGAGCGGTGGGATCCGCCGGTGACCCTGGGGGTGCGGCTGGTCAGCGTGATCGGCGACGACCTCCAGCACGCGGGGCAGGCGGCCTTCCTCCGGGGCGTGCTGACGAGGGGCCGCTGATGGTGGCCGGACGGTCGCTCCTGCTGGCCCTGCTCCTGCTGGCCGGCGGACCGGCCGGGCCGGCATCCGCCGACGGCCGGGGCCCCGGGCCCGTGGTGGAGACCGACCGCGGGGCGGTGCGCGGACGGGAAGCGTCCGGGGTCGGCACCTTCGAGGGCATCCCGTACGCCGCTCCGCCGACGGGACCGCTGCGCTGGCGGCTGCCGGAGCCCGCCGCGCGCTGGGACGGCGTACGGGACGCGGGCGCGCCCGGGGCCCGCTGCGTCCAGCTGCCGCCGGTGGGTCCGGGCGGGCCGACCGGCTCGGAGGACTGCCTGTTCCTGAACGTCACCACCCCGGACGTCGGTGCACCGGGGGGTGGCGCTCCGGACGTCGGCGCTCCGGGGGGTGGTGACGGGACGGGGCGGCGGCCGGTCATGGTCTGGTTCCACGGCGGCGGCTTCAGGGACGGCGCCGCGGACCCCTACCGGCCCGGCCGCCTGGCCTCGCAGGGCGGCGTCGTGGTCGTCACGGTCAACTACCGGCTCGGGGTCTTCGGCCTCTTCGGGCATCCGGCGCTGGGCGCCGACGCCGACTTCGCGCTCGCCGACCAGCAGGCGGCGCTGCGCTGGGTGCGGGCGAACGCCGCCCGCTTCGGCGGCGATCCGGGCCGGGTCACCCTGTTCGGCGTGTCCGCGGGCGGCCTCAGCGTCTGCGCCCACCTCGCCTCACCCGCCTCGGCCGGCCTCTTCCACCGGGCGATCCTGCAGAGCGGTTCCTGCTCCACCGCCGTCGCCGAGCGGTCCGTGCTGCCGGACCTCGGCGCCTACACCCCGTTCGTGGCGTCGGCGCGCACCCTCTCCGACGGCGCGGCTGCGGCCGACCGGCTCGGCTGCGCCCGGCCCGTCGCCGCCGATGTCGCGTCGTGTCTGCGCGGCCTGGACGCCGGGAAGCTGGCCACCCCGGAGCTGATGTGGCGCTTCGCCCTCGTGTCCTACGGCGACCCCCTGCTGCCCACGGAGCCGCGACTGGCCCTGGAGCGCGGGAAGTTCCACCGCGTCCCGGTGGTGCAGGGCTCGAACCGGGACGAGATGCGGCTCTTCCTCGCGCAGACCCTGACCGCCTACCCCGTCCCCGACGCGCGGGCCTATCGGACCAGGCTGCGGGCCTCGTTCGGCGGGGCGGCCGGACGGATCGAGGCCGTCTATCCGGTGACGGCGTACCCGACGCCCGCGCTCGGCTTCGCCGCCGCGCTGTCCGACGCCTCGTTCGTGTGCCCGCAGCTGCGGGACAGCCGCGCGCTCGCCCGGCACGTGCCGACGTACGACTACCGGTTCGCCGACCGCGGGGCGCCCAACCACACCGGGCTGCCGGAGGTGGCGGGCTTCCCCTTCGGCGCCGCGCACGGCTTCGAACTGCCCTACGTCTTCGACTTCGGGCTGCCGCTCAGCACCCCTCAACGGGCGCTGTCGCAACGGATGATCGGCTACTGGACGCGGTTCGCGGCGACGGGGAACCCCAACCCTCCGGGGACTGCGCCCCGGTGGCCGCGCTCCCCCGCCGTCCTGTCCCTCGCGCCGGGTCCGGCGGGCATCCGTACCGTGGACGCGTGGGCCGAACACCACTGCTCGCTGTGGGACTCGATGCCACGACCGTGACAACACCCCTGCCCCGAAGCTCCCTTTGACCGAAAGGCGGACCCCGTGACCGGTTTGCTCGACATCCTTCAGCCGTTCGTGGAAGACAAGACCCTGCCGGGAGCGGTGGCCCTGGTGGACCGGGGAGACGGCACGGAGCCGGAGGTGGTCGCCGTGGGGAGCGCGGACGCCGAGGGCACGGCCCCGATGGTCCGGGACTCGATCTTCCGGATCGCCTCGCTCACCAAGCCGGTCACGGCCGCCGCGGTCATGATGCTGGTGGAGGACGGCCAGCTGGCGCTGGACGACGCGGTCGCGCCCTGGCTGCCGGAGATCGCCGCGCCCCTGGTCGTACGGACCCCCGCGAGCCCGGTCGACGACGTGGTTCCGGCGGAGCGACTGGTGACCGTGGCCGACCTGATGACCTTCCGCGCCGGATGGGGTTTCCCCTCGGACTTCTCCCTCCCGGCGGTCGGTCCGCTGTTCGCCGAGCTGAGGCAGGGGCCGCCACAGCCGCAGGCCGTCGCGGCGCCGGACGCGTGGATGGCCGCGCTGGGGCGGGTCCCGATGCTGTACCAGCCGGGCGAGGCCTGGCTGTACAACACCTGCTCGGACGTCCTGGGGGTGCTGATCTCGCGGGTGGCCGGGTGCTCGCTCGCGGAGTTCCTGGCGGAACGGATCTTCGAGCCGCTGGGGATGGCCGACACCGGTTTCGCCGTGCCGGCCGGGCAGTCGGGCCGCTTCACGCACTCCTACCGCCGCGGCGCGGACGGGAGCCTCGAGCTCGTCGACGCGCCCGACGGCCAGTGGAGCGCGGTGCCCGCCTTCCCTTCCGGCGCCGGCGGGCTGGTCTCCACGGCGGACGACTACTTCCGCTTCGCCCGGATGCTGCTCGACGGGGGCGGCCCGCTGCTCGACGGCAACTCGGTGCGGCGGATGACCACCGACTGGCTGACGCCCGCCCAGCGGGCGGGCGCCGCACTGTTCCTGGAGGGCCAGGGCTGGGGCTTCGGCGGGTCGGTCGACGTCACCCCGACCGACCCGTGGAACGTACCGGGCCGCTACGGCTGGATCGGCGGCACGGGCACGGCCGCGCACATCGTCCCGTCCAGGGGTCTCACCACCATCCTGCTGACCCAGCTGGAGCTGGCCGGCCCCTCTCCCCTCCCGGAAACGATGCGGGCGGTCTGGGCGTACGCCGCGTAGACCGCGCGGGCGCGGCGGGTCGGGGCGGGCGGTCTGTCGCGCCGCGCTTCCACGGGCCACACTGGTGGCGTCGGGCGGAACACCCATGTGCGCGGAGGTGGTGGGGCGTTGTCGGGAGCGACGGGGAACACGCGAAGGCCCGGGGAGCCCAGGGAGGCTGGAAGGCCTGGAAGGCCCGGGGAGTCGTCCGGTCCGGCCGTGAGGCCCGCGGTGTGGGAGACGTACGGGCCGGCCGACCTCAGCTCCGTGCCGGTGTTCGCCGGAGGGTTCATCAACTTCGGCTCCTGGCAGTCCGTCGACCTCGAGCAGCCGCTGTCGCGGGACGACCGGATCCGCAGCGAGCGGGACCTGTACCGCAGCGTCCTCGACGCGGCCGCCCCGCGGGGCGGCCGGGCCGTGGAGATCGGCTGCGGTCTCGGCCTCGGGTGCGCGCTCGCCCTCGAGGAGTACGGGCCCACGGAGATCACCGGGGTGGACATCCATCCCCAGCAGCTCCAGCGGGCCCGGGACGCGAACGCCGGGCTCCTCGCGGCGCAGCCGGACCGGCTGAGATTCGCGCTGGGGGCCGCGGAGAGCCTGCCGCTCGGCGACGTGGAGTACGACTGCCTGTACAGCGTCGAGGCGGCCCAGCACTTTCCGGACCTGTCGGCCTTCGCCCGGGAGGCGGCCAGGGTGCTGCGGCCCGGCGGGCGGGTGGCGGTCGCCAGCTTCTTCACCGTCGACGACGCGCCCGCCCACGCCGAGCGGCTCGCGGGACTGCTCGACTCGTTCGCCAGCGGTCTGGACATCGCCCGGCCCGTTTCACGGCTCGTCGACGCCCTGGGAGAAGCCGGGCTCGTCGACGTACGGGCGACCTCGATCGGGCCGCAGGTCTGGCCCGGCTGGGACCGGTGGCTCGCCCGGCTCTGGGAGCCGGGCACCTGGCCCCGGAACTTCCTGACCGCCTGGCAGCAGCAGATCCTGGACTACTACCTGGTCACCGCCACCCGGCCGTAGCCGGAGGGTCCACCGGGGCGAGAGGCCCGCCCACCTGTCCGCGGGACCACCGGGCAGGGCAGGCCAGGAGGGAGAGCCAGGGAAGAGGGCCGGGAGGGAGGGCAAGCCGTCCGTCCGTCACAGCGACGCGTCGGCCGCCTTGTCCATGAACTGCTCCAGCGCCGCCAGTTGCTCGCGCACGGCGCCCGAGAAGTCGGCTCCGGTCTTCTTCAGGTCCACGCCTGCGGGGCCCTCGACGTACCGGCTGGTCGCGATCCCTCCCACGCGGGCGGAGCGCGTGTCGATCTCCTCCAGGTCGCGCCTGCCGCCCGGCGTCGTCACCAGGCGCACCGTCGCGAGGGACCGCGCGAGGTCCGTGTTGGCCGGCGCGTACTTGTCCTCGAACTGACGGCGCCGCTCCTCCGGGCTCTTGGCAGGGTCGAGGCTCACGGTCAGCAGCTGGGTGGCCTGCTGCACGTACTTGTTCGTGCTCGCCGCGAGCTCCACATAGGCGGCGCGCCGGATGTCGGCCCGGCGCGCGTCGGCTTCCTCACGGTGGGTGTCCTTGGCCTCGAAGTAGGCGAGCGTGCTCCCGGCGAGACCGGCCAGGGCGCCGACCAGCGCTCCCGCGAGCGCGGCGTAGGTCGTTGCCAGCTGCCTCGGCCGCTCGGCGGTCCCGCTGCCCGGCCTGTCCTTCTTCTGCATCATGCAGTACCCGTACCGCGCCGGGCGGTCCCGGCACCCGCTACCACCTGGAGGCACGAACGCCGCGGCGCGTCAGCGCGCCCCTGCGCGCGGGCCGCACCGCCTGCGGTGACCCCCGACGGACCGAGGAGCGCACGGGGCTCCTCACCGGATCCCCTCGGCTGGACCGGGACCCGGCCCGCTCCATCGCGTACGGGGCGGCCCCGCGCGGTCATCCCCGAAGGGCCCCGCTGGACGATCGTCCGGCAGGGCCCCGTGCGCGTCCGCCCACCTGCGCGGCGGCCAGGTGGAGGCTCGCGGCGAGGTGCGGTGCCGGGCAGCGCGGGCCCGGCGCGGTCGGAAGGAGACGGCTTACTCGTAGGGACTAGTGGTTCTCGGTCGGCTGGAGGTCGCGGGGGATCATGGCCCAGGTGGTCGCCGCGGCGGCCACGGCCAGGGCGCCCGCCAGGAGGAAGGCCGGGGTGATCGCGAGGGTGTAGGCCTGCGACGCGGCGTCGAGGAGGGTCTGGCCGACGCTGCCGCCGAGGCGCTCCGCGGTGTGGGCCGCCTCGCCCACCGAGTCCCGTACGGCGCTCAGCGTGGGCGTGTCCAGGTCGAGGGCCGGGAGGTTGCCGCGGTAGAGGGCGGCGGCGGTGGAGCCGAGGATCGCGACGCCCATGGCCGAGCCCAGTTCGTAGCAGGTCTCCTCTATCGCGGCCGCGCTGGAGACCTCGTCCACGGGGGCTGTGGAGATGAGGGTCACCGAGGCGACGGTGGTGGCGACGCCCGCGCCCAGACCGATGACGGTCAGGGCGGCGGCGAAGGCGGGATAGCCCAGCTCGGCGAACTGCTGGAGGGCCCAGGGCAGGGCCATGCCCATCGCGAGGACGGAGAGAGCGCCGCCGAGGATGTGGCGGATCGCGAAGCGCTGCATGAGGGTCGGGGCGACCATCGAGCCGCAGATCAGAGCGAGCGGGGCGGGCAGCAGGCGCAGGCCCGCCTCCAGCGGGGTGTAGCCCTGGCCGTACTGGAACCACTGGGTGACCAGGAAGAGGACCGCGCCGATCCCGACCATGGGCAGGAAGATCGCGGTGGCGGCCACGCTGAAGGCGGGCTTGGCGAACAGCCGGACCTGGAGCAGCGGGTTGTCCAGACGCAGCTGACGGCGTACGAACACGGTCAGCGAGATCGCGGCGAGCACGAGCAGGGCCCAGGGCAGCGGATCGGCGATGCCGCTCTTGCCCAGCTGCTTGATGCCGCCCGCGAGGGCGAGCATGCCGACGATCGACTGGCCGACGCCCCACCAGTCCCAGGCGCCGGAGGCGCGCGGGGAGCGGGATTCGGGCAGGTAGCGCAGTCCGGCCAGGACGATGACCGCGGTGACGGGCAGGTTGAGGAGGAAGGCGGAGTGCCAGCCGTAGTCCTGGACGAGCAGACCGCCGACGACCGGGCCGAAGGCCATGCCGCCGCCGAAGACGGCCGCCCAGACGGCGAGCGCGAAGGCGCGCTCCTTGGCGTCGGTGAAGACGCTGCGCAGGATCGACAGGGTGGACGGCATGATCGCCGCGCCACCGACGCCCAGGAGGGCGCGGGCGGCGATGACGTGCCAGGCCTCGGTGGCGAACACGGCGAGGAGCGAGGCGGCGGCGAAGATGCCGAAGCCGGCCATCAGCAGCCGTTTGCGGCCCCAGCGGTCACCGAGGGCGCCGGCGGTGACGAGCAGACCGGAGAGGACGAGCGCGTAGATGTCGATGATCCACAGCTGCTGGACGGCGCCCGGCTGGAGGTCGCCGACGAGCGAGGGGAACGCCACGTTGAGGATCGTGGTGTCCATGGAGATGAGCAGGAGGCTGCCGGAGAGGATCGCGAGCACGATCCAGCGGCGCCGGTCCTGCGTGGGGGTGTGCATGGGGGGTCCGTTCACGGTGGTACGCGGGCGGGTGGGGGTCACGCGGCGGGGGACGGTCGGGTTCCGCCGAGGAAGGAGGTGAGGACGAGCCGGCCGATGTCCCGGCGGGCGAGGTGACCGTCGCGCACGCCTTCGGCGGCGGCGTCGAGGAGGCCCCACAGCGAGTACCAGATCCAGTAGGCGGGAAGGTCCGCGCGCAGCCGTCCGAGGCGCTGGCCGAGGGCCAGGAAGGCGAGTGCCCGCTGGTCCTGGCGCTGGATGCCGGCCCGGAACCCGGGGTCCGCGAGCACGGTGGCGTCCCGCGCGGTGAACCCGTACAGGTGCGCGGCGGGCAGCAGGCCGGTGACGAGCCGCTCCAGTGCGGCGTCGAAGGCCGCGGCATCGGCGGTGTCGGGCAGGTCGGCCGGTGCCAGGCAGCCGTCGACCACGTCGATCGCCCGGGCGGCCACGGCTTTGAGCAGGGCCTCGCGGGTCGCGTAGCGGCGGCTCAGCGTGGCGCGGCTGGTGCCGATGCCGGCCGCGATGTGGGCCATGGACGCGCTGTGGTCGCCGGCGAGGACGCGGGCGGCGCCGTCCAGCAGCTCTTCTTCCTGCACCATGTGATCCTCCTTCGTATCAAACGATACAAATTTGTCTCACATGGAGCAAATCTGACCCACCTGGGACTGCCCGTAGGCTGATTCGGTGACGACGGACGAGAACGAGAACGCGATCAAGGGCACCGAAGCGACCCGCTCCGCGGTGGCCGCCGCGGCGAAGTACGAGAAGTGGAAGGAGAACGGCGTCCTGCTGCGCGCGTTCTTCTACATCGCCGGCACACACCTGTTCGCCGGATTCGTCTGGCTGCTGTTCCTGCTGGGCGAGCACGCGGAGAAGTAGCGGAGAAGCAACCCTCCCCCGGCCGGGGGCAGCCGGGAAGCGGCCGCCCACCCGGGAGCCGGGCCGCCCCGTCCGGACCCGCCCGGCCCGCGCCGCCCGCGCCGCCCGCCCGGCCCGCGCCGCCCGGCCCGCGCCGCCCGGCGAGATCTACCAGGAGGGCCTAGCTCCGCTCCTCCGCGCCCGAGCGGGCGCGCGCGCCCGAGCGGGTGCGGCCAGGGGTCTGGGCCCGGCCCGGGTGGCGGCGCACGTACTCGCGTTCCAGCTCGCCCATCCGCTGCGTGTGGGTGACCAGCGCCTCGTCCGACCCGTACAGCAGAGTCTCGTGGCGCGTGCGGTGGATGGCCTCGAGCTCCTTCATCAGGCGCCCTTCTTCCAGCCCGTTCACCGTCGGCCCGGCCTCGCGCGCCTCGTGCTCCGCCATGACAGGTCACCTCTTCTCCGGCCGGGCCGGGCCCCTCGCCCGGTCACGCTCCTCCCATCATCGCGGAGAACGGGTGATAGACACTGTCTACCCGCGACTGGTAGACAGTGTCTATGGATCAGGACAGCGGGCTGCGCGAGCGGCTGATCGACGTCGGCGTGCAGCTCGTCACCACCGAAGGGACCAGCGCCCTCGGCCTCCGCGAGATCGCCCGTCGGGCCGGGGTCTCCCACGGGGCGCCCCGGCGGTACTTCCCCACCCATCAGGCGCTCCTGTCCGCCATCGCCCGGCGCGGGTTCGAGGACCTCGGCTCCCGCTTCCCGGCAGCGCTGTCGGCGGCGCGGCACGGCGCGGAGAACGACTCGCGGACGGGACCGGAGACCTCGGCGGGCGGCGGGGCGGACGACCCGCGCGAGCAACTGCGGGCGCTGGGACGCGCGTACGTCGGCTACGCGCTGGAGAACCGCGGCATGTACGAGCTGATGTTCCGCCACGACCTGCTGGACAGCACCGGACAGGACGGGCCCGCGGGGGCCCGGCTGCGGGATTCCACGCTGCCGGTGTTCGACCTGATCGTCTCGCTCGTCGCCCGGTGCGGGAACACCACCGCTCCGCGCACCAGCGCCGCCGCCCTCTGGGCCGGCCTGCACGGCGTGGCGCAGCTGTGGGCCTGGGGCAGTCTGCCGCTCGTCCTCGGCGTGGACCCGGGCGCCTCCGCCGACCACGTCGTCGACGCCGCCCTCGACGCGCACCTGCGGCCGTGAAGCCGCCCGTGCGGCCCCGGCTGGCGCTCCTGGTCAGCGCCGCGGGCGCCATGCTCGTCGCGCTCGACGGGACCGTGCTGCTCATGGCGCAGCCCAGCCTGCGCAAGGACCTAGGGGCGAGCCTGGCCGAAGTGCAGTGGACCAGCACCGCCTATCTGCTGGCCGTGGCCGCCTTCCTGGTCGTCGCCGGCCGTCTCGGCGACCGGTACGGGCACGCGCGGCTCCTGTTCACCGGGGTCCTCGGCTTCGCCGCGACCTCGGCGGGGATCGCGCTCGCGCCCGGGGTCTCCTGGGTGATCGCCCTGCGCGCGGCGCAGGGGGTCTTCGGGGCGCTGTCGCAGCCGGCGACCCTCGCCCTGCTGCGGCTCGCGTACCCGCCCGACCGGCTCGGCGGTCCGGTCGCGGTCCGGACCTCGGCGATCGGGCTGGCCGCGGCGGCCGGGCCGCTGCTCGGGGGCGCGCTGGTGGAACACTTCGGCTGGCGTGCGGTGTTCGTGGCGAACGTGCCCGCCGCCCTGCTGATCGCCGCCGCGACCGCGTTGGTACGGATCCCCGCGCCGCCGCGTGCGGAGCCCGGGAGGATCCCGGCGGCCGGGGCGGCGCTGCTCGTCGCGGCCCTCGCGGTGTTCGTGCACGCCCTGGCCGGCGCGGCGGAACACGGCTGGGCGGGGCCGGGCACCCTGGCCGGGTTCGCCGTCGCGGCCGTGCTCGGGGCGCTGCTCGTCCGGTCGGAGCGGCGGTCCGCGCGGCCCCTGGTCCCGCGCGCGGTGGCACGTTCCGTCCCGGTGACCGCGTCGATGGCGCTGCTGGCCCTGGTCTCGGCCGCGCTGATGGGAGCCCTCTTCGGGGCGAGCTTCGCACTCCAGGACACGACGGGGCTCACCCCGCTCACGACAGCGCTGCGCGTGCTGCCGATGACCGCCGCCATGGTCGTCGGCTCCCCGGTCGCGGGGGCCGCGCTGCGGCGTTTCGGTGCGCGCGGGACGGCGGTCGCGGGGACCGGGCTGGTGACGCTCGGGATCACGGGGCTGGATGCGGGGTGGGGCTTCGGCGTGATGGGCGCGGGCTTCGCCGCGGTGATGGTGACGGCCACCGGGACGGTGGTCGGCGACGCCCCGGCCGGGTACGCGGGGGTGGTGGGCGGGCTCAAGCAGACGGCGATGAACGTCGGACCGTCCTTCGGGATCGCGGTGGCCGCGGGAACGGGAGCTTCGGGTACGGGGACTTCGGCCGCCGCCCTGGCCGCGCTGGCCGCCGTCGGGCTGCTGCCCGCGTCACGGCTGCCCGGCCGCGGCGTGAGGGGACGGGCAGCTCCGGGCCACCTCGTCGGCGAAGGCGCGGGCGAGCGGGGTGAGGGCGGACCAGCGCCGGACGGCCCAGCCGACCACGAGCGGCGGCAGGGCGGGGATCGGCACCAGGCGCAGGGGGCCGCCCGAACCGGGGACCTGCCAGCCGGGCAGGGCGGGTACGACGGCGTGGCCGAGGCCTAGTTCGGCGAGGAGGAGGGCGGTGTCCCAGTCGGCGGCGCTGGTGTCGGAGGTGATCCGGATGCCGGTTTCGGCGAGGGCGGCGTCGAGGTGGGCGCGGGAGCTGGAGTTCTCGGGCAGCCGGATGTGACGGATGGCGGCGAGGTCGGCGGGCTCCAGGCGGGGGCGGGCCGCGAGGGGGTCGTCGGCGCCGACCGCGAGGACCCAGGGCAGGCTCATGACGGGCCGTTGCTCGATGCCGCGCACGGGGCCGCCGATGGTGATCCAGGCGAGGTCGAGACCGTCCGCGGCGAGGGCTTCGAAACAGCTGCGGCTGGAGTTCTCGGTCTGGAACTCCAGGCTCACCCGGGGGTGTGCGCGGCGGAAGGCGACGACGGCCTCGGCCATGAAGTGCCGGACGGTCGTGGCGCCCGTGGTGACGTGGACCGATCCGCCGTCGCCCCGCACGAGGGTGTCGAGCCGGCGCAGCGCACCGTCGAGTCCCGCGATGCCGTCGGCGGCGGCCGCCTGGAGGATCCGGCCGGCCTCGGTGGGCGAGACGCCGCGCGGATGGCGGGCCAGCAGGACGGCGCCCGTCTCCTTCTCCAGGCGGCGGACGTGCTGGCTGACGGCGGACTGGGTGCGGCCGAGTTCGCGGGCGACGGCGCTGAGGCTGCCGGCCCGGCACACGGCGACGAACACGCGGAGATCGTCAAGGGTCACGACCCCCAAGGTAATGCTGGGGGGTTGCGAGAATAAGGGCGGATTGACTTGGGTTTCAGGCTGCCCGAAGATCGACTCACGGCCCAGGGCGGCAACCCGGACCCGCCTTCGCGAGGGCGGCGACGGGTGCCGACCCGCCGCCCCGGCCGCCTGCCGGGGTCAGCCCCGCACCGCCCCCTCGGCGAGGAGTTCGCCGATGACGCGGCGGGCGGTGGACGCCATGGCCGGGCGGGCCCGCCCATTCCGGGGCCGCAGCGCCTTGTCCCACAGGGCGGTCGCCGCCTCGAGGTCCACCTCGGAGGCACCCTGCGCGTCGGACCGGTCGGCCGCGTCGGACCCGCTGCCCGCCCCGGTGGCACTCGTGCCCGTGCCCGCGCCCGCGCCCAGCTCCGCGATCGTGGCGCGGGTGACGGCGTCCCGCGCCGCCAGCGTCTCGCTCCGGTAGGAGGACGGCCCGTCCACCGGATCGATCCGCCGCAGCGCGGAGACGAACCGCGGCCCGGACCGGCGCGGCCCGGACCGGCCGCCGGCCGTCGCGTCGCACGCGGTGCGGAACTCCCGGTGCGGCGGGGCCCGTTGCGGACGGGCCCCGCGCGGGCGGACCGTTGCGCACGACAGGGCGAGCCGGCCCGGCAGGGAAGCCGGACCGGCTCGGCGGCGGAATCGGGGGTGCGGAATCAGGGCGGGGCGATCAGGCCGGGGCGATCACGGGGTGAACGTCCAGCGCTGGGCCGGCGTGGTGGCGCAGGCGACCCGGGTGAGCCTGGTGCCGTTGGCGGTGGCGGAGCCGGCCGGCGTCAGGCATTGCCCGGCATTGCGCAGGCTCCCGTCGGGCCCGGTCTGCCAGGTCTGGCCGGAGCTGCCGTTGCAGGTCTGGACCGCGACGGCCGAGGCCGTGGCCGCGTCCAGGCAGACTCCGTTCAGGCCCGTCAGGCGGCCGTCGCCCTGGAGGGTCCAGCGCTGGTTGGGTCCTCCGTGGCAGCTGTAGAGGGTGGGCTGGGTGCCCGGGGTGCTGGCGCTCCCCGGAAGGTCCAGGCACGTGGCGGACGCCCCGTTGACCAGGGTCGCGGCGGCCGGCAGCGGCGCCGAGCGGCCGGTGAGGGTGATCTCGGCGGCGCTGCTCCAGGGGCCGCGGCCGCCGGCCTCGGTCAGCGACTTCAGGCGGAGGTAGCGGCCGGTCTTCGCGGCCAGGGAGACGGACTTGAGGGCCGCGGTGTCGGCGAAGGTGCCGGTGGCCACCGGAGCCCCCCAGTCGGTGGTGGTGTCCGAGACGTACACCTCGTAGCCGCCGATCCGGCCGTTGACCCCGCCGTCCTGGCGGGGCAGGTAGCCCAGGCCGTCCACGGCGTAGCGGGCGCCGAGGTCGATCTGGATCTCGTGCGGCAGCGGGGCCGGGGTGCCGCCGGACCAGGCGGTGTGCCAGATGGTTCCCGTGTTGCCGTCGAAGGCGTTGCGGGCGGCGCCGTTCTCGCCGGTGGTCTCCTGGCTGTCGGCGGAGACCAGGGTCCAGGCCGACTGCGGGACGGGGCTGGAGGTCGCCGGCACCGGCTCGGCCGCCGGGACGGAGGTGCCGGTGGCCGAGACGCTGAACGCGCCCGCCTTCGTACCCGTCTTGGTCCACAGGATGCCGCCCCGGTCCGCGGCGTCGAAGAACCATCCCGTGGCCGCCGCGTCGTAGGCGGCCTTGGAGGTGAGCCGGGTGAGCCCGGCGCCGTCGACGGAGACCGCCCCGGGGGCGGTGGCCACGTGGAGGGTGAACTCGTAGCCGCGCGAGGCCTGCTTGCCCGTGTAGCCGCCGACCGGGGCGCCGACGGAGACGGTGACCGCGCCGGAGCCGGTCGTGGGGGCGGTGACGTCCACCTGCTGGCGGGCGAAGGCGCCCGACTGGTAGGCGCGGGTGATGCCGTCGTCCTCGTAGAGGCTGAAGGAGGAGGTGCCGCGCGGGTGGATGTCGTAGGTGAGCGTCGAGAGGGGCTTCTCCCCCGTGTAGTTCATCTGCGGCCACATCGGGACGATGGCGCCGCCCTTGACGAAGAGCGGAAGCGTGTCGAGCGGTGCCTGGTAGCCGTTGAGCCATCCCGGTCCGGCGTACGTCCTGCCCGTCCAGTAGTCCGTCCACGTGCCGGCGGGCAGGTAGATGCCGTCCCGCACGGTGGTGTCGGAGACGACCGGGGCGACGAGGAAGGAGTCCCCGGCCATGAACTGGCCACTCGTCAGGTTACCGCGGGCCACCGGGTCTTCGGGATATTCGAGGACCATCGCGCGGGTGCTCGGGACGCCGGTCTCGTGGGCGGTCCGGCTCATCGTGTACAGGTACGGCATGAGCCGCATCTTCAGCTGGAGGTACTTTCGGTTGATGGAGAGGTACGGCTCCGCGAACCGCCAGGGCTCCTTGTCCTGATAGCCGGCGCCCGGGCCGGTCGCGCCCCAGCCGGACATGGTCATGAAGGCCGGGGTGAAGGCCTTCCACTGCAGGTCCCGGGCGTAGGTCTTGGGGCTTCCGGCGAAGATGCCGTCCACGTCGCCGGAGGCGTAGTTGAGGCCGGAGAGGCCCGCTCCGGTGATGGCGGGGACGTGCCAGCGCATGTCGTCCCAGGTTCCGTTGGTGTCGCCGGTCCAGACGACGGCGTTGCGCTGGGTGCCGGCCCAGCCGTCGACGGTCCAGACGTAGCGGCGGGCGTCGGAGTTCTTCTCGATGCCGTCGACCGCCTGCTTCACCCCGTTGAAGGCGCTCTGGTAGCCGCCGCCGATCCAGGCGACGTCGGTCTTCACCCCGCGCGAACCCGCCTTGCCCACCTCGTCGTTGATGGAGCCGAGGCCGGTCGAGGTCCATAGACCGGTCTGGAAGCCCTTGGCCTTGAGGGCGTCGACCGTGGATTTCAGGGGCGCGGTGTAGCCGCATCCGTAGCCGTCGTTCGGCAGGAACCAGCCCGAGGGCATGTCGGCGGCGCGGGCATCGGTGGCGTAGCCGACGACGTCCGGGGTCGTCTGGTGGCGGAGCCGGTCGTGGGCGCCCTGGTAGTCCGGGTTGGAGGCGTTGAAACAGTCCGCGTTGCCCAGCTCGAAGCCCCACGCGGGGGCCATGAAGGGTTTGCCGCTGACGTCGGTGTAGGCGTCGAGGACGGTCTTGAGCGAATCACCGGTGAAGTACCAGGCGTCGAAGCGGCTCTCGTTGTGGGTGAGCGTGGTGGGCGCGTTGAACCCGTACGAGCCCGGGGCCCACGTATTGCGCATCACGCCGTAGCCGTTGGTCGACATGTAGAAGGGGGCGGGGCTCGCGTTGTTGTTCTCGCGCCACTTGTTGTCGACGGCGACGGGGACCGTCTTGCCGCGCAGAGCCCATTCCCCGAGGCGCAGGCCCGTTCCGTAGAACTGCTCGTCCGCGCCGCGCGCGAGGTACTGGGTGGTCTGGCCGCCGGTCCATGACGTGGGCTGCGACTCCTGCCAGACGAGGGTGGAGTTGTCGGCCCGGTAGACCGAGAACTGCAGCGGGGACTTGTTGACGCGGACCGACAGGGATCCCGTGGTGATGCGGTAGTACGTGCCCGCGTCGGTCCAACCGGCGCTCACGGGACCGAAGTCGGTGGTGGGGGCGAGATCGGCGCCGGCCGGGTCGTTGGTGAAGGCGCCGTCCGGTGAGAGCCAGAGCCGGAAGATGTCGGCGCGGGCGATGACGACGCGCGCCTTGGCGCCGCTGGAGGTGGTGGCGGTGAAGGTGTTCCCGGACTGGGTGAATCCGGTGACGTTGCCCGCGGTGGAGGCGGGCGCCGCCCCGGCGGCCGCGCGGGGGGGCGCCCCGGGGGCGGGGAGGGATGGCGGGGGCGCGCCGCCCCCCCCGCGGGGTGGGGGGGGCGGCGCGCGCGCCCGGGGGGGCGCGGCCCCCC
>NZ_JBSGWY010000001.1:229698-249122 GCF_053609145.1 Streptomyces sp. NPDC054961 | reverse complement strand
GCCCCTGCGGCGCGCGCGCGCGCGGGCGGGGGGCGGGCGCCGCCGCGGGCGCGCGCGCGGCGGCGGCCGCGGGGGGGGGGGCCGCCCCCCCGCGCGCGCCCCCCCCCCCCCCCCCCGCCGGTGAGGCGATCGGTCCGGCGGCGGCCAGGCCGGCCACGGTGAGGGCGGCGGCGAGCAGCGCGGCAGCGGGGGCGCGCCGCCGCCGCGGGCTCCTGCGGATGCTGATGAGTCTCATGGGGCGGCTCCTCGTGCGGTCCGGATCACGGACACACCTTTTGGCATGCACCGGGCAACATAGCGCTCCGAGGGCCCCGAATGAAGGAAGTTGCTCGAAATGGCTTGTCATCGAGCAGCTTTGAGCATGCATTGCGCATGAGTCAGCAGGTGGCGTCGACGATCTCCTCCATGAGAGCCGGGGCCAGGGCCGGATTCGCCGCCGCGTGCGGGGCGAGCTCCTCGTCGTCCAAGAGCTCCGCGATCCGGATCGCGGGCAGGTTCGGGTGCCGGGCCAGGGCGGCCCGGACGGCCGGATCCGGATCGCGGGTGAGCCGGTCGACGAGCTCCGGAGCCGCTTCGGGATCCCGGGCCGCGAGGGCCCGTACGGCCGGGTCCTCGTGCTCGGCGTGGGCGGCCAGGCCCGTGGTCGGGAAGAGCGGACGGGTGAGCAGGTCGGCGCGGTCGTCGCCGGTGTACTCCAGGAAGCAGCGCAGCAGGAAGGCGGCGGACGCGTCGGGATGGTTCTGCGCGAGGGTGACCCGTACGCCCTGGTCCGCATCGGCGGCGAGCAGCGCGACGAGGTCCGGCGGCAGGTGGTGGTCACCAGCCGCGCGGCGGCGCAGCAGGGGGTGCCCGGAGAGGGCGTACCGGCGGACGGCGGCGGGGTCCGCCGGCGTGGACGGGGCGGGGAAGAATCCGAACGAGCCGCCCTCGGGAACCGCGTAGTCGATCGCCGCCCGCTCGGACTCGGTGAGCGCGGGGTGCACGGACAGGGCGAGCCGGACCTGGGGATCGGGGTCGGCGGCCAGCGCCGCGCGCTCGGCGGGACCGAGGTCGGAGCGGCCGGCGACCCACTCGCGGACCTTCGGGTCGGGATCGCCGGCCAGCAGGACCACCGTGGCGGGCGGCAGGCTGGAATTGAACGCGATCATGGCCCTGTCCTCCTTGCCCACCGGTGAGGTGAGGACGGAGTCGATGACGGCGGGGCTCAGGGGGCAGTTCATCAACAGGTGGGTGCGCGCGTGGCACGAATGGTCCGGCAGCTCCTGTTCCACCCAGCTCGGGTCCTCGTGCCGGGCGTGCCGGGAGGCGCTCTCGCGCACCCGCGGGTCGGGATCGGCCAGCAGCGCGGCCCGGACATCGGCCGCCAGCACGGACCACGAGCCCACCCCCACCCGGCGGATCTTCGCCTCGGGGTGGGTCGGCATGCGGTCGCGGAGCCCGGGGGACGTCTGCCGGGAGAGGCTCCACAGGAGGTCGTTCTCGTACGTGGTGAGCATGTGGACGACGGTCTCGTCGGGCAGTGGCCGGGGCCATGGCACCAGGCGGGCGGCGGGCCCCTCGGCGAGGTGGCCCCGCACCAGGTACTCGGGGTCGTCCACCAGCCGGGCCCGCTGCGCGGGATCGGCGTGCGGACTGGAGGCGAAGACGGCGCGCGCCCGCCGGTCGGGGTGGGACACCACCGCGTCGACGACCGGTTCCGGCAGGTCCCGGTCGCCGCACAGCGCCATCCGCGCGGCCGGCGGGCCGTCGGCGAGGATCCGCAGCAGGAGGCGTTCCGGCGCCGCCGGATTCACCGCCAGGCCTGCCAGCCGCCGCTCCGCCGGAGTCGCTTCGTTCCAGATCTTCTCGCGCATCCACATCCGGCCGAGGCTACGGCAGGTGGCGCGCGGCTCCTCAGCCGAAGCGGACCGGGAGGTACTTGACGCCGTTGATGAAGTCCGAGCGGAGCCGTCGGACCTCGCCGGTGAGGGCGACATCGGGGTGGTGGCGCAGGAGTTCGCGGACGAGCGCCTTGATCTGGACGCGGGCGAGGCCCGCGCCGAGGCAGAAGTGGGGGCCTCCCCCACCGAAGGTGACGTGGTCGTTCGGGGTCCGGCGGATGTCGAAGGCGAAGGGGTCGGCGAAGACCTCCTCGTCACGGTTGGCGGAGGTGTAGTACGTGACCACCTTCTGGCCCTCGGCGACGGGGCGGCCGCGCAGCACGGTGTCGCGCGTCGCGGTGCGGCGGAAGTTGTGGATCGAGCCGCCCCAGCGCAGGAACTCCTCCGTCGCCGAGTTCCACAGGGATTCGTCCTCGGGGGCCGCGGCCAGTTCGGCGCGCGCCGCCGGGTGCTCGATCAGGGCCAGCAGGGTGGCGGAGAGCAGGTTGCGGGTGGTCTCGTTGCCCGCGACGCACAGCAGCACGAAGAACATGTTGATCTCGTCCTCCGTCATCCGCTCCCCGCCTACCTCGGCGTGGACCAGCGCCGAGAGGATGTCCTCGCGGGGGCGGGCCCGCCGTTCCTCGGCCAGCGCGTCGCAGTAGGCGTAGATCTCGGCGGCCGCGAGGTCGCTGTCGTGCTTGCCCGCCGAGAGCTCCGGGTCCTGGCTCCCGGCCATCCGGTTGCTCCAGTCGAAGATCAGCCGCTCGTCCCCCTCCGGTACGCCGACCATCTCGCAGATCGTCTGGATGGGCAGCCAGGCGGCCACCTCGGCGACGAAGTCCATGTCCCGGCCCGGGCTGACCGCGCTCGCCACCAGGGAGACGGCCCGCTCCTGGATCCGGGCCGCGAGCCGCCGCACGACCCGGGGCGTGAAGCCCGCGCTGACCAGGGAGCGGTAGCGGGAGTGGCGCGGCGCGTCCATGCCCAGGAGGACCAGGCGCAGGGTCTCCAGGGACTCGGGGTTCTGATCGCGGATCATGAACGAGCCGAGTTCGGTGGACCAGAGTTCCGGGTCGCGGCTGACGGCCTTGACGTCGGCATGGCGGGTGACCGCGTAGAAGCCGTCGTGGCCGCCCGGCACCTCGTGCCAGTGCACGGGGTCCTCGCGGCGCAGCCGGGTGAACTGCGCGTGCGGGACCTCGCGGGCCCAGGTGTCCTCGAGGAGGTCGATCTCGCCGGTGGGCAGCACAGGGGGTTCCCTTCGTCCGGGTGGGCAGAGAGGTGGGGCGTCGGAGGCGTGCGGGCTACGCGGGTGTGCGGCGCGAGGCAGGTGTACGGCGCCACGCGGAAGTGCGGCGCGAGGCGGGTGTACGGCGCTACGCGGATGTGCGGCGCGAGGCGGGCATGCGGGGCGAGGCGGGTGTACGGCGCTACGCAGAAGTGCGGCGCGGGGCGGGTGTACAGCGCTACGCGGATGTGCGGCGCGAGGCGGGCATCGCGGGGGCCGGGCTCGGGCCCGGCTCAGCCCGGCCGGCCGAGCCCGAGGAGGGCGCCGAGGGCGTCCACGACGAGGCTGTCGGGGATGCCCCGCGGGTCGAGGCGGTGTTGCAGGGCGAGCCCGAGGAGGACGCCGAGGACCAGGGCGCCGGTCTCCTCGGGCGGTCGGCCGAGCGGCGTGCCAGTGGCCTCGGCCCAGTCGGAGAGCCCCTCCCCCAGCTGCGCGCGGATCTCGGCGTAACGCTGCGCGAGCCGGCTGCCGATGAGGGGGCCGCGAGCGGCGTGCAGCCACAGCTCGGTCTCCAGCAGGAGCCAGGAATCGCCGCGTTCGGGATGGTGGCGGGTGAGGCCGCCCCACATCGCGGAGAAGTGCACGGCGGGATCGTCGGGGTCGCCCGCCTCGATCTCGGCGGCCAGCTCCTCGGCGATCCGCTCCTTCCAGACCTCCAACAGCGCGAGGAGGAGGCCCTCCTTGCCGCCGAAGTGGCTGTAGAGCGCGCCCGTGGTGCGCCCTGCGGCGTCCGCGACGGCCTCGGCGGAGACGGCGTGGAACCCCTTGCGGGCGAAGAGCTCGGCGGCCGCCTCGATGAGGCGGGAGCGGGTCTCGGACTTGCGCTGCGCCTGGGGGGTGCGGGGCGCTGGAGCGGTACGGGGCGCCTGCGGCGTGCCGTGTGGCGTCGGCGTGCGGTCGGGTGCCACCGGGCCTCCGGAGTCGAAGTTATATCGGCCTGCCGATATAACGTGCGCCCTGAACTGACGGACTGTCAATCTCCTTGCACCGGTTCGCGCGGGGCGCCCGCCCGTCCACCTCCCACATGCCCCGCCGTTTGCCTGTTTCATACCCTCGGCGGCGAACCACGCCTTCAGTACGTGCTCTTCACCGAGGGCCGCCTGTCCGGCCGCCTCGGACCAGAGCACGGGAGCTGTACACGATGAACCACGGAACGCGCCGCGGGATCTGAGCCCGCGACGAACGTGTGGCATGGAGACGGTCGTCTCGCGTACTTTCGTCTGCCCGGTAGCCGGTGCGGGCCTGACGGCTCATCCCGAACCTGCGCCGACCAGCCCTGCACACCTGGTCATCACAGCCTCAGACACTCAGCGCGACATGGCGTGGCCCCTGTCGATCACGACGTACCGGGCGTTGCTGATCGTTGCAGCCTGACCCCCGCAGACCGCGAGAAGAGCCCCGGCGCGTTCGACGGCCAGTGGCTGGAGCTACCCCCCCCCCCGTTACCTTTTTCGTGGCTCCGCAATGGGGCCTCCGGCCTTCGGGTCCGGCATGACTTCCCCTCCTTGATGCAGTCCATGATCCGGGGGGTGGTGTCACCGGGCCCGGAGGCATCGACGGACCGCTGATGAGGGGCTTGAGCACCGGTCTCACCCGGACCGGCAGAGCTCTCCGTAACGTGGGTGTGGCAGCTCGATGCCGAGGCAAGGCCGGACGAAAACGTGATGGAGGGGCCTGCACGTGATCGACACCAGCACCATCGACGTCTTCCTCGGCGTGGACGTCGGCAAGGGCGAACACCACACCACCGCCGTCATGGCCGCCGGGAAGAAGGCCTTCGACAAACGGCTGCCCAACACCGAGCCCAAGCTCCGCGCGAAGTTGCAGGCCAAGCACGGAACGGTGCTGGTCGTGGTCGACCAGCCGGCCTCGATCGGGGCCCTGCCCCTGGCCGTTGCGAGGGACATGGGCTGCCCGGTCGCCTATCTGCCGGGGCTGACGATGCGGCGGATCGCCGATCTCTACCCGGGCGAGGCCAAGACCGATGCGAAGGACGCGTTCATCATCGCGGACGCGTCCCGGACGATGCCTCACACACTGCGGGCCATCGACGGCCAAGACGAGACGATCGCCGAACTGGAGATGATCGTCGGCTTCGACGACGACCTGGCCGGCGAGGCCACCAGGGTCGCGAACCGGCTCCACGGCCTGCTGACCCAGATCCATCCGTCGCTGGAACGCGTGTTGGGGCCGCGGTTGCAGCACCCGGCCGTCCTGACCCTGCTGGAACGGTTCGGGTCACAGCTCAGATCCGCAAAGCCGGACGGCGCTGCCTGATCACTCTTCGAAGGTCCTGACGTCCATCCGGGAGTCGGAGTCGGGACCGGAGCCCGCATCCTGATCGAGGTCGGCGACGGCAGCAGCACCTTCCCCACCGCCGGCCACCTCGCCGCCTATGCGGGCCTCGCCCCCGCCACCCGCAGCTCAGGCTCCTCAATCCGCGGCGAACAGCCCTCCCGCAGGGGAAACAGCAGCTCAAACGGGCCTTCTTCCTCGCTGCGTTCGCCTCCCTGGCCGACCCGGCCTCCCGGACCTACTACGACAAGAAGATCGCCCAAGGGAAGCACCACACACAGGCCTTGCTCTGCCTCGCCAGGCGCCGAGCCGACGTCCTCTTCGCAATGCTCCGCGACGGAACCTTCTACGAGTCGCGGCCAGCCACAGCTGCCTGACCCTCAGCAGCCTCGCCGCATGCAGGGCAGTCACGCTCGTCGACCGAGTCGATCACGACTGGATGGCCACAAAAGTCGCACGGACGCATGCCCTCGCCTGCCGACTCACGAACAGGCCCTTCATCACTCATGACAGCCACACTGCCACCCGAGCACCTTGACCAAAGACATAGGGGCACCCCCCGCTCAGGCAGGGAGGCGGCGGTCTCCTCGAGCTCCGTGACCTCTTCACGAGGGTTGCGGGGGATTCCGGAGAGCCCGAAGCAACACGGCCAGGACTGGCCCTGCATGGGGCAACCCAGATAGCCGCTGGCGCTGCATACCTTGCCGCTCATGATCTTTCGATCAGTCAGCGGCGATGCGGCAGGCGCTGTAGAGGCCGGTGATGGCGCCGATGACCCCTGCGAAGCCGCTGTCGTCCCCAGCAGTGAGGCAGACGCCGACGCAGATGGCGAGGACGGCAATCAGCACGACGGTGTCGCGATGTCCATACCGGTCCGCTTCCGAGGGCCTGGCCGGTTCCGTGGGTGTTGGCACGTCTCCAGGAGTGCGGCCGCCGGGGCGGGTTCCAGCGATCTGTACGGTCCCGCACGACCCCGGACAGCGCCGGTCGTCGTGGAGGTGAATCCACCCTGACCTCGAACGACGTCAAGCCTTCAGCGACATTCGGAAGATTCCGTGTGCGTACGGCGTCAGGCCCTTCAGCGCTGCTCGTCGGATGAAGGCGGGAAGGGCGACGGCGCGCGCGGCTCGTTGAGGGACGGGCTCCCCCTCGCCGGATCGCAGCGACCAAACGCGGGCACCCACCACGCAGTCGCGTGGCGGGTGCCCCCCGATATATGCCGCAGCCGAGACCACGGCGCCTCAGCTTGCAACTTATGCTATTCCGGTCCGCAGATACGACGGGGCCGGCGACTCACCGCGATCAGGCGGACGCCCTCTGCGTCAGCCGAGTACTTCATCAGGTCCTCGCCGAGGACACGTCGACCGTCATCCTTGAACCGTCCCGCTTATCGACTGCAACTTGGCGATATATGCCGCGTAGATCGCTATCAGAAATTGGTACGACCAGACCCGACATTCCCGGTCGGGCCGATATATCTCATCCCAATTCCAAGACATCTCTGGAGTCGAAGGGAGAATGCGTGGGACGCAAGTCCGTGGTTTCGCGCCCGAGATAGCGCAACAGATCATCCAGTTGATCTTGAGTCGCTTCAAATCGGATCCAGAGCTCTACACCTAAACCGCTGCCGTATTTCCAGTGGTCGACAGACTGAACACCTTCCGAAACCCTAAGCCCGTAGCATCCTAGATCGCCCGAACTGGGGCGGCCCTGAAATTGCTCATACCTACGGCTTTGCGCCTGGGATGGAAGGCTAGGCGCCATTGGTCCCGCACCAGGCCTCTCAGCTTGGCCACAGCCGGCGAGCATCACACAGGCGAGGAGCGGAAGTAGAATCGATCTGACCTTTTTAGACCGAACCATTAAGGCATCCCTACCATGTGTGAACTTCCATACACATCGAAATCTCGAGCCAGCCCGAAAGTATTCAAGTGTGCGCCAGATTGAGTGAAACGGAGAACCATTGGACCCTCTGGATCCTTACGACCCCGGGCCTCCCCCAGCATATCTATTTCTTATTCCCAGGTTGCAGGAGGCCACTCGTCCGTTCACCTCGACCTTATGTCGGAAACCAATAGCTGGGGCGTAGCGCCGGTCCTAGGTAGGCATGCGAAGCTCCCGGCAAATACCGACAATCTCAGTCGAGAGCCCGTCCGCCAGGAGCTTCACCGTTCCGTACGGCCGACAACCTCCAACAGTTGAACCGGCGTCAGCAGGTTAAGGCGGCTCTGTATTGAATATTGAATAGGGTGGCCGTCCCCCGTTGTACCTGATGGCTGCCTACCCGTCAGTCTGACCGTGCGGTCGAGCGCAAGTACTGCACGTCGCTGTCACTGTCGAGGAAGCCCTTGCCCGCGCGCTCTTCAGGGAAGACCACGAGGTAGACCTTGCACGACTTGCCCGAGCCAGGAGTGTGGAAGTCAAACCTAACCCCCGGACTCTCGTCGGGTACGGTGTCGAACTCCCAGGTAGCCGAGCCGCTGTAGGTCTGGGAGGCCGATCCGGTCGACTGGCCGCAACTTGTCTCGGACACTCTTACCCGTTCCAGCCCCGCGGAGCCGTCCGCTCGGACCGTGAGGCGCTCACCGCCCGCAGCTGACCAGGTGCCTTCCACGTCAGCAACCTTCAGAGACCTTCGGTGCTCACCTTCGGACGTAAAGACGACTGTCAGCAACACCGCAAAGCCCCCCCCTATGCACGCCAGCAACCATGCGAATCCCCGCAAGCGCATCCTCGCACCTTCTTTCTGTCGACTGCAATTTGACCTTCAGTTTTCCTCAAAGAAGTCCCTACTGGCATACCCCCCCGATCTTACGTACGCAAGAGACTCGGAAATGATTCTGGCCTTGAAATATGGAAGTCCGGCCTGGAATTGGGCAGAGGTTGCCCCGTCTAGTATTTTATTTCCTATTTCCCTGCCCTTCGAATTGTTGTAGAGGTCTGACATATGGTCCGTCCACTGGCCGTCTTGTAGATACGCCTCGTGCGCATCAGCCCATGCGATGGCCCGGTCTTCGCCGAGTTCCAATGTCAGCCTGGCCTGCCACAATGTGTGACGGTAGGCGTTCGTATTCAGTCCGGTGCGTTTATATTCGGCATCGGATAGGCGCTCGGCCCACTCCTGTATACTTTTGGCCCGCAAGCATTCGACGGGGTTGTTTGTACACATGGCCCGTTCCGCAAGGTTCGGCTTGTGCAGTGAATCCCCGTCCGCATCAGCTCCGTCTCCTGGAATCCAGTGCAGCGGCCAGGTCTGCCGCTGACGATACTCGCCTTCCAGGTACCAGGTCTCGTCCGTGATGGCCTGTTCGAGGGACCGTCCTGAGGGATGACCCTTTGAGGCTCGACAGTCGGGGTCGTTGCCGCACTGGCTCCCAGTAATTTTGCTCTGGGGGCCTCCACCCCTGTAGCCCGCGCTTCCGTCGGGTGCTTTACCGCCGGGGGTGACGGGATTGCTGGGGGAGCTGCCGTCGGGCTTTTCGCTGTGACCGGTGCCGTCGTCCAGTTTGAGGCCGGTGGGGTCACAATTGGTGAGGGGGCTGTTGTTGGCGTATTGGTAGGCGTTGTGCTGGCGGGGGTCGTCGACCACGATGAGCGGGTCGACGGAGAGGAAGCGGCCTGCGATCGGATCGTACTCGCGGGCGCCGAGGTGTGTGAGGCCGGTGGTTTTGTCCTGGGTGCCTCCGACGAAGCCGTGTTCGCCGGGCCATGCGGTGGGTACGGTGCCGCGGTCTTCGCCGAAGGGCTTGGTGGTGCGGCGCTGGACGGTGAGGGTGGTGGCGTCGATGGTAGTGGTGCCGGTGTTGTGGTGGTCGGCGGCTATGTAGGCGAGTTTGCCGTCGGAGGTCCGGACGATTGTGGTATCGCCGGGTGTTGCGTAGTAGCGGGTGCCGGTGACCTTGTCGGTGGCGGTGTCGCGGGTGAGCTCGGTGGAGCCGACGTACAGGGTGGTCTTGCCCGGGTCCTTGCGGGCGAGTCGGTTGCCGGCCGCGTCGTAGAGGTAGGTGGAGGTTCCCGCGCTGGTCGTGGCCGAGGCGAGTTTGCCTTCGGGGGTCCAGGTCAGGGTCTGGGTGGTTCCAGCTGCGTCGGGGCGGGTGAGGGTGTTGCCGGTGGTGTCGTAGGTGAGGTCCTTGGAGACGGCTGCTGCGGTGCCGGTCTTCTGGGATGTGGACGTAGGGGTGTGCGGGCGCGCGGTTCCCGGCGCGGGGTAGGTGTTGGTGGTGATGGCGGTCTTGGCCGCGTCGCCTGCGGGGTCGTGTTCGGTCAGGGTTTTGCGGTTGCCGGTGACGTCGTAGGTGAACGACTGCCAGTACGGCGCGGTGCCGCCGATCTTCCCGTTCTGAGGTGTGGCGTTGGTGCAGCCTCCGATCCCGGGGACGCTCGGGCCGGGCTGGGTAGTGGTGGTGCCGGTGTCGGTCCAGGCTTCGGTCAGACGACGTTGGTGGTCGTAGGTGAAGCACTGGGTGGCGCGTGCTGCGCCCTGGATGCTGGTGACGGAGGTGACGTCGCCTGCGGGGTTGTAGGTGTAGCTGGTGGTGTCGACCGGGGTGGTCTGGTCCTGCTTGCTGAGCTCGGTGCTCAGCAGCCGGCCGGTGGCCGGGTCCTGGATGTTGGTGACGACGACCTGCTTCGGGTCGTCTCCGAAGGTTGTGCGCTGGACTTGGCCGAGTTCGTCGTAGTCGGTCCAGTTGACGTAGTCGGTGGTGTTCGAGCCGTAGGCGACCGGAAGGCCGTTGATGTTGCGGCCGGTGGTGAGGGTTTCGGCGGGCAGGCCACCTGCCGCGGGCACGGCGGCGCTCTTCTCCGCCCCGGTGATCGCGTTGTATGAAGCGGAGGTGGTGTAGGTGCCGGTGAGGGCTCCCTCACCGGCGGGCACGGTCAGCTTGCTGCCGGTGGGCCGGTAGCCGATGTCGTAGCCGGTCACTTCCTGGCGCCAGGCTTTGCCGTCCAGCCAACTGGTGGAAGCGGTGGGCTGGCCGGGCAAGATGGTGTCGTATTCGTAGGTGGCCAGTTTGGTGCCGTCGACCGTGTTCAGGTTGCGGGAGATCGGCCGGCCGAGGACGTCGTAGCTGGTGAAGATCACGTTTGCGCGAGCGTCCGTTGTGGAGGTGGGACGGTCGGCTGCGTCGTACGAGGTCGTCGAAGTGCCCTTGTCCGGGTCCACTGCCTTGATCTGACGGCTTTGCAGGTCGTAGCCGTAGGTCCAGACGTTGCCTGCCTGGTCCGTGATCTGCTTCAGCGTGCCGTCGGTGTTGTAGCCGTAGAGGGTGGTGTCGAATGCCCCCGTAGGGGTGCCGCCCTTGTACTGGCGCTGCTCGATCTTGCGTCCACGAGCGTCGGTGATGTCGCTGGAGGCGGTGCCGCCTATCGGCGGGGTGGCATCGATGCGGTCGGCGCCCGGGTAGGCGGTGGCGGTGCGCCACTGCTCGATCGCCTTGGAGTAAAGGATCTTTACCACAGGGCGGCCGAGGCCGTCGTACTGGGTGTTGTTCTGGGCGGGCAGCATGTTCTCGTCGGCGATGAAACGGGTCTTCACCGGGTCGGAGTCCATGTTGACGTACGTCTCGGTGGTTCTGAAAGGCCGGCCGCGGCTGTCGTAGGCGGTATCGCTGATCAACCGTGCGCCCACAGCTCCGTTCTGCGGAACGGACTGGGCCTGGACCTGCTGCCCCATCGCGTCGAGGATGCTGATGGAGGTGGCGTACGACTGGTCAGCTCGGAGCGTCTGAGTGGTGATCGAGCTCGTGCCGGTCTGGGTGAGGTCGTAGGCGAACAGCTTGCTGGCGGTCTTGTCGCGTGCTCGTCCGGGCAGCCATACGGCGGTGGTGCGCCCGAAGGCATCGTAGGCGATCTCGGTGGTGCGGTTGTTCTGGTCGACCGTCTTGACCGGCTGCCCGCGCAACGGGTTGAGGGTGGTGGAGGTGGTCCAGTTCTTGGCGTTGGTGACCTTGAGGGTCGTCGGACGGGACGGTGCAGCCGGCGTGTACTCCGTGGTGGTCGTCGCCCCTACCGCGTCGCTGGTACTGGTGAGGCGACCGTAGGCGTCATAGCCGGCGGTCGACTTGGAGACGTACTTGGCCTGGCCGGCTTCGAAGCGGTCCAGTTTCTGTGTGCTGGTGGGCTGTCCGGGGCCGGTGAGGGTACCGAAGGGCTGGTTGTCGTAGTGCGTGCGGTCGCTGGAGAGGGTGTTCGTCTCGGTCGCGGTCACGCCACAGGCGGCCTGGGTCCGGATGGTCTGGGAGACTCGGTCGAGGATCCAGGTGGCGGTGTTGCGGGCGTAGGTGGTCGTGGTGCAGATGTCGGGCAGGCCGTCGGCCTGGTCCAGGACCGAGTCCTGCATTCCGTAGGTCGTGTCGTACCCGAAGGTCTTCGAGGTGGCTCGCCAGGTCTTGTCCGCGAGGAGCTTCTTCTCCTTGGCCGATGCCGTGCCTTGCATCTGGGCGGTGAGTGCGGGTAGCTCGGTGCCGCGACTGTGGGTGGCAGTGGCCTTCGGGGTCCAGGGGTCGGACTGGGAGACGGTGACGAGTTCGCCGCCGTCGGAGGCGAAGGTCTGCAGTTCACGCACGGAGCCGGCCAGCGGGTTGCTGTCCTTGATCGTGTTTCCGGCGATGCCGGTGAACGTGACGGAACGCTTGGTCTTGTCGGCCTTGGTGTCGCCATCCATACCGCGCAGATAGAACGTGGCGGTTTTGGAGATCACGTCCGGGGCGGTTCCGGCGCGGGTAATGACCTGTTCGTAGCCGCGAAACTGGTTCCAGGTCCGGTACTTGATCTCGGTCAGCTCCTCGTCGTCGCGGTGCCAGGCCGCAGGGCCGACGTATTCGTAGCGGACCTCCTGGGGGCGTGAGCCTCCGACTGGGTCTGCTTCCGTGACGCGGGTAACGACGTACTTGTGGAACCAGTCCAGCGTCGGGTCCTCCGGGCTCTTCGGGTCGCGGTTCCAGTACACCGGGAAGCAGCGCTTGGCGTTGGAGTCCTGTGCGGAGGGCATGCCCGTGCCGGGCGTGCAGTCCGCGTCGGCGTACCCGATGTCGGTGGTCTTGCCCGTCTCGGACGTGATCTTAACGATGCGGTTCCGGTTCATGGCAGGCCTGTTGTCGCCGCCGGAGTCGACCCGGTTGTTCCGCAGGCTCCCGGTGAAGAGAACCGGCGGCGTGTCCAGCTTCGCCGCGCCGTCATAGCCCGTGTGGACGAGTGAGTCCAGCCACAGAGCCGGAGCCGTCTGGTCCTTCGGGTCGGGGAACTGGTGCGTGAGCGCGTAGGAGTCGAGGTTGTCGTAGCCCCCAATGCTGTTCAGGACCTGCGTAGTGATCTTGGTGAGCCGCTTGGTGGACCAGAAAGTAGCAGAGTAGTTTTCGCAGGTGCCGCTCGCCGCGCAGTTCTGGTCGAACGGGACATCGGGCCACTTGGTGGCGTTGGCAGCGGTCAGTTTGGCGGGCGCGCAGTCGAAGGCGGCATTCTCCGGCAGGCAGCGCTCGTCGACACTGAAGAGAACCTGGGCGGTCGGTTTGACGGTGTCGGCATCTGTCAGTTTCGAGCCGTAGGTGATCTTCTCAAGGGTTCCGCCGCGGATGTACGGGGTGAGTGTCCCCGTCGGGTTCACGGCCGAAGCGCCGCGCTTGTAGAAGTTGGTCTCGGAGGCATAGGAGTAGGTCATGACGCCGCCGAGGGGGTCGACGACGAAGTCGAGGTTCCAGCGCCAGGCCTGCTGGCACCAGGACGCGTCGAACGTCGGCTTGTTGCACTCCTCACCCGCATTGTTCCCGTAGACGGGCGTAGTCCAGGCGGAGTTGGTGGCCGGGACGGTGGAGCTGCCCGGCTTGCGACCGGCACCGAAGTAGTACTGGGTACCGTCGGTGGTGGTCACCTTCCAGTACTCGCCGTTGTTGTCACCGTTCGTCGCGCCGGTCAGCCGCTCGACCTTCGAGGCGTCATCGCCCTCCAGCCGCCAGATCCCGGTCGCGTCGTCCTTCACCAGGGCCGAGGACTTGCCGCCCAACGAGAACGTGGCGTTCTCCCCGGACAGGCATTGGTCCCCCGATCCGGCCTGTCCGTCCTTGGCACACGGCTTGAAGCTACGTTCGACGAAACCGGGCGAGTAGTCCCAGCCCTCGCCGATCCACGACGCCTGGTTGTTCGTCGCGGCGGTACGGCCGTCTACGGCCTGCGAGCTGTAGGACAGCGAAATGCTCGGCTTCGAGCCGCCGAGACCTTCGGGTACCGCGATCGGGTACGACCAGGAGAAGCCACCGGTGTTGGATCCGCTGCTCCACGTGCCCGAGGGCGCCAGGCTGGTCGCTGCGTAGGTACCGGCCTGCCCGCCAGGAGCGGCTGCAACGCCCAAGACCGCGGCACCGCCCGTTCCTACGGCTGCGTCCGAGACACTACTCAGCCGCGCTCCGCTGCTCGCAGCGAGGGGTACCTCGGCGCTGAGAAGACCAGGACGGTCTCCGTCCTTGGAGGTGGCAAGCGGGGTCTGCGTACGGCACTCCGGGCGCTCGGGTGTGATCAGCGCGCACTCGGGCAGCGCGACCAGCTGCGCACGGGAGAACCAATCCCCGCTGAACGAGCCCGCGATGTGCGAGATGTCCACGGACACCTTGACCGGACCGCCCTCGGACACACCCTCAGCAGGGCGGACTGAGACCAGCATCCCCTGCACGCCGGCCCTTTCGGCCGCCGCTCGGTCCGTGAGCTGCACAGCTGCCTTGCCGCCGCGCGGCGCGCCCTTGCCGGAGGAGGGAGCCACCCAGATCGGCGCACCGCCGGCACGGCTCGGATCGGCAACGGGCGCAGCCGGGCCCCCGGGGCGTCCGGGAGCGGTGAAGAGCGAGCCGTTCGCCGGAACGGGCGCGGTGGCGCTCAGGTCCACCTCTGCCTTTGCGGCCGGCGGCCAGTAGATGTCGCTGGGAGTCCAGGCAGTTGCCTTCTCTCGTTCTGGGCTGGATTTGGACTTCGGGGCGCTCTTGCCGCGCACTGACTCGGTCTTGTGCAGCGCGCTGGGTGACCAGCGTCGTGAGTCCTTGGGCGTCCAGTCAGACGCCTGGGCGGCGCCTGCCCCCATAACCAGTGACAGCACAACAGCGGAGGCGACGAATATACGGCGTTTCGCCGCAGATCGCCTCCTCTCCCAACTTAGTTCTGGTGGTGCCTGCACGGCATTCCCCCCACGGTAGCCGGATGACCAATTGGCGACGGATCTTAACTCGTTCACAGTACGCAACACGCAGATTAATCCAGACAAGCCAACCACCGTAGACCAGCCAAATTTCGAAGCGTGACCAACAGTTGATCATTCACGTCCGCGATAAAGCGGCCGCCGCGCTTTGACATAACGCAATTTTCCGGCAATTCTCCCGGAACATTTCATTCCATATTCAAGGGTTCGTGAAGCGTCTACTCAGGGAGCTGTTAGCGTTCGCGCCCAGTTGACAGCACAACCGCATTGGGGATTTTGCCGTGGGGGGCACACAAAGAAGCGAACGACGGGCCAGTCGGCCTGTCGCACTGGCTGGGCTGGTAGCGCTGGCCCTGTCGGTTACAGCCATCGGAGCCGCACCGGGCGCCTGGGCGGCACCGGCAGTGGACACGTCGTCTGCGCCTGCCGCGCAGACGCCGCCGCAGCGGCCGACGACCGAGCGGGAGCGGGCGGAGGACGCCGCGCTCGCGGAGGCTAAGCGCACCGGGAAGCCCGTGCCCGTGCCGGCGGCGACGACCGAGACCGACACGGTGGTGGCCAATCCGAACGGCACCCTGGGGCTTTCCCGCAGTGCCGCCCCCGTGCGCACCCGGCAGGGCGGCAACTGGGCGGACCTGGACGCCACCCTGGTAAAGGCGACCGACGGCACACTCCGCCCTAGGGCCTCGGTGAGCACTCTGACCCTGTCCGGCGGCGGTACCGCACCGCTGGCGACCCTGGACCAGGACGGCAAGCAGCTGGTGCTGAGCTGGCCGGAGCCGCTGCCCGTGCCGGTGCTGGAGGGGGCCAGCGCCGTCTACCGCGAGGTCGTCCCGGGAACCGACCTCAAGGTCACAGCCTACGAGGGCGGCGGGATCTCGCAGGTCCTCGTCGTCAAGTCCGCCGAGGCCGCGAAGAATCCGAAGCTCGTCGAGCTGACGACAGGGCTCGAGGGCAAGGGTGTCACCGTCTCCGCCGACGGGCACGGCAACCTGAGGGCCGACGATGCCTCGGGCCGCACCGTCTTCCAGGCGCCGGCCCCGACCATGTGGGACTCCACCGTCCCCGTCCAGGCCCCGCTCGCCAAGCGGTCCGGTACCTCCCCGTTCTCGCAGACGGTCACGAAGACGGAGGATGCACCCTCAGGCTCCGGAGACGAGAACGGGCCGAAGGCGGCTTCGGACAGCGAGGGCCCGGGTGATTTCGCCAAGACCACGCGGCTCCAGGCCGACCTCGGCAAGGACAGCATCGTCCTGACCCCGGACCAGGCCTTCCTGAAGGACCCCGCCACCGCCTACCCGGTGTTCATCGACCCGGCCTGGACGCCCACCAACCGCGGCACCCAGCACTGGGCCTGGGTCCAGCAGGGGTACCCCACAGAGACCCACTTCGACGACTACGGGGACAGCTACGACCCCGGGGTCGGCTACCAGCGCTGGCGCACGAAGAAGGGCGTGGAGCGCTACTACATCCAGCTCGACACCAGCGACCTGCGCGACAAGACCATCAAGAAGGCGTCGTTCTTCGCCACCCAGTCCTACGCCGCCGACAACAACTGCGGCAACACGTACAACGTGGACCTGCACTCCACCGAGCCGCTCCTGTCAAACATCACCTGGGGCACCCAGCCCCGCGACTGGGAGGTCCTGCGCACGGCCTCCCTCAACAGCGCGGGCGGCGCCGGCTGCCCCGGCTCAACCACACGCGGCGAGTGGGATGTACGCGACCACCTCGCCGCCAACGAATGGCGCGGCAGCATCACCTACGCCCTGTTCGCCTCCAACGAGTCCGAGTCCAGCAACGGCTTCAAGCGGTTCACGCGCGACAAGAACAACCTGCCGTTCCTGTACATCGAGTACAACCGGCCGCCCTACGACCCGTGGGAGCTGGGTATGTTCCCGGCGCCGAAGAACCCGAACGGCAACGGCTGCGGCTGGGTCGGTGCCACCAGCTACGCCGGCCTCAGTATCGGTGCATGGATCGGCGACCCGGACGGCCAGACCAACGATGCCATCTTCGATGTCGTCGACACCGCCGGCGGTGCCGTGGCCTACAGCAGCGGCTGGATCGGGGCCGCCTCCGGCACCCACTGGGTCTCAGCCCTGCCCACCAACCTCGCGGACGGCCACACCTACTCGTGGCGAGTGCGTGGCGGTGACGGCGAGGTGATGTCGGCCAACTTCTCCACCGGGTGCACTTTCACCATGGACACGCAGCCGCCGTCCATCCCGGTCGTCACCTCCACCGAATACCCGCCGTCCGGCACCCTGCCCGGATCCGCCAAGTACAGCGGCCAACCGGGAACCTTCACCATGAAGGCCGCCGACTCCCTCAGCGGTCTTCTGTCCTACGAATGGTCCTTCAACTCCACCATCCCCGTCGGCGGCGCCAACACCATCGACGCGGCGGCCGACGGCACGGCCACCATCCCGCTGACACCCATGACCTGGGGCACCAACATCCTGCGTGTGCAGTCCGTGGACCGCGCCGGTAACCGATCCCAGCAGCAGACGTACACCTTCTACGTCCCCGACAATCCGAACGCCAAGACGACCCTCGGCGACATCACCGGTGACGAGCGAGTCGACTTCATCGCACCCGCAGACAACGGCGACCTCATCGTCTACCCGACCGCCACGGACCCCGCCGCCAGCGGCATCCTCGCCGCCACCAAGGCCAACAGTCCCGGCGGTAAGGGCTGGGGCGCCGGCACGCTGACCACCCACCGCGGCGGCAACGGCATCAGGGTCGACGACCTGTGGACCTGGCGCGACGGACAACTGAGCGTCTACCGCAACACCAAGACCTCGGGCGGCGCCTACTTCAACACGAGCAAATCCGAGGGCGTGGAGCGCCCCGCGGCCACGGGCTGCAAGGTCGCCGCCACCAGCCAGCCCTGTGGGGCCGAATACGCCGAAGCCTGGACCAGGGTCGAGCAGATCCTCGCGGTGGGTGACGTACTGCCCGAAACCGGTGTCACCACACAGCGCAACGACCTGCTTACCGTCGAAAGCAACGGCGCGGGCGGCTCCCAGCTCATTCTGTTCCAGGGCCAGCCCACGACGGGCCAGCTCCTCGACCCGGGCGTCATCGTGCTCAGCCCCTCCGGCTGGGAAAACCTCACCCTCATCGCTCCCGGTGACGCCACCGGCGACGGCCTGGCCGACCTGTGGGCCCGCGACAACAAGACCGGCGACCTCTACCAGTACGCCAACGCCGCCGGGAACCCGGCCGCTCTCGGCGACCACACCAAGCGCACGAAAATCTCTACCGGCCTCTTCAACACCACGCATCCGGTGATCGGATCCTCCGGCGACACCAGCGCCGACGGCATCCCCGACCTGTGGGCCCTCGACAACCAGCACCGCCTGCGCACCTGGAACGGCGTCCTCACCAGCAACACGGTCACCGGCTTCAGCGCCGCCAAGACCATGGGCGACGCACGGATTTCCACAGCCCACTGGAAGCTGAACGAAGACTCTGGCACCACCGCCGCCGACCTGCGTTCCCGCAACAACGCCACGCTCAGCGTCACCGGCACCCTCCGGGTCGACGACACCGTCGCAGGCACCCCCACCAAGGTCCTCGACCTCAACGGCACAACCGGCACGGTCACCGCCGCCGGCCCCGCGGTCGACACCACCCACAGCTTCACCATCTCCACCTGGGCCAAATCCCAGGAAAGGGGCGTCCTTCTCAGCCAGGACGGCCAGCACGCCAGCGGCTTCATGCTCTGGCACGATCAGGACGGCACCTGGCATTTCGGAATGTCCAAGAAGGACGACGACGGCTGGGACTACGACGAGACCGCTGTCTGGAATGACGCGGCGAAGGTCCGCATCAACGAGTGGACCCAGCTCACCGCCACCTATGACGAGATCACCGGCCTGATCGCCCTCTACGTCAACGGCACCCTCGCCGGCACCGGCCACCACCCCAAAGCCAATACCTGGAACGCCACAGGCCCTCTGGTCGTAGGCCGCTACAAGACAGCAAGTCAGCCCTCATCCTTCTTCCAGGGCCGAGTCAGCAACGTCTCCGTCTACAACCACTCCACCGTGCCCTCGGCCACCGCGACCAAGCTGGTATCGGCCCTGAGCAGCGGCAAGTGCGCTGATGACAGCGCCGCGAGCACAACGGACGGAGCCCACATCCAGGTCTGGGACTGCGACAGCAACGGCACCGCCCAACAGTTCGAGATCCGGGAAAACGGCGAACTGCGTGTACTCGGCAAATGTGTGGACGCCATGGCAAACAGCACGGCAAACGGCACCCCCATCCAGCTCTGGACCTGCAAGGAATCGACCGGCCAGCAGTGGCTCCCCACCGCAGCCAACGGCTTCTACAACCCCGCCTCCGGCCGCTGCCTCGACGTCCCCAACGGCCGGATCGACAACGGCGCCCAACTCCAGCTCGCCAACTGCAACAACTCCAACGCACAACGCTGGCTCACCCCCGGGCTCGCCAACCCCCTCGGAGCCAACAGCTGATCCTGCCTAGGAGTTGTCCCGTAATTACTGATCACCGATGAGATGATCTTGGTGTCGCTGCTGTGATCACGGCGTCGGGGCCGTCCTGGATAGGCCCGTTCACCGGGCTGGGCCCGCGCCTGATCTGGAAGTTGGTGAGCGTGCTGCGGCGTGAGGGTGCGGATGCGGTTCGCAGGGGCCGACCGTGCAGCTGTCCCCCGGGCCGGCCGCCCCCCCCCCCCCCCCCCCCGCGGCCCCCCCCGCCCCCCCCCCCCCCCCCCCCCCCCCCCGCGGGGGGGGGGGGGCCCGCCCCCCGGGCTCGAACACCACCA
>NZ_JBSGWY010000001.1:229143-229688 GCF_053609145.1 Streptomyces sp. NPDC054961 | reverse complement strand
GCCTTTTTTGGATGTTGTGGCGGGTGCGGGGGGGGGTGGGTGCGTAGGGGGTCCGCTGGGGCCCCCGGCCCCGCCCCCCCCGGGCCCGCCCCCCCCGCCCGCCCCCCCCGCGGCGCCCGCGGCCGCGCCGCCGACCACCACGACCGGCGCCGTCGGCGAGGTGTGGCCATGACCGCAGGGATCGAAGACCAGGACCACCGGCCGGCCCGGGCGCTGACGCCAGGAGATGCGTTCCGGTGCGCTGTCGCACACCGGGCAGCAGGGCAGCGCGAGGTGCTCCGGCCGGCACTCGGGGGCGGCCGCGAGCGGCGTGGAGTGCGGATCGCGCATGGAGACTCCCTGGTCGGGCGGTGGGGCTGCTGGCACTGTGCCATGGACGGACCCCTGTCCGCACGGGTGAATCCTCCAGGGTTCTGGCTGGTCAGAGCCTCCGTACGCAGACGGCCGGGGGGGGGGGGGGGGCGGCGGCGACACCGACGAGGCACAGCCCCCCCCCGCGCCGCCCCCCCGCCCCGCGCCCCACCCCAGCCACCCAGCCCCGCACC
>NZ_JBSGWY010000001.1:222817-229133 GCF_053609145.1 Streptomyces sp. NPDC054961 | reverse complement strand
GCGCCCAACTCCAGCTCGCCAACTGCAACAACTCCAACGCACAACGCTGGCTCACCCCCGGGCTCGCCAACCCCCTCGGGCCCGGACCCGGCTCACGCCAGCTTGTCGACCTCGGGGTGGTCGGCGAGCCAGGCGCGCACGGCGTCCTGCTCCTTGCCCTTGCCCGACTCCTGGATCTTGGCTTCCAGGCCGGTCAGCTGGGCCTCGGTCAGTTTGAACGAGGAGAGCCACTGGGCGATCTCCGGCTCGTCCTCGGCGAAGCCCTTGCGGGCGATGTTGTGGATGCCGTCGCCCTGTCCCCATACGCCCTTGGGATCCGCGAGCTTGGTCAGGTCGTAGGTGGAGTACGCCCAGTGCGGCGACCACAGCACGACCGCGACGGGCTCCTTCTTCTCGTACGCGCGCTTCAGCTCGGCGAGCATGCCCGGGGTCGATCCGTCGACGACCTTGTACTCGCCGTCGAGGCCGTACTCCGGCAGGACCTTGTCCTTGAGGATCCTCATCGCGCCCGCGCTGGGCTCGATGCCGATGATCCGGCCCTTGAACTCCCCGCCCTTGCCCTTCAGATCGGCGAGGGACTTCACGTCCTTCATGTAGGACGGGACGGACAGCTCGAGGGAGGTGGGTCCGTACCAGGAGCCGAGGTCCTCGAGATCGTTCCCGTACTTCTTCCAGTACTCCGCCTGGGTCACCGGCAGCCAGGAGTCGGTCTGGAAGTCGACCTGGCCTCCCGCGAGCCCCGTGTAGAGCGCGCCGAGCTCCAGCTGCCGGGCGTCGACCTCGTACCCGCGGCGCTCGAGGAGCTCCTTCCAGAGGAAGGTCGAGGCGATGCCCTCGTCCCAGGGGATGTAGCCGATGCTGACCTTGCGGCCCTTGCCGATGTTCGCGACGCCGGCCCCGCCGGCCGCGTTGACCTGCGACGACCCGGAGTCCGCGAAGATCCCGAGGCCGCCCGCGACCAGGGACAGCACCACGGCCGAGGCCACGGCGAGGACGGGCTGCGGGCGGTGGCTCCACAGCTTGGCGGTTCCGGTGGCGGCGGAGCGCGCCGTGGCGAGGGCGCGGCGGCCGAGCGGGGAGACCTGGCGGCCCAGCGCCCCGGTCATGCGGTCCAGGTACATGGCGAGGATGACGATGGAGATGCCCGCCTCGAAGCCGAGGCCGATGTCCACGCTGCCGATGGCGCGGTAGACGGCGCCGCCGAGGCCGCCGCCGCCGACCATGCCGGCGATGACGACCATGGACAGGCCGAGCATGATGACCTGGTTGATGCCCGCCATGATCGTGGGCAGGGCCAGCGGGAGCTGGACCCGTACCAGGGTGTCGCGCGGGGTGGTGCCGAACGCCTCGGCGGCCTCCACGAGTTCTGCGTCGACCTGCCGGATGCCGAGTTCGGTCATCCGGACGCCCGGGGCCAGCGAGAAGATGATCGTGGCGATGATGCCGGGCACCACGCCGACCCCGAAGAAGATGATGCCGGGGATCAGGTAGACCATGGCCGGCATGGTCTGCATGAAGTCCAGGACGGGCTTCAGCACGGCGCTGACCCGGTCGGACCGTGAGGCCCAGATGCCCAGCGGGATCGCGAAGAGCAGCGTGACCAGGGTGGCGACCACGACCAGCGCGAGCGTGGACATGGCGTCGGGCCACAGCCCGACGGAGTCGACGAGCGCGAAGCCGGCGAAGGCGAGCAGCGCGGCGAGCAGCCCGCGCAGCCACCACGCGGCCACGGCCAGGACGCCGGCCAGGAGCAGCGGGTTCGGCGCGGACAGCACGGCTTCGATGCCGTCGTAGAGCCCGGTGACGACGGAGCTGATGGCGTCGAACAGCCAGGACAGGTGGCTCTGGAGGAAGTCGACACCGCTGTCGACCCAGGAGCCGAGGTTCAGGCGGGGCATCACGCGGCCACCTCTTCACAGTGCAGGGCGGCTCGTCGCTCGTCGCCGATGAAGGCCACGAGGCGGCCCTGCGGGACGGAGCCGACGACGGCGCCGTCCGCGTCGGTGACGCGGACGGGGTGCGGGACGCGGGCGCTGACGGCGCACAGGTCGGCGAGCGGGGTGTCGGCGCGGACGGTGGGGCAGTCGCAGCCGGCCCGGTCCCCGGCGTCGTCCGTCATGACGGCGTCGGCCGTGAGCACGCGCGAGCGGTCCACGTCCTGGATGAAGGAGGCGACGTAGTCGTCGGCGGGACGGGTGAGGATGTCCTCGGCCGTGCCCTGCTGGACGATGCGGCCGTCACGCATGACGGCGATGCCGTCGCCGAGCCGCATCGCCTCGTTGAGGTCGTGGGTGATGAACACGATGGTCTTGCCCAGGCGTTGCTGGAGTTCCAGCAGCTGGTCCTGCATGTCCCTGCGGATCAGCGGGTCGAGCGCGCTGAAGGACTCGTCCATCAGCAGCAGTTCGGCGTCGGTGGCCAGGGCGCGGGCGAGGCCCACGCGCTGCTGCATGCCGCCGGAGAGCTCGTCGGGCCAGGACTTCTCCCAGCCGCCGAGCCCGCACAGCGCGAGCGCCTCGGCGGCCCGCCGTTCGCGCTCGGCCCGGGGGACGCCCTGGACCTCGAGGCCGTAACCGGCGTTCTCCAGGACACTTCGGTGCGGGAACAGCGCGAAGTGCTGGAACACCATGCTGATCTTGGTGGAGCGAACCCGGCGCAGTTCGCGCGCGGAAAGCGCGGTGAGGTCCTCGCCGTCGAAGAGGATCCGTCCCGCGGTGGGCTCCAGCAGTCCGTTGAGCATGCGCAGCAAGGTGGACTTGCCTGATCCCGACAGACCCATGACGACGAAGATCTGGCCGGGCTCTACGCGGAAGGAGGCGTCGATCACGGCGGCGGTCGTACCCTCGGCGCGCAACCGCTCGCGGTCGGTGGCTCCGCTCTCGAGTGCGCCGACCGCCTTCGCGACGGCCGGGCCGTTGTCGGGTCCTTTACCGAACACCTTGTAGACGTGCTCGGCTATGAGCGTGGACACATACACCTCACGGGTCGTACGGGAGACGGCCCACCGGCGTGGCATACGTGCGGCCGGCGGGCCGTGGAGCGCGACGGGATCCGCCCGTCGCCCGTGCTTCGGCCGTGTCGGCCGGCGGACGGGTCCGCTCCAGGGCCGCTACTGCCCTGCCTTAGCCCGCGCAAACAGTGAAGTGAGTCATGTCACTTGGGTACGCCGATGCCCGTACCCCGCACCGGACCCTCGGGGCGGGATTCCGCTTCCTGCCCGGGCCCGGCCGCGCCCGGGTCCGTGTCGGCCAGCATGGAGGCCCGCAGATGCGCGAGGACCCGGGTCAGCAGGCGCGAGACCTTCATCTGCGAGATGCCGAGGGCGGCGCCGATCTGGGCCTGGGTGAGCTCCTCGCCGAAGCGCATGGACAGCATGCGGCGCTCCTGGTCGCTGAGCTGTTCCAGCAGCGGTGCCAGGCTCTGGATGTTCTCGACGTGCTCCAGGGCGGGTTCCTCCGCCCCGATGGTGTCGGCGAGGGAGTGGCCTTCGGTGCGGCCGTCGCCGTGGTCCGCCTGGAGGGCGTCGAGGGAGCCGCTGGTGTGGCCGTTGGAGGCGACGATGCCCTCGATGACCTCCTCCTCGGTGAGGTCGAGGTGTGCGGCGAGGTCCGCGACCGTCGGCGGCCGGTCGAGGAGCGCGGTCAGGCCCTCCTTCGCCTTGGCGAGGTCGATGCGCAGCTCCTGGAGCCGGCGCGGGACGCGGACGGCCCAGCTGGTGTCGCGGAAGTGCCGCTTGATCTCGCCCCTGATGTACGGCATCGCGAGGGAGGAGAACTCGATCTCCCGGTCCGGGTCGAACCGGTCGATGGCCTTGATCAGGCCGATCGTGCCGACCTGGAGGAGGTCTTCGAGGTCGCCGCCGTCGCTGCGGCTGCGGAAGGGGCGGATGGCGAACTGGACGAGCGAGACGTTCATCTCGACGAGCGTGTCGCGGACGTAGCGGTGCTCCGCGGTGCCCTCGGTGGTTTCGCGCAGCCGTCGGAAGAACAGTCTCGAAAGCTCGCGCGCGTCCGCCGGGGCCACCTCGCGGGGTTCGTCGATCCGGGGCAGGGGCGCACCGGCCGCGGGGCCGGTGGACTGCTCGGCGGCCGGGCGGGCGGCGGGGCCGACGAGCGGTCCGGTGGAGGGGCCGGCGGTAGGGGAGAACTGGGCGGGGATCAGCATGGTGTCGCTCCTTGGGCTGGTCGGCTTGCGGCGCGTGACCTTGATGGTCGTCCACCTTAGCCGGTTCCGCATGCCATCCCCAGCCCCGGCTGGGGATCCCAACCGGCCGGGCCCGGGCCACATTTGCGGCCCGGCCCCGTTCCGTTCGCACATCAGCGGTTCGGTCCGAGCGCGGTGAGTCGTCGGTCACTCCCCCTCGGCGGCGCGGGGAAACGCGGCGTCGGCGGCGGCGTATGTGGTCGAGGTCACGGCTCACCCGCCCCGCTCCGGCGGGGAGAGGAGGACACGCCCCGTCGGTGTCGCGTGCGCACGGTTCCGCCCGCGTGTGAGCTCGGTCTCGCCCCGGCCCCGCCTGTCCGCATAAGGATTCTGTTGGGATGACCTGGGCTGGTTCAGCGGAGAAACACCCCAAAGCGGGAGGTCCGGTTCCCCCTCCTGCGCCCCCTCGTCCCCGGGACCCCCAGGCGTCACGACGGCGCCCTTGTGCGCCCGGCTCCGCGCGCACCACCGTGGGCGGATGACCACCAGACCGCACTTACGGGGCTTGGTCCTCGCGTTCACCGCCGCCCTCGCCCTCGGGGCCCAGACCCTGCCGTCCGCCGCGTCGGCCGCGCCCGCCGAGGGCGTCGTCCGCTACGCCGACTCGCCGCAGGGCGTCCCCGGCAGCTACCTCGTCATCCTCGATCCGGCCCGCGCGCGGGCCCGTACGGCGTCCGGCCCGTCCCTCGTCGCACGGTACGGAGGGACGGTCCGGCACACGTACGACTCCGCGCTGAGCGGCTTCTCCGCCCGGATGACCGCGCGCCAGGCCCGGCGGCTCGCCGCCGACCCGGCGGTCGCCCAGGTCGCGCAGAACCGCACGCTGCGGCTCGACTCCACCCAGCCGAGCCCGCCGTCGTGGGGGGTGGACCGGATCGACCAGCGTCGGATGCCGCTGGACGAGGCCTACACGTATCCGAGTTCGTCCGGGCAGGGCGTGACCGCCTACGTCATCGACACCGGGATCAACATCAACCACCAGGACTTCGGCGGGCGGGCCTCGTACGGCTACGACGCGATCGACGACGACTTCGAGGCCCAGGACGAGCACGGGCACGGCACGCACGTCGCCGGGACCCTCGCCGGCACCGCCTTCGGGGTGGCCAAACAGGCGAAGGTGGTGGCCGTCCGGGTGCTCGACTGGTCCGGGGAGGGCACGACCGAGCAGGTGGTCGCCGGGATCGACTGGGTGACCCGCAACGCGGTGAAGCCGGCCGTCGCGAACATGAGCCTGGGCGGTGATCCGGACGAGGTCCTGGACGCGGCCGTGCGGGGCTCCATCGCCTCCGGGATCACCTACGCGGTGGCCGCCGGCAACCAGGGGATCGACGCCTCGGGGCACTCGCCGGCCCGGGTCTCCCAGGCCCTGACGGTCGGAGCGGCCAACGATCACGACGCCCGCTCCTCCTACTCCAACTTCGGCCCCCTGGTGGACCTGTTCGCCCCCGGTGACTACATCACCTCGGCCGTCTACTGGGACGACGAATGGAGCACCGTCATGTCCGGCACCTCGATGGCCACCCCGCACGTGACCGGCGCGGCGGCGCTCTACCTCTCGGAGCACCGCACCGCCACCCCGCCCCAGGTGGCGGCCGCCCTGACGGCGTCGGCGTCCACCGGCGCCGTGCTCGACGCCGGACCGGGCTCCCCCGACCGCGCCCTCTACGTGGGCAGCACGCCGAACCGGGTGCCCGGCAAGCGCTTCGCGAACACCACCGACCTCCCGGTCGAGGACCTGGAGACGGTCGAGTCGCCGATCACGGTCAGCGGGGTACCGGGCCGGGCACCCGCCCAGCTGGACGTGGAGCTGTACGTCAAGCACCCGGCTTCCGGGGAGCTGCGGATCGACCTGATCGCACCCGACGGGTCGGTGTACCCGGTCAAGGACGAGTACACGGGCTGGGGCGAGAGCGACCTCGTCGGGCTGTACGCGGTGGACGCCTCCTCGGAAACGGCGGCGGGGGTGTGGAGACTGCGCGTGTTCGACGCCTGGGCCGGATACACCGGCTACCTCGACGGCTGGGCGCTGCGGTTCTGAGCCGGTCACGGGCCGCGCGCGGCCCGTGACCCCGGGGGGGGGGGGGGGGGCGCCGCGCGGGCGGCGGCCGCCCCC
>NZ_JBSGWY010000001.1:204815-222807 GCF_053609145.1 Streptomyces sp. NPDC054961 | reverse complement strand
GCCACGGGCCGGCGGGCCCGTGGCGCACCCCCGCCTCGCGGGGCGCCGGTCAGGCCCCCGGGACCGTGTCCACGAAGGCCGTGCCCGCCGTGCGGTAGGCGCCCACCTTGGCCGCGACCTGGGCCGGGGTGAGCACCTGGTCCTTGACGTGCAGGACGTAGTCGACCTTCTGGTCATAGGCGCGGGGTGTGGATCCGGGCTGGCCGTTGAGGTCGATCAGCCACTGGTTGAAGTTGATCGACATCGGGCGCTCGGGCAGGTACCGGGCGTCGTGCGTGCCGAAGACCTGACCGTCGATGGAGTAGGTGATGGCGTTGTCGTCGATGGTCAGCACCAGGTCGTGCCAGCCCGCGTAGCTGATCCGGGACTCGGTGTGCTGGTTGACGGCCTCCCACGGGTCGGGGCGGTACGTCTCCCAGGACGTGGTGTAGAGGATGTTCGAGGGCTCGCCCCAGCCGCCGTTGGGGAGGTACTCGAAGTCGTACTCGGCGTAGTCGTCGGCCATCGGGGCCTTGAGGTCGTTGATGGTGAAGAAGGTCTGCACGAGGTGGTCGCCGTCCGGACCGTACTTCGGGGCGTCGGAGAACTTCACGCGCGCCGCGTACGTGCCGTTCTTGAACTTCGTCGCCTTGGTGAGCACCTCGGTCTGCTTGGTGCTCTCCCCGGAGCCGGCCGTGGAGGTCTCCAGGTTCATGACGGAGTTGCCGCCGTCGGCGGCGAAGGTGACGTTCTCCGGCGACCAGGCCGCGCCCGGGACTCCGGGACCGCCGGAGTTGGAGCGCACGTTCCAGCCGTGGGCCGCCATCGCCGGGTCCGTGGACGAGGTGTACGTGAAGTCGTCGAAGAGGGTGGCTCCGGCCGGTCCCGGGTCGGTCGGGGTCGGGGTGGGCGTGGGGTCGGTCGGCGTGGGGGTGGGGTCCGGGGTGCTGCCTCCCGGCGCGGTGCCCCAGACGGTGGTGGAGCCCAGCTGGGCGGTCACCTTGTTCCAGTCCCCGTACGCCGTGCGGGATCCGTCGAAGGAGTAGTCGTCGGACTGCCGCAGCGTCTGCCAGTCGGCGCGGTAGAAGCGCAGCTGCATGTCGCCGGTGTCGGCGCCGGGTGCGAGGGTGCCCGCGCCGGCGGCGAAGGTGATCTCCAGGTAGCGGTCGGCGGTGGCCGTGGGGTGGGCCAGGGTGCCGAAGGTGCCGGTGATCTGGGCACAGCCCTTGACCGCCCAGGAACAGGCGTAGCGGTACTGGGTGTCCGGACCGTCGGCCTTGAAGTAGTAGCGGAGCTTGACCTGGCCGAGGGAGACGGCGGCGGAGCCGTTGTTGACCACCTTGAACCAGGGCTCCGCCTGGTCGGCCGTGGCCCCGGTGGCGCTGGTGCGGTACTGGACCTTGACGGAGTCGGCCGCGGCGGTGGCGGGCAGGGCGGTCAGGGCCGCCGAGCCGAGCCCGGCGGTCAGGGCCATGGCCAGGGCAACGGCCGTACGGCGCCTGCCGGTCCGGTTGCCTCGGGGGGCTTCGGCGGTTCGGAGCGTTCGCATGCTGCGTCCTCTCGGGGTGGGGGGATCTCGGGGTGGGGGGATCACGGGATGAGCAGAGGGGAGTGCGGGGTTCGGCCGCGCACGCCGAGGGCGGCGAGCCGGGTCTGGTGGTGGTCCTGCCGGCGGCGGAAGTGCGGCCAGTCGCGGTGCGCCGACCAGGCGGTGTCGGCCAGGGCGCACAGCCTCGGGAAGGCCAGGTACTCGAGCTCCGCCGGGGTGCGGGCGTACTCGGTCCACAGCTGCGCCTGGGTGCCCAGGACGCGGCGGGCCGCCTCGGGCTCCCAGTGCGGGGGGACCGGCTCGTTCTCGTAGACGCCGCGCAGGTCGAGCACGCCGTCCTGGCCGCGCGGCTCGCCGGGGTCGGCGGACTGCGGGTAGTCGAGGTAGGTGGAGCGGTACGGGGCCATGACCACGTCGTGGCCGCGCAGTGCGGCGGCGCGCCCGTGCTCCGCGTCGCGCCAGGCCAGAGCCGTGAACCGCGCGGGGAGTTCGCCACCGGTGTCGGTCCAGCCGAGCGGCCGGCGGCCGAGCCGGGCCAGGTGGTCGGCGACGGCTCCGAGGAACCAGCCGTGGAGCGCGCCCGGGCCGGCCAGCGCCTCGGCGGCGATCCGCGCACGGGCGGCCGGGGAGCGTTCCCATTCCACGGTGGGGCATTCGTCGCCGCCGACGTGGACGTAGGGACCGGGGAACACGTCCGCCACCTCGTCCAGGACCTCTCGGCAGAAGTCGAGCACCGCGTCGTGGACCCCGAAGACGTTCTCGCAGACTCCCCAGCGGGTCCACGGCTCCAGCCGGACGCCGGGCCGGTTGCCGAGTCCGGGGTACGCGGCGAGCGCGGCGCGGGCGTGGCCGGGCATCTCGATCTCGGGGACGACGCTCACCCCGCGCCGGGCCGCGTACGCGACGAGGCCGGCCAGCTCGGCTCGGGTGTAGGCCCCTTCGTGCGGCGTGCCGTCCCCCGCGCTTTCGGCTCGGCGGCCGCCGATCTCGGTGAGCCGGGGATGTGCGGCGACGGGCATCCGCCAGCCCTGGTCGTCCGTGAGGTGCAGGTGCAGGACGTTGAGCTTGTGCAGGGCGAGGAGGTCCACGAAGCGACGCAGGTACTCCACGGGCTGGAAGTGCCGGGCCACGTCCAGCATGGCTCCGCGCCAGGCGAACCGGGGCCGGTCGGTGATCCGCACACAGGGCAGCGACCAGCCGGGGGCGGCCGTACGGGGCTGCGTGCCCCCGGCGGCCAGCGCCTCGGGCGGCAGCAGCTGGCGCAGGGTCTGGACCCCGTGGAGGAGCCCCGCGGGGCGGGCGGCGCGCAGCACGACGGCGTCGGGCCGGACGGTGAGGACGTACCCCTCGGCGCCGAGCCCGGCCTCCGCTGGATCCAGGAGGAAGGCGATCCGGCCGTCGGGGCTCGGCTCCAGGGCCGGTCCCGTCGCGGGGGCGAGCAGTTCGCGCAGGAGTGCGGCAGCCGCCTCGGCGCCGGGGCCGGCGCGCAGGCCGTCGTGCCGGTCCAGGGCGAAGCGGCCGGGCTGGACAGTGAGCGAGTCGGGACGCGGGACGAGCCCGAGGTCGGGGTGGAGGGCAGCGGCGGCGGACACGGCGTCGGGGGTTCCTCACCTGGTCGCGGAGCAACTCCCCGTAGGGAGCGGCAGGTTGACCAACTGACCAATTGGTTAGCTGAGTGGCTAGAAGGTGGCACGGCCCGCGTGTGCCGTCAACCCCGAACGCACCCAGGAATTTCGGCGGACACCTCGCGCCCCCCGCGTCCGAGTGGTTAGATACGCATGACCAGTTGGACAGGTGGCCGGAGGGAAGTGGGGCGGACCGTGGAGAAGGACGCGTCCGGCTCTTCCCACCCCTCGGGGGCGGTTCTCAAGCGGGAGCGGGTCCGCGAGCACCTGCTGGGCCTCATCGACATCCGCCGGCCCGGTGACGCCATCCCCTCCGAACGCACCCTGTGCGCCACCCTGGAGGTTTCCCGGCCCACCCTGCGCGCGGCGGTGGACGAGCTGGTGGCCACGGGCGCCCTCGTACGGGAGCACGGGCGCGGAATGTTCGTCGCCCCGGCCAAGATCACCCAGGAACTGGCCTCCGACGAGGCGGCGTTCGCCATGCGCCAGGCCTCCGGACACTGGTCCAGCCGGGTCCTGGAACACTCGACCGTCCCGGCGGGCGCCCGCATCGGCCGCCGGCTGCGGATCTCGCCGGGCGCGCAGCTGCTGTACATCGCCCGGCTGCGGCTGGTGGACGGAGCCCCGATGGCGATCGAACACCTGCACATCCCGGCCGCCCTGGTACCCAGCCTGACCCCGGCGGAGCTGGAGGCCGGGGATCTCTACGAGCACCTGCGCAACCACCACGGCGTCTTCGTGCACGAGGCGCAGCAGTCCATCGAGCCGACCGTGGTGAACGAGGCGGAGGCGGGCCTGCTGGACGTCCCGCTGCTCTCCCCCGCCCTGCTCATCGAGCGGCTCACCACGGATTCCACCGGGCGCCCGGTGGAGTACGTGCATTCCGTCTACCGGGGCGACCGGTACCGGATCGTCTCGCGGCTGGCCCTCGGGGTCTCCCCGGGAGCCGGGCGGCCGGGCGGCCACCATCCGGGGATCCCGCCGGGCGACCTCGGCCGTCGGGCGGTCATCACCTCCACCACCTCCGGGGACATCCACACCGGGTCCTGACGGCTCCGGGCCCGGCCCCCGGGGGCTCGCTACGTCACCCGGAAGCCGGTCGCGGGATGGGTCCGGTCGAAGGTCAGCCGGTCCCAGGTGGGGAAGGCGAGATCGGTGACGGCGAACAGCCTTCCGGCGGCGTCGTACAGGGTGCGGCGTACGGAGAGGCCGCCGCCGGCCGGGGTCGCGGCCCGGGGGAAGGTGGTCCGCGTCATGGTGATGGTCTCGGCGATCCGGCCGGCCCGCGTGGTGCGCTCCAGCCAGAGATGGAGGGGGCGCAGGTCCTCGTCGCGGACGCCCGCCGCGGCGCGCTCGCGGTAGCCGGCGAGTTCGGGGCTCCCGGCGACGGCGCGCGGGCAGAGGTACGTCACCGCGTGCCGCCGCGTCCGGCCCCCCGGTCCGTTCTCGCGGTGGTGGTGGACCAGGGTCCGCTCGCCGCCGGTCATGCCGAGCTGCTCGGCGAGGGCGGGCGCCAAGGTGACGAGCGTGAGCCAGCTCTGCGCGGAGCCCGGCTCGGGCGCCGTCGCCGGCGACGGCGCCGTCGGCTCGGACACGCTCGCGGCCGTCACCGGTGCGGGCACGGGATCCGGCTGCCGCGTCTCCTGCTGCTGGCGCACCGGCACCTGGTGCTGGAGGGCCGGCCGGGTGCCCCGGCGGCCGGTGACGACGAGGCCGTCGTCGCGCAGGTGCTGGAGGGCGGCGCGGATGGTCTGCCGGTTGACCTGGTAGCGGACGGCGAGACTGCGCTCGGAGGGCAGTGTGGCGCCGGGCACCAGAGCGGTGCGGTCGAGCTCCTGCCGCAACGCTGCGGCGATCCGCTGGTACTTGGGCATGACGGCCGGGCCGCCGCCCCGCGAAGGGGAGGGCATGGCTTCTCCTCTGACGGGTGGTCAAGGACTGCGCGGTCTGCCCGACCAACGTAGCATTGGTCTATACCTATCGGTGTGCGGGTATCCGGATTCCGGACCGGTTTGGCCAAAAGCGCCCTCCCCCCTCAGCAGTGCAGCGGATTGGGAAGCGGCAGGTAGCGGGCGTCCGCGCCGTCGGCGCGGGTCCAGCGCAACAGCAGGTTCGTCTTGGCCGGGAGGGTGGGGGCGGCCAGCAGGGCCCCGATCTCGGGGAGGCCGTGGGCGGCGTCGAACCGCCGGAACTCCTCGCGGGCAGCGGGCCACAGCCCCGCGGCCGCCTCCGGATGGCATTGGGCGAGGGCTCCGGCCACCTCCGTCAGGTGGTTGACCACCAGGCAGTAGACCAGGCGCTGCCAGGCGGCCCCGCGCTCGATGTCCGGCAGGAGCTTCACGCCCTCCGCGTCACGGAAGAGGGCCTGCGCCGGTACGCCCGCGGCGTCGACGGCGACCAGGGTGTTCTGGAGGTGGGCCTCCAGGACGATGCCGTGCCGGGCGAACAGGTGCAGCACGGGCGGCACCACCTGGCGCAGGTACGCACCCCACCACCCGGCCGGGTCGGACGTGCCCGCGAGCGGGCTGCCCCGGTACCCCTCCGCCAGCGCGGCGGCCAGCAGCGGCGTGAGCCCCGGCTCACGGTGCGGCCGCAGACCGTCGCGGACCAGCACGGCGAGTTCCTCGAACGCGAAGGCGGCCGTCCGGTAGCCCCGGTCGGGAAGCCAGGCGGCGCGCGAGCCGGACCGGCGCAGCTCCGCGAAGCCCGCTTCGACCGCCGCGTCGGTGCGCCGGAGTTTCAGCAGGTCGTGGCGCCAGAGCCGGCGCACGTCGTTGGTGATCCGCACGTCGAGACTGAACTTCACGAAGAGGTCGCCCGCGCCCTCGCCCGCGCGGTCGCCGCCGACCCCGTCGCCGCCGGCACCGGCACCGGCACGGAAAGCACCGCCGGCCTCCGCGTCCCCTTCGGCCGGTTCTCGTGCCCCGGGCACGTAGAGGGTACGGATCGAGGCGGTCGGCCAGACGCGCTGCCGGCCGGTCCCCAGCCGCAGCAGCCGCCCGTCCGCGAAGGCCTCGCGCACCGCCCCCCGGGCCCCGACCAGGTCGAGCTGCCAGGGGTGGGCGGGCAGCAGCCGGTAGCCGGCGGGCGGGCGCGGTCCGCCGCACGCCGCCGCCAGCGCGTCGATCGCGGAGGCCGCGCCCGGTCCGCCCTCCTCCACCACCTGGTCCTCCCGCAGCCCCAGGAAGACGAGCGGGAACCGCGCGTACGCCTCGGGGGCGTAGGACAGCCAGCTCGCCGCCGGCGCGCCGCCCCGGGCCTTGGGCGCCGGATGGTGCGGATGTCCCATGACCAGGGACTGTTCGGAGCGGACGTACGGGTCCACCGGCGGCTCGGCCGCGGCCCGGGCGGCCAGCAGCGCGGCCACCGTCTCCCGGCTGTCGGCGATCTCGACCGGGAGCTCGTCGTTGGACACCCCGGTGTACTGGCGCAGTTCGTCGGAGACGAGTTTCACCAGCTCGGTGTGGCTGAGCGGGTGCCAGCCGCCCGCCGTGCGCAGCTCGGGGCCCTCGGGCCGGCGCCCGGCGCGCACCCGCAGCAGCCTGCCACTGCCGAGCAGCCGGTAGGAGCGTTCGCCGCCCTCGCCGCACCCGGTGCGCTCGGCCGCCTCTCTGAGCAGGCAGTTCAGCAGCGGGGCGGCCGCATAGGCGTCGGCCGCGGCGTCGGCAGCGACGTCGGCGGGGCGGGCATCGTCGGCGGCGTTGAGGTCCACTGATTCCATTCGGTCATTCCGGTACGCCGGAGGTCCCCGGTACGGGACCACCGGCCGTGATCTTCAGTATCCGCGATGATGAACTGATCACCACGCCACCCGAGAGGACCGGACCCTGCTCCCCAGCATGCACCTCCCCCGTACCCCGGCCGAAGAATCCGTGGCCGCCGAGCTGGCCGCACCGGCCGGAATCCGCCCCGCTCTCGGGCCCGCGTACGCCGCCGCGCTCCCCGGTGCCCGCGCCGCCGTGCTGACCCGGCTGTGGCGGGCGCTCGCCTGCGAACCCCTGCCGTGGGTGGAGAGCGTCGAGCGCGGCTCCAGCGGCCTGGCGCTCCGGCTCGCCTCGGGCGCCCGGCTGGAGGGACCGCTCCCGGATCCGTACGCCACCGCCCCCTACGCCGCCGAACTGCTGCTCGACGGCCGCCCGTACCGGCACGCCGCGCGGCTGGTGGCCGCGCTCGGGGTGGCGCACGGGGAGGAGTTCGCCGCCGAACTCGACGGCAGCACCGCCTCCCTCGCCCTGTCCCGGGCCGGGCAGCCGGCCGGGCCCGACCGGGAGCCGCGGACCACCTGGGAGTGGGAGCAGCGGATCGTCGACGGGCACCCGTACCACCCCAACTGCCGCTCCCGGCCGGGATTCACGGTCGCCGAGCAGCTGGCGTACGCGCCCGAGCACCGGCCGTCGGTCCCGCTCGGGCTGGCCGCCGTACCGGCCGGCGAGTGCCTGGTCGCCGGGGACTGGCCGGAAGGCTGGCGGGAGGCCGGGCGGATCCTCGTACCCGTCCACCCCTGGCAGGCCGAGCACGTCGTGAAGCAGGGGGGTTCGCCGGGTCAGGAACTGCGGCCCGGACCGTACGCGCACCCGCTGATGGCCCTGCGCACGCTCTCCCCCGCCGACGGCGGCCCGCACGTGAAGACAGCGCTCAGCACCCGTCTCACCTCCTCGGTGCGCGACATCTCCGTCTACTCCGTCGAGACGGCCGCCGCCGTCTCGGCCTTCGCGCAGAGCCTCGCCGAACGGCTCGACGGCCGCCTCCACATCACCCGCACCCTGGGCGCCGTCACCGCGCACACCCCGGACCTCGCCGCCGTGCTCCGCGAGCCGCCCGAGGCGTACGCGGACGCCGGCGCGGGCGAGCGCGTCCTGCCCGTCGCCGCCCTCGCCCTCACCCCGTACGCGCGCTCCGCGCCCTGGCGGGCCGGTTTCGCCCGCCTCGCGCTGTCCGTGTGCCTGCGGGTCCTGGACCTCGGGGTGGCCCTGGAGGCCCACGGCCAGAACCTGCTGGTCGTCCTCGCCGCGGACGGCACCCCGCTGCGGCTGGTCTACCGCGACCTCGCCGACATCCGGATCAGCCCGGCCCGGCTCGCCCGCCACGGTCTGCCGGTACCGCCGCTGTCCGGCCGTCTGATCACCGACGACGTGACCGCCCTGCGGCGCAAGCTCTTCGGCTCCCTGGTGGCCGGGGCGCTCGGCTCCACGGCGGGTTCGGCCGCCGCCCTCGGCGCGGACCTCGCGGCGGCGGCGCCGGGCCTCGCGCGCACCGCCGACACCGAGGCGCTCCTGACCGGCCCGCTGCCCACCAAGGCGCTGACCCTGATGCGGCTGAGCCCCGGCGTCCCGGGCGATCAGTGGGCCGGGCTGGACAATCCGCTGGGGGTTTCCTGATCCGGTCCGGGTCCCGGAGGCACCGGCGGGCTACTGTCCAGGGGCATGGCATCGACTTCGCACCTGAACGGCGTCCGGGCGTCCTACGACGCCGTCGCCGCCGACTACGCCCGCCTGCTGAGCACCGAACTGGCGGGCAAGCCCCTGGACCGGGCCGTGCTCGCCGCCTTCGCCGAGTACGTGCGCGGGGAGGATCCGTCGGGCGGCCGGGCGGTCGCGGACCTCGGCTGCGGTCCGGGCCGCGTGACGGCGCACCTCGACGGGCTCGGTGTACGGGCCTTCGGCGTCGACCTGTCCCCCGCGATGGTGGCGGTGGCCCGCCGGTCGTATCCGGGGCTGCGGTTCGAGGTCGGCTCGATGGGCGCGCTGGACGTGGCGGACGGGGTGCTGGGCGGGGTACTGGCCTGGTACTCCACCGTCCATACACCGCCTTCCGAACTCCCGCCGCTGTTCGCTGAGTTCGCGCGGGTGCTGGCTCCCGGCGGGTACGCGCTGATCGCGTTCGAGGCGGGCGACGAGAAGATCCGCCTGGAACACGCGTACGGACATCCGGTCTCGCTCGACGTGTACGGGACCCCGCCCGGGCACGTCGCCGCCCTGCTGGCCGGCGCCGGTCTGGCCGAGGTGGCCCGCCTGATCCGGGAGCCGGACGCCCGGGAGAGATCCCCGCGGGGCTTCCTGCTGGCCCGGAAGGCGGCGCGGACCGGAACCGTCTGACACACCCGTTTCCACGGCTCTCGCCGGCCGGCCCGGCGGCCCGGCCCAGGGGATACGCCGTTCGGGGGGCAACTCGGCTCCCGTGGGCCCGCCTTCGCCCCGAACGTGCCCGGCGGTGGCAGGAAGGAGGGATGAGCCTCCACCGCCGCCAGGTCCTCGCGGGCGCCACCGCCGGCATACTCGCCTCGGTCGGTGCGACGGTCCGCCGCGCGGGCCCGGACTACGCGGCCCTGGCCCGCGCCCTCGACGGCCGGGTGGTGACGGCCGGGGACCCGGACTACGCCGAGGCCCGCCGGCTCTTCCAGCCCCGCTACGACACGGTCCGGCCGGGCGCCGTGGCCTACCCGGCCCACCCGGGGGACGTGGCCGCCTGCCTGGACTTCGCGCGCCGCTCGGCCGTCCCGGTGGCGCCGCGCGGCGGCGGCCACGGCTACGCCGGCTGGTCCACCCGGGAGGGCGGTCTGGTCATCGACGTCGGGGCGATGGCCGAGGTGTCCGGCGCCTCCGCGGCCGCCGGGACCGAGGTGCGGATCGGCGCCGGCGCCCGGCTCGGGGAGGTGAACTCCGCTCTCGCCCCGCGGGGACTGGCCGTCCCGACCGGGCTGTGTCCCTCCGTCGGCATCGCCGGGCTCACCCTCGGCGGCGGACTGGGCCTGTCCTCCCGGTCCTACGGGGCCACGTCCGACCAGCTCACCGGCGCCACCGTGGTGACCCCCGACGGAACCGTCCGCGAGGTCGGCGCCGACAACGATCCGGACCTGTTCTGGGCCCTGCGCGGCGGCGGGGGCGGAAACTTCGGGGTGGTCACCGGATTTGGGTTCCGCGCCCATCCCGTCGCCGACTGCGCCTTCGCCGAGCTGCACTGGTCCCCCGCCGAGTCCACCGCCGTCCTGGGCGGCTGGCAGCGCTGGCTGGAGGGGCTGCCGGACCCGTTCTGGAGCCAGGTGGAGTTTGCCGTCGACGGCGGTCCGGTCGGCGCCCCGGCGCTGCGGGTGGTCTGCCTGGACGGCGGGCGCGCCGAGCTGGAGCGGCAGCTGACCCGGCTGTCCGACCTGGTGGGCGGGCCGCCCCGGGACAGCTGGATCGTGGTGCGCGGCTACGGGGACACCGTCCGGTCCATGTCGGGATGCCTCGACCTCGGTCCCGCCGAGTGCCGGCTCCCCGGCTCCCTGCCCGGCCACGGTCCCCGGGGCCGGCTCGGCCGGGACTCGTACGCCGCCCGCTCCGACTTCTGGGCCCCGGGCGCACTGACCGAGCAGGCGGCCGGGACCGTGCTGGCGGCCGTCCGGCGCCATGCCGGGAGCGTTCCGCGCGGCGGGCTGGGGGTGGTGCAGTTCGACGGGGTCTGCGGCGGCGCCCTGAACCGGCTCCCGGCCGGGGCGACCGCCTTCGCGCACCGCGCCGCCGGCTTCCTCGCCCAGTACCTCGCCTACTGGCCCGGCACGGCCCCGGCCGCGGACATCGCCCGGCACCGGGCCTGGCTCGACGGGCTCTGGCGGGACCTGCGCCCCTGGGCGAGCGGAGCCGCCTACCAGAACTACGCCGACCCCGAGCTGAGCGGCTGGCGCACGTCCTACTACGGGCCGAACCTGGCCCGTCTCGAAGAGGTCCGGCGCAGGTACGACCCGGACCGCCTGTTCCGCTTCCCCCAAGCCCTCTAGCGGCACCCGTGCCGTGGCCCGGAGGTCTGCCCGCGCGAGCGCGGCGGCGCCCCGGCCCTGCTCCATCCCCCTCCAGCGAAGACGAAGAGGAGACGGAAATGCGACGTGCGTTGACGGTTGCGGCGACGACGGCCGCCCTGCTGCTGCCGGCCGGACCGCTGCCCGTGGCCCAGGCCGGGAGCGTGCCGCCGCCGGCCGCACGGTGGTCGGCCCGGGAGGCGGAGACCTTCTGGACGCCCGACCGGATGGCGTCCGCGGTCCCGATCAGCCGCGGCGGGGCCCCGGCGGAGAGCAACGGCACCGGGCAGGACTTCGACGGCATCCCGGTCGTCGGCCGGATGTTCGTCATGAAGGGCGGCGGCGCGTACTTCTGCACGGCGAGCGTCGTCTCCTCCCCCGGCCGCGACCTGGTCCTCAGCGCGGCGCACTGCCTGCTCGGGACGGACGCCCGGCAGGTGGCCTTCGTACCGCAGTACACGGCCGGGAACCCGCAGCCGTACGGGATGTTCCCGATCCTGCGCAACGCGGCCGGCCGTTCCAAGGTGTGGATCGACCCGCGCTACCGGCAGTTGGGGGCGGACCGGGGCGCCACCCTCGACGTGGCCTTCGCCCAGGTCGGCCCGGACGCCGACGGGTTCCCGGTGGAGGACGTGGTGGGCGGCAACCGCCTGGTCACGGGCGCCACGTACGCGCACAAGAACGTGTCGCTCATCGGCTACCCGGCCTCCGCCGCCCGGCCGCGGCTGTGCGTGAACCGTACGACGAAGTTCACCAGCACCGATCCCGGGATCCCCGGGTCGTTCCTGCGGATCGACTGCACCGGCTATCCGGGCGGCACCAGTGGCGGGCCCTTCCTGACCGGCTTCGACGAGCGGACGGAGACCGGCGACGTGGTCGGGGTGATCGGCGGCTGGAAGACGGGCGGGGACACAGCCGACACCTCCTACAGCTCCTACTTCGGTCCCGACATCAGGAAGTTGTACGAGACGGCTCTTGCCGGGGCAAAGGTGGCATGAGCACCCGCTCCCAGCGGGTGCGGCGCGGGTTGCCCACCGTCCGCGGGGTCGCCGGCAGCCCGTCGGCGGTGAGCGGTTCGGCGGACGCGAGGCCGAGCTGACGGCGCAGGTCCGCGAGGGCGGTGTGGACCGGGGCGAGGATCACCTCCGCGCGCGGGTGCGCGGAGGCGAGGGCGTGCGCGGCCGTCTCGATGGCCTCGGCGGCGTCCTCCGCGGCCGTCCGGCTCCATCCTCCGGGCGGTGCGTGCCCCCAGAGCGCGACGGTGTCGTACAGGTGGCAGGCGGCATCGGCCACGGTGTCGGCCCGTTCCCCGACTCCGGGCGCCGCGAGGATCGGCAGCTCCATGCCGGATCAACGAGCGGGGCCCGCCGGGGGAACGAGGGGTCCCCGGCGGAGCCGCCGCGGACGTGCCTACGAGGCCAGGGACACGGCCGGCAGCCACAGCGGCAGGAGCAGCAGGGACACCACCGAGCTCTTGATCACGACGGAGGCGGAGAGGTCCACTCCCACGTCGTAGCGCTGGGCGAAGATGAACAGGTTCTGCGGAGTCGGCATCGCCGCGATCAGCACGAGGTACGTCAGCCACTCGCCCCGCACCCCGAACAGCGCCCCGCAGACCGCCCAGGCGAGCAGCGGGAAGACCAGGCACTTGAACCCGATGAGCGCCATCTCCTCGCGCGTGGTGCCCCGGACGTCGAGGCCGATGCCGCCGAGGTGGAGGCCGAGGGCGAAGAGGGCCACCGGGGAGGCGCTGTCGCCGACGAAGGCGGCGCCGTCCAGCACCACCTTCGGGACGTGCACGGAGAGCAGGTTGAGGAGGATGCCGGCGTTGCAGGCGAGCACCAGCGGGGTGGCGAGGGAGGAGCCGACCGCTCGGGCCAGCCGTCGGGCCGGGCCGCCCGCGCCCGGACCGGTACGGCCCAGTTCCATGACGGAGATGACGACCAGGGACAGGACGCAGACCTGGAAGAGCAGGACCGGGAAGATCGGGGCCGCCGTCCCGAAGAAGGTGATGAAGACGGGGACGGCGAAGTAGGCGGTGTTCACCTGGACCCCGGCCATCACGCGCAGCGCCACGTCGCGCGGATCCCGCAGGCCGGCCAGACCCGAGGCGAGGGCCAGGGCACAGCCCGCGAGGGCGGCGGCCGCCGCGTAGCCGCCGATGGCCCGCCAGTCGAAGAGGGCGGAGAGGTCGGCGGCGTAGATGTTGCCGAACAGGTAGCAGGGGACGGCGAAGAGGAAGGCGTAGTCGGCGAAGGCCTTGGAGGCCTCGGCGGGCACCACCTTGCGGCGCGCGAGCAGCACGCCCGCGCCGAACGCCAGGACGACCGGCATCAGTTTCTCGAGCGCGACCGCCCCGCCCATAGGTACTCGCTCCCCCGCCGTGCCGTGCCCTGCCGTATGCCGTGCCGTGCCCTGAGACTTCGTGATCTTGCCCTTCGGGCCCGGCGCAGTCTATGCCGCGCCCACGGGTGCGTCGCGGGCGGCCTCACCCGTGCATAAGGTGGACCGATCATGAGCGACCGAGCCCGATTCCGATCCCCGTCCGCCGGGGCGGCCGCAGGCGGCGCCGCCGCGCGGACGCCCCGCTCCCTGGCCCAGCTCGGCGTGGCGCTCCGCACGCCCGCGCGGGCCGCCGAGCCGTTGTTCGCGCAGGCACCCAGGGCCTGGCAGCGGATGCTGCCGTACGCCGTGGCCGCGGTGTGCGTGGTGACGCTGCTGCCGGTCACGGTCGTGGTGCTGACCAACGACTACGCGGCGGGCGGCGGCTGGGCCGGCGCGCTGGGCGTGGCCCAGACCGTGCCGCTGCTGCTCGCCGTGACCCGGCCGCTCCCCGCGTGGGCGCTGGTGCTGTTCGCCGACGTCGTCGGGGCCGTGGTCCTGACCCAGGCGGACCGGGTGGCCGGGCACGCCTGGCCCTGGACCCCGATGGTGATCATCGGCTACCTGGTGCTGATGGTCTGCCTGGGGCTGCGCGAGTCCATCCGGACCCTGATCGGGGTGTGGCTGGTGACGGGGGCGGCCGGAGTCGTGCTGGGTTTCTTCCACCCGGCCGACGTGGTCAGCACCGTGGCGCTGCTGTTCGTGCTGAGCGGGGTGGTGCTCGCGCTGACGGGGGCGCTGCGCGGACTCGGGGACGCACGCCAGAAGATCGCCGAGCAGGAGAGCATCAGCGAGGCCGAGCGGGCCCGGCGCACGCTGCTGGAGGAACGGGCACGGATCGCCCGGGAGCTGCACGACGTGGTGGCGCACCACATGTCGGTGATCACGGTGCAGGCGGATTCGGCGCCGTACCGGCTGCCCGGCATGGCGGAGCCGGTACGGGAGGAGTTCACGGCGATCGCGGCGAGCGCGCGGGAGTCGCTGGGCGAGATGCGGCGGCTGCTGACGGTCCTGCGGGGCGACGAGGCCAACGGCCGCGACCTGGCACCGCAGCCGGGACTCGGGAAGCTGCAGCAGCTGGTGGAGGCGACCGTACGGGCCGGGCAGCCGGTGGAGCTGTCGCTGGCCACGGGCGCCGCGGAGGCCGCGCCGCCGGCCGTGGACCTGTCCGCGTACCGGATCGTGCAGGAGGCCCTGGCGAACGTGGTGCGGCACGCACCGGGGGCGCCGACCCGGGTGTCGGTGACCTTCGACGCCGAAGAGGTGCTCGTGCTCGTGGTCAACGGTCCCGCGCGGGACGCGGTGGTGGCCCTGGAAACCTCGGGCACCGGGCACGGTCTGGTGGGCATGCGGGAGCGCGTACGGTTGACGGGCGGGACGCTGGACACCGGCCCGATGCCCGACGGCGGCTTCCGCGTCGCCGCCCGGCTGCCCCTGCTGCCCCTGAACGAGACGGACGAGGAAGCCAGTTGACCATCCGGGTGATCATCGTCGACGACCAGGCCATGGTGCGGGCGGGATTCGCCGCACTGCTGTCGGCGCAGGCCGACATCGACGTGGTGGGCGAGGCGCCCGACGGGCGCCAGGGCATCCAGGTCTCCCGCACCGTCCACCCCGACGTGGTCCTGATGGACGTGCGGATGCCCGAGATGGACGGGCTGAGCGCGGCCCGCGAGCTCCTCGATCCCCCGCCGGGGGTGGTGCACCGGCCGAAGGTGCTGATGCTGACCACCTTCGACATCGACGACTACGTGTACGAGGCGCTGCGCGCGGGAGCCTCCGGGTTCCTCCTCAAGGACGCCCCGCCGGCGGACCTGATCGCGGCGGTCAGGGTGGTCGCCTCGGGCGAGGCCCTGCTGGCACCGTCGGTGACCCGGCGGCTGATCGCGGACTTCGTCGAGCGTCGGCCGGCGCCGCGCAAGAACCCGGCGCTGCGGCTGAACGGGCTGACCCCGCGGGAGACCGAGGTACTGGAACTCATCGCGCGCGGCCTGTCGAACCAGGAGATCGCCGGTCACCTCGTGCTCGCCGAGCAGACGGTCAAGACGCACATCGGCCGGGTGCTGGGCAAGCTGGATCTGCGGGACCGGGCCCAGGCCGTGATCTTCGCCTACGAGGCGGGGCTGGTGCGTCCGGGCGACGCGCGCGACGCCTGATCCGCCCGCCGCCTTCTCCTCCACCCCCTACCGGGGTATGACATCCGGGTTGGCTCCCCGGTCCGACGCCCGCACCGGCATCTCCTTCTTACCTTCCTCCTCGTCACGAGGAGAGGAGAAGGGGCATGCGCCGCTTCGCAAGGACACTGGTCACGGCCGCACTGGCGGTGGCCGTCGTCGCGGGTACCGCGGGATGGGCTTCCGCCGACACCCAGACGGCGGTCACCGGCCCGCCGCCGGGCACCGCGTCCTGGCTGGCCGCCGCGGTGCCCGGGCAGCCGGTGCCGGATCCGGCGGGGGCGTCCCCGCGGGAGGTCGCGCGGTTCTTCGCCGGGCTGGACGAGGCGCGGACGCAAGGCCTCGTACGGTCCCACCCGCTGGTGGTCGGCAATCTCGACGGAGCCCCGCTCCCCCTCAGGTACGAGGCCAACCGGCTGGCCGTGCTCGCGACGGGCGAGGCCCGCTTCGCCTCCCTCGCCGCGCCCGGACGGCAGATCCTGGCCTTCGATCCGCGCGGGCGGGGCCAGGTCGCCGAGGTGTTCGGCGACCTGGGGCGGGCCGCGCACGTCTCGGTGATCGTGCCGGGTTCGGACAACGACGCCGCCGGCTACGACCGCGGGCGCGCCCCGTACACCGGACCGGCCGGCATGGCGCGCGCCCTGCGCTCCGCCGTCCCGGACACGACCGCCGTCATCGCGTGGACCGGCTACACCACCCCCGTGGGGGTCGGACTGGACGTGGCCGACGGGCGGCTCGCCCGGGCCGGCGCCGTCCGGCTGGCCCGGTTCACCGAGGGGCTCGACGCGGTCGGCGCTCCCGACCCGGTGCTGTTCTGCCACAGCTACGGCTCGGTGGTCTGCGGGCTGGCGGCCCGGCACACGGACGCCACCGACATCGTGGCCTTCGGCTCCCCCGGCATGCAGGCCGGCACCGCCGGGGAACTGCGCACCAGCGCCCGTGTCTGGGCGGCCCGCGGGCCGCACGACTGGATCTCGAACGTGCCGAACGTCGTGTTCGCGGGGCTGGGTCACGGCGCCGACCCCACCTCGGCGGCCTTCGGGGCCCGCCGGATCCCCGCCGCCGACGTGGCCGGCCACACCGGCTACTTCACCCCCGGCACCCAGTCCTTGAATGCCTTCGCCGCGATCGCCACGGGAGAGACCCGATGAACCTCCTCACCCAGGCGCGGGCGACCGCCGACCGGATCGAAGCGAAGACCCCGGCCCACCGCGACCGGGCCGTCGACGGACTGCGGGCCCTGGCCCTGCTGGCCGTCCCCACCGGGCACTGGCTGCTCGGCGGTTTCACCCTCGACTCCGAAGGCGCCCTGCACAACGCCAGCCCCCTCTCCGCCTTCGGCGGCCTGGCCCCGGCCAGTTGGGTGCTCCAGATGCTCGGCATCTTCTTCCTGGTCGGCGGCTACGCCTCGGTGCTCTCCTTCCGGCGGCGCACCGGCTCCACGGGGGCCTGGCTGAAGGGCCGCATGGCCCGGCTGGGGCGGCCGGTGCTCGGGGTCACGGCGGTGTGGGCGCTGGCCGCCCCGGTGCTGTACCTGTGCGGGGTGCCGGAGGCCACGCTGCGGACCGGGGCCACGCTGGTGATCCAGCCGTTGTGGTTCGTCGGGGTGTACGTGGCGGTCACCGCCCTGACGCCGTACGGCGTCCGGGCCGCGCACCGGCTCGGCGGCTGGGCGGCGGCCCCGCTGCTCGCCTCGGTCGCACTGGTCGACTTCCTGCGCTACGGGCCCTTCGCGGACGCGGTGCCGAGCTGGCTGGCGCTGGTGAACATCCTGCCGGGCTGGCTCTTCGCCTACCAGCTGGGCGTGTCCTGGGGCGAGGGGCGGATCGGCCGGCGCGGGGCGTGGCTGCTGCTCGCGGGCGGCGGCGCGCTGTTCGCGGCGCTGCTGATGGTCTTCCACTACCCGGCGTCGATGGTCGGCGTACCGGGTGAGGCGCGGACCAACTCGCACCCGCCGTCGTTGCTGGTGCTGGCTCTGGCCTCGGCCCAGTCGGGGGCGGCGATCCTGCTGCGCGACCGGCTGGCGCGGCTGCTGGCCCGGCCGGCGCTGTGGGCGCCGGTGGTCGTGATCAACCTGTGCGCGATGACGATCCTGTGCTGGCACCAGACGGCGATGCTGGCGGCCGCCGTGCCCGGATCCTTCGTGGGCGAGCTGGCGGGGCTGACGACGGCGCCGGACCGTCTGGGATGGATCGTGGCGCGGCTGGCGTGGATGCCGGTGTTCGCGGCGCTGCTGGTGGGGATCGCCCGGTACGCCCGGCGGTTCGAGCAGCCGTGGACCAAGGCCTCGGCGGTGCGCAGGACGGTGGCGGGCCTGCTGGCGGCCTCGTTCGCGGTGTTCGCGCTGGGTCTCGCGTAAGGGGAAGCAGCACCCCGGTACGAGACGAGAGCGGCGCGCCCCGGGGGGGGGGGCGCGCTCGCCGTGCGCCGCGCTGGTCTTTTGCCCTCCAGCCCCGTCCGCGCCCCCCCGTTTCGGCCCGCCGGCTCGCGAGGGTTGCGGCGCCGCTGG
>NZ_JBSGWY010000001.1:172167-204805 GCF_053609145.1 Streptomyces sp. NPDC054961 | reverse complement strand
CGCGAGGGGGCGGGCGGTGCCGGGTGGCGCGCGGTGCGGTGTGCGGCCGCGCGTCTCGGGCTCGGCTCCCCCCCCCCCCCCCCCCCCCCCCCGCCCCCCCCCGGGGGGGGCCCCCCCCGGCTCTCGTCGTGCCCTGCTCTGGTCTTGTCCCGTCCTGCCCGTTCCGCTCCGCCCTGTTCCGTCCAGCGGTCAGGCGATGGAGGCGGCGACGATGGCCGCCACGGCGATGTTGCAGGAGGCCGTCACCCACACCGCGGGGTGCGGCTCGGGGTCGACCACTATGGCGCCGAGCTTGCCCGGGGTCACCAGGTCCAGTACCAGGAAGGCCACCCCCATCAGAACGAGGCCGAGGACGCCGAAGGCCGCGGTGGACAGCAGGCCCTTGCCGAAGTCGTCGTACGTCGTCCAGATCGAGGTGAAGACGATGCCGCCGATGCCGAGCAGCGCGGAGCTGAGCAGGAGGGCGGCGTTGCGGTTGCGCTCTTCCCAGATCTGCTTCGGCAGCTTGCCGGGGGTCAGCACGTCCACCAGCACGATGCCGAGGATGAGCAGCACCAGACCGACGCCGCCGAATGCGGTGGTGCGGCCAAGTCCGTTGATGATGTCGCTCATTGAGAAGCCGTCTCCGGGTGGGTAGGAAGTACGTCGCGTGCCCTGTCGTCGCGGTGGCCGAATCTATCGCACGCGGTGCCGCCGGAACACGGGGAGGCCGGGAAATGGCACAGCTCAGGCCCGCGCGGGCCGGGGAGGCCGAGTGGCTGTCGGGCCTGGTCATGCGGTCGAAGGCGCACTGGGGGTACGACGCCCCGTTCCTGGCCGCGTGCGCGCCGCAGTTGCGGATCGGGGCCGGGGATCCCGAGGGGCGGCGGATCGTGGTCGCCGAGGACGTGACCGGTGGGAACGCCGGGCGAGGGAGCGGGGCGGTGCTCGGGCTCGCTTCCCTGGACGGGGAGCCTCCGGTGGGGCGGCTGGGGCTGCTGTTCGTGGAACCGGCCGCCATCGGGCGGGGAACCGGTCGCCGGCTCTACCGGGACGTCCTGCGGCGCGCCGCCGGGCTCGGCTTCCGCCGGCTGCTGATCGACGCCGATCCGCACGCGGCCGGTTTCTACCGGGCCATGGGAGCGGTCCGGGCGGACGCGGGCGCTCCCGCCGGGCTGGTCCGCTTCGAAGTGGCGCCCGTGCTCCTGGCCGACTGGGCGCGGGCCTGGACGGGCGGCGGGGCCGCGGTACACCTGGGCAATGTCGCCGAGTACAACGGGCAGTTCGCCGACCCCTCCCTGGGCCGGGACCAGCGGGCCGCGCACCACTACGCCTGCCTGGCCGCCTTCTACAGCCCGCGACCCGCGGCGCTGGTGCTGCCGCGCGCGGTGCCCCCGGGCTGGGTCGGCCTGGTGGGCCGCCGGCTGGGCTGGAACCAGGACGCCGAGGAGGGGGCGGAGGCGGGGGCGGCCCTGAAGGCGGGGGTGGCGGTGGAGGTGTACGACGGGATCGCGGGGCGGGATGCCGGGCTCTGCGACCTCGTACGGTCCCGGCCGGCGCTGGCCGCACGGCTGACCGGGGCCGGTCTGCCGCTCGTCCCGTGGGGGCTGACCGCCCCCTTCGCACGGCTGGCGGGCCGGCCGTGGCGGCCGCGGGAGCTGCGGTACGAGTCGAAGGCGCGGGCGCACGGGCTGTTCGGCCGGATCCTGGCGGCGGGCGGGCATCCCGGGATCGTGCTGCCGGCCCAGTGGCGGGCGGACACCCGGCGGGCGGCGGTCCGGCTGCTGGCCGCGCGCGCCGGGGCGGGGAAGAGCACCGTTCTCAAATCGGAGCACGGTGTCGGAGGCTCGGGCACCACGGTGGTGACCCCGGAACGGGTCCGGGACGCGGGCGGCGCCCGGGCCCTGCTGCGCACCCTCCCGCGCGGGCCGCTGCTGGTGGAGGAGTACGTATCCGCTCCGGCGGACCGGGAGGAGCCGCGCGACCTCACGTACGACGGGTTCGTGGACGCGGCGGGCCGGGTGCACGAGGTCGGCGGGGCGGTGATGGACGTGGCGGACGGCGGGTACCGGGGGGCGACGGTGGGTCCCGGGGTGGTGCCCGGGTGGGCGCGGGAACCGCTGCTGGGCTTCGGGGCGGCGGTGGGCCGGGAGCTGTCCGCCGCCGGCTACCGGGGCTGGTTCGACGTCGACTTCGTCGTCGACGGCACGGGACGGCTCGCCCCGACCGAGACCAACCTGCGCCTGACCGGGCCGGCCGTCGCGTTCATGGTGGCGGCCCGGCTCGACGAACTGCGGGGCGCGGGGCACCTCGTACGGATCTGCGACCGGGTGGAGCTGGGCGCGCGGCTGCCGGAGGCCGCCTTCGACGAGTTCTGCGAGCGGCTGGCCGGACGCTGCGCGGAGCTCGATGCCGTGTTCGTGCCCGCCATCCCGACCGCCGCCTTCGAACCGGCGCCCTGGATGGGCGTGCTGGTGGCCGCGACCGGCAGGGGTGCGCTGGACGCGGCCGAGCGGCTGGTGCGGGCGGAGGCCCTGTCCGTCGGGGCGATGTTCGAGGGGCCGGTGTTCGGTGGGGCGGCGTTCGGCGGGCCGGTGCGCGCGGGACGGTGAGCGGGGGCGGGGCGGGCGGCGGGCTCAGTCGGTGGAGTCCGCCCCGGAGCCGGTGTCGGAGCCGGTGTCGGAGGCGAAGTCGAAGGGGCCGGCCGGCGGGCGGGAGACGTAGAGGGCCACGATCCCGGCGGCGGCCATCAAGGGGATGTTGAAGGCGTAGACCAGGGCCGCCTGGACCGGCCAGTCCCGCTGGGCGGCGAGCCGGTAGAAGTTGTCCTGCGGCCACCACGCGGCCAGGAGGTAGACGATCGCCACGTGCGCGGCCGCGGTGATGCGCGGACCGCGCCGACCGTGGCGGCGCATCCGGGAGCGGCCGGCGAACAGGAAGAGCACGCCGGCGGTGAACGCGCAGGCCTCGGCCGCGTAGAGGAGGAAGAAGAGCGTCGCGTACGGGTTCGGCACACCGGACAGGTCGGTGGATCCCGGCCACAGGGTCTTGGTCAGGACCAGGAGGAGCACGCCCGGCACCACCAGCGCGACGAGACCGGAGAAGACGACGGCGGCCGTCCCGGAACCCGGTCCCGCCGCCGTGTACTTGGCTCCCCCCGCGCCTCCCCTACCGCCGGCGGTCCGCGCGTCCTCGGCCCGCTGCGCGGGCAGGGGGAGCACGGTCCGCTGCTCACGGCCGGCCCGGTCCCGGGGAATGCGGGGCAGCCGGACCACGGCGCGCGGCATGCTGTCCGCCGGGACCCTGCCCGCCAGGTGCCGGCGCAGTTCCCCGCTGTCGGGGAGGTCGGATCCCGGCGGCCGGCCGGACTCCTCGGCCGGCGGGGCGAGGTAGGCGAGCAGCACCGGCCGCGCGTTCTTCCCCGTGCCGCCGCCCCGGACCTGGGCGAGGACGGCGGCGCCGACGCCCGCGTGGGTCCGGATCGCGGACTCCACGGGGTGCGGGTCGAGGGGGCTGCCGTCCACGGTGAGCCGGTCCCGGATCCGGCCGCCGAACTCCAGCAGCCCGTCGGGGCGCAGGGCCCCGAGGTCCCCGGTCCCGATCGCGTCGCCGCCGCCGGGGGGTGTCAGGTGGATCTCCCCGCCGCGGATCTCCACCCGGCAGCCGGGGAAGGGGGTGCCGATCAGCGAGAGCCGTTCCGGTTCGTCCAACGGGCCGTGCAGGTGCGGGAGTTCGAACCAGGTGCCGACGCCCGCGGACTCGGTGGTCCCGTAGACGTTCAGCAGACGGGCACCGGGGCGCAGGCAGGCGAGCAGGGCGGACTGCTCGTCGAGGTAGAGGCGCTCGCCGGTGACGGTGACCATGCGCAGGGAGCGCAGGGCTTCGTCAGGGCGGCGCGGGGTCCGCGCCGCGAGCGCCGCCCGGTCGTGCGTCAGGACCCGGGCGGCGGTGCCGGGATCGGTGTGCAGGACGGTGACGCGTTCGTCCTCCACCGCACGCCGGATCGCCCGGTCCGTCCAGTGCGGGCCGTCGGGCAGGACGAGGGCGCCCCCGGTGCACAGGGCCCGGGGCCAGCCGGCGGCGAAGGCGGTGAGGTCCGGGGCGGCGGTGATCAGATGCCGTTCCCCGGGTGCCGGCCCGGCCACTTCGGCCCAGCCCTCGTGGGCGGCGAGGAGCAGGTCATGGCCGATGGCGACGGCCCGGTGGTCCGGTCCCCCGGTGAACAGGCAGGCGGCCGGGCCCTCTTGGGGGGAGCGGGCCGGTGGTTCGGTGGGGCGCCCGGCCAGGGCGGCGGCCTCCTCGTCGAGGCGGATCACCCGCAGTCCGCGGCCGTCGTCCAGGCGGGCCTGGTGCGCGGCGTGGGTGAGCAGCGCGAAGGGGGCGGCGGCGGCGAGCTGCCGCTGCCCGGTGCGCGGGTTCTCCACGTCGACGACGGCGCAGGCGGCGCCGGCTTTGAGGACGCCGAGGAGGGCGACGAGGGTCTCGGCCCACCGGGCCGCACCCACGGCCACGACCGCACGCCCGGGCAGTGCGGCGTCCAGCAGGTGATGGGCCAACTGGTTCGCGCGGGCGTCGAGTTGCCGGTAGGTGAGGCCCTGCGGTCCGGCGACGACGGCCTGGGCGCCGGGGGTGTCCCGCACCCACCGCTCGAAGCGGGACAGGACGGTGTCGGCGGTACGCCGGCGGGAGGGCGCGGACTCTGATCCCTGCGTCATGGACCGATGATGCCAGCGGGCGCGATCGCGTACGAGGGTGCGGAAAATACCTCATTCGAGCGGGAGTTGGCCGGGCATCGGAGTGAGCAGCCCCCCTCCCTTGACCTCTAGTTTGGTTGAGGTCGTAGCGTTCGGCGCATGGACATGGAAGTCACCGCCTGGACCTCGCTGCACAGCGCGATCAACGCCCAGCAGGAACGGCGCCCGCTCTCACGGGCGAGCCTGCGCCGGATCGCCGCATTCGCCCTCCCGCACCGCCGCGGGCTGACGCTGTTCCTGCTGCTCAGCGTGGTGACCGCCTTGCTGGCGGTGGCCACTCCGGTGCTCGCGAGCCGCGTGGTCACCGCGATCGTCGAGGGCCGGGAGCCCGGCACCGTCACCCGCCTCGCCCTGCTCATCGCGCTGATCGCGGTGGCCGAGGCGGCCCTCGGCCTGCTCATCCGCCGGCTGTCGGCCACGCTCGGAGAGGGCCTGATCCTGGATCTGCGCACAGCGGTCTTCGACCACGTGCAGCGGATGCCGGTGGCCTTCTTCACCCGCACCCGCACGGGCGCACTCGTGAGCCGCCTCAACAACGACGTGATCGGCGCCCAACGGGCCTTCAGCAACACCCTGTCGGGTGTCGTGGCCAATACCGTGACGCTGCTGCTGACCCTGACCGTGATGCTGGGCATCTCCTGGCAGATCACGCTGCTGGCCCTCGTGCTCCTGCCGGTCTTCGTGCTCCCGGCCCGCCGGATGGGCGCGCGGATGGCCTCGATGCAGCGGGAGGCCTCGGCGCTGAACGCGTCGATGGGCACGCAGATGACGGAACGGTTCTCGGCGCCGGGCGCGACGCTGGTGAAGCTGTTCGGACGGCCGGCCGACGAGTCGGCGGAGTTCGCCGCGCGGGCGGCCCGGGTCCGGGACATCGGGATCCGCACGGCCATGGCCCAGTCGGCCTTCATCACCGCCCTGACGCTCGTCTCGGCCCTGGCCCTGGCGCTCGTCTACGGGCTCGGCGGCTACTACGCCCTGCGCGGCACCCTGGACGCGGGCTCCGTCGTCGCCCTCGCGCTGCTCCTGACCCGCCTGTACGCGCCGCTGACCGCGCTCGCCGGGGCCCGGGTCGAGGTGATGAGCGCCATGGTCAGCTTCGAGCGGGTCTTCGAGATCCTCGACCTGAAGCCCCTGATCTCCCAGAAGCCGGACGCCCGGCGGGTCCCGGACGGTCCGGTGACGGTGGAGTTCGACCGGGTCTCCTTCGGATACCCCTCCCCCGACAAGGTCTCGCTCGCCTCACTGGAGGAGGTCGCGACCCTCGACGCCCGCGGTGGCACGCAGGTGCTGCACGAGGTGTCCTTCCGCGCCGAGCCCGGCCAGATGATCGCCCTGGTCGGCTCGTCGGGCGCCGGCAAGTCGACGATCGCGCAGCTGCTGCCCCGGCTGTACGACGCCGACGCGGGCGCGGTCCGCCTCGCCGGGATCGACGTACGGGACCTCACCGCCGACTCCATCCGCGAAACCCTGGGCATGGTCACGCAGGACGGCCACCTCTTCCACGAGTCGGTACGGGCCAACCTGCTGCTCGCCCGCCCCGGCGCGGCGGAGGAGGACATCTGGGAGGCCCTGCGCCGCTCGCGGCTGGACGGTCTCGTGGCCTCCCTCCCGGACGGTCTCGACACGGTCGTCGGCGAGCGCGGCTACCGGCTGTCGGGCGGCGAGCGCCAGCGGCTGACGATCGCCCGGCTGCTGCTGGCCAGGCAGCGGGTGGTGATTCTGGACGAGGCCACCGCCCATCTGGACTCCACCTCGGAGGCCGCGGTCCAGGAGGCCCTCGGCGAGGCCCTCGCGGGCCGGACCGCCGTGGTGATCGCCCACCGGCTGTCGACGGTGCACGCCGCCGACCTGATCCTGGTGGTGGAGGAGGGCCGGATCGTGGAACGCGGCACCCACACCGAACTGCTGGCGGCGGGCGGGCGCTACGAGGAGCTGTACCGCACGCAGTTCTCACCGGCCGACACGCCGCGCGCCGACACCGTCCCGGGCGGCGCGCCGACCGCGTCCGGCGGATGATGCCGACAGGCAGTCCGCCGCGGTCACGACGAGGAGCAGCCGATGGACATCAAACTGGAACTGGTCGCCGTCCCGGTCACCGACGTCGACCGGGCCAAGGCCTTCTACGAACGCCTCGGTTTCCACGCCGACCATGACGTCACCGTCAGCGAGGACATCCGGTTCGTCCAGCTGACCCCACCGGGCTCGGCCTGTTCCATCGCGATCGGCAGGGGCCTGACCCGGATGACCCCCGGCTCCCTGGACAATCTGCAGGTCGTGGTCGCGGACATCGAGGAGGCCTTCGCCGATCTCAAGGGCCGGGGGATCGAGGTGACCGAGATCGAGGACATGCCCTGGGGCTCCTTCGTCTACTTCAGCGACCCGGACGGCAACGGCTGGGCGGTGCAGCAGACCACTGCGCGCACCGCGCCCGGCAGCTGACCCGCACCGCCCCGGGCGGCCGGCCCCCGCCCCGGCCGCACCGGTGCGGCCCGGCCGCGGCGGGAGCGGGGCTACGGGGCGAGTACGTCCAACTCGTCCAGCGCGCCCACCGCGATCTGCCGGGTCAGCGCCTCCGCACGGGCCGCGTCCCCCTCCCGTACCGCCTCCGCGACCCGCACGTGCAGGGTGACGGCGGCCGGGTCGGGGTCGTGGAACATCACCGCGTGCTCGGTGCGTCCGGTCAGCACCTCCGCGACGACGTCGCCCAGCCGCGCGAACATCTCGTTCCCGGAGGCGTTGAGGACGACCCGGTGGAAGGCGATGTCGTGGTGGAGGTACCCGTCGAGCTGGTGGCCGCGCGAGGTGCGCACCATGCCGAGGGCCGCCTCGGTGAGTTCGGCGCACTGCTCCGGGGTGGCCCGGGTCGCCGCCAGCCCGGCCGCCACCGGCTCGATGGCGGAGCGCAGCACGGTCAGGGAACGCAGCTGGCGCGGGCGGTCGGTGCCGGCGAGGCGCCAGCGGATGACCCGCAGGTCGTAGACGTTCCACTCCGGCGTGGGACGGACGGTGACTCCGACCCGGCGGCGGGATTCGACCAGGCGCAGCGATTCCAGGACGCGGACGACCTCGCGGACCACGGTGCGGGAGGCGTCGAAGCGCTCGGCGATCTCGTCCGTGCGCAGGACGCTGCCGGGCGGGTGCTCCCCCGCCGTGATCGCGAGGCCGAGGGTGTCGAGCACGCGGGAGTGGAGCCCCCGGCTTCCCCGGCCGGCCGGGCCTCCGTCCGCACCCTCCGGGCCCTCCGCGATGTCCGGGATATCCGGGGCGTCCGGGGCGTCCGGGCCTTCAGTGGTCATGGCGTAAGCGTACGGTGACACCCAGGCGATAAAAGATGTGATTTCTTGCGCAGCCATCTTGAATAAGTACTACGTAATGGGTTTCAGTGGAGCCTGGCGTCGGGCGGGCCGACGGCGGCGGCGGGAAAGCGAGGTACGCGGTGGAGCGCGTCATTGTGGTGATGGGCGTGGCCGGGACGGGCAAGACGACCGTGGGCCGGCTGCTCGCCGACGCACTCGCCCTCCCCTACGCGGAGGGCGACGCCTTCCACCCCGCGGCCAACGTCGCCAAGATGTCGGCCGGCACCCCCCTGGACGACACCGACCGGTGGCCCTGGCTGGACGCCATCGGCGAGTGGATGCGCAACCGGGCCGGCCGCAGCGGCGGGGTCGTGGCCGCCTCCGCGCTCAAGCGCGTCTACCGGGACCGGTTGCGCGCCGCCTCGCCGGGAACCGTGTTCGTCCACCTCACCGGTGAACGGCCGCTGATCGAGAAGCGCATGGCGGCGCGCAGGGGCCACTTCATGCCCACCACGCTGCTGGCTTCGCAGTTCGACTCGCTCGAGCCGCTCCAGGCGGACGAGCTCGGCGTACGCGTCGACGTGTCCGGAACCCCGGAGGAGATCACCGAACGGGCGCTGGCCGCCCTGCGCGGCCTCCCCGCGCCGGCGGCGTAGACCGCGGGGCGCCCCGTCAACCGCGCTGTCCCCTAGACCGCGCTGCCCCGCACCCCCGCACACCCGTAGACCCGCAGACCCGTCAACCCACCAGACCATCGTCTCGGTGGCCGGTCTGGCCGTCGCCCCGGCCCCGCGCCTCAGGGCATCCCCTCAACGGTCACGGTGGGCGAGCTGGGCCGCCGCGAGGTCGAGGCCGCCCGCCGCGATGGTGCAGCGGTCGGCCAGTACGGCCACTTCCGCACGGAAGGCGTCGGCCCGCGGGCCCTGCCAGCGCAGGTCGCCGGCGGCGCGGCGGAGCCGATCGGCGTGCGAGCGCAGGGCGGCCGAGTGGGCGCGCAGGCCATCGGCGGGGGCGGGTTCGGGGCGCTCCCTCACCGCGCCCTCCCCGGGAGGAGGGCATCGGGAAGGCCCGGCACGCCCGTGAGGTGGGTGGCGGTGACCCGGCCCCGGAAGGCGGCCAGGCCCCCGAGATCCGGCTCGGGACCGGACTCGGGGCGGGAGCAGAGTCGGGCGGCCGGGTAGACGGTGGTGAACTCCCTGCTCAGGAAGAGCCGTTCGGCCGCGCGAGCGCCCGCGCCCCGTCCGACCAGGGCGAGTTCGGTTCCGGACGCGACGAGGCGGCGCACGGTCGCGGCCACCGTGCGGGCGTACGCCTTGTGGGCCTCGTGGGCCTCACGGGCCTCGTGTGCCTCGTGTGCCCCGTACGCGGCCTCCGTGCGGCCGGGTACCCGAGGCGGACCGGCGAGCTGGACCACGCACCGCTCGGTCCCGTCGGCCACGATGACCCGTTGGAGCAGGACGGCTCCGGCGGCCGTGGCGATCAGGTCGGCGTTGCGCAGGTATCCGGCCGGGGTGCCGGTGGTGTCCAGCTCCGCGAGGAGGCCGGTCTCCGGTTCGGCGCAGGCCGGGCCCCGGTCGAAGAAGGCGAGGAGGGCGGCGCCCAGCCCGAGGAGCGGTTCGGCGGCCATGGCGCGGCCGGTGGCGACCTGCCACCCGGCATGGTCGTTGAAGGGGTTGTCGTCGGTCAGCGCGTTCCAGGCCAGGATGTCGGCGAAGGACGGGTTCAGCAGCGCGAAGGCCGGTCCGGCGCCCTGCCTGCGCACGAGGTCACGGAACTCCCGCACCGCGTCGGCCTGCCGGCCCTCCTCGACGGCCCGCAGGACCACGGCCGCGTCCGGGTCCTCCCTCAGCGCGGGGTTGCGCGTACTCGCCGCCCGGATCCGGCCCTTGAGCCCGCACACCGCGAGGCTGACGGCGAGGCTCTCCCGGCCGGCGAACACTCCGGCGAGCCAGCCGGCCCGTGCCACTCCCCGGCCCCTGGGGGCCCAGCCGAGTCCGGCCGGGTCGGTGAGGGCGCGCAGCAGCGTACGCCAGGCCGCGCGGCGGCGGCTGCCGAAGCCCAGGGCGGTGACCGGCAGTCGGGAGCCGAGGGCCATGCGGGAGGCGTAGCGGGCGGCTTCGCCGACGGCGTCGGCGGCGTCGGCCAGCTCCCGGCACAGGGCGCCCAGTTGGTCGGCGTCCGGGTCGGTGAACTCGGAGGTCGCGGCGTCGGACATGGATTCCTCGTGGGGTCGTGTGGTCGGGGGGTCAGGTGGTCGGGGGGGCCGGACGCACCGACCGGGCCGGGCGGGCGGGTTCCCGCGGGGGGGGGCGAGGCCTCAGCGGTGCGGGCGGGGTCCGGCGGTTCGGGCCGGTGGTTCAGCGACGGGTCGGCCGGAGCCGGATCCCCGGTGGGTCCAGCGCGTCGGCGAGTGGTCCGAGCGGGTGGGGTACGGGCCGTGCGGCGTGGCCCCGGGCACCGGCCCTGACCGGGGCCAGGACATCAGCCGGGACATCGGCCAGGACATCGGCCCGGACGGGCACCCGGGCCTGAACCCGGACCCGGGGCGCGAGCACAGCGAGGGTGGTCCCGTGGACCGTACGCATCCGTGTACCTCCGCGCAGCCGGGGACGGGGCCGTCTCCTGGGACCGGACCCCGCGGCTCGACCGACAAGATCCGAAAGAGACGACCCGTGCGGTCGGTGATCTCGCGCTCACCGTACGTCGATCACCCCGGGTCCGCGCTTCGGGGAGGTGCGAGGACTACGGGAGCGGATCGGACTCGGATGTGGGGTCCAGGCCGGCGAGCAGCGCCGCGACGTCCAGTCCGGAGGCGAGGTAGGCGGTGAAGGACCCGTTGTGCAGGGCCCACGGCGAGCGCTTGTGGCGGACGAGGCCGATGGCGTCGTCCGGCGCGAGACCGCCGTCGACGAGGCACTGGGCCACGACGAGGCCGGACCGGTTGTAGCCGGAATGGCAGCGGACCAGGATCGTCCGTCCGGAGTCGAGCGCGGCGCGGGCCGCGCCCGCGAGCCGTTGGACGGTACGGAGCTGCGCGCCCGTGAGCGGGGCGTCGGGCATTTCGCCGACCAGGTGCTCCACGTACGGGTCGGGACCATGGCCCGGTCGGGTGAAGAGGCTGATCACGAGATCGAACTCGGCCCCGACGACGACCGGCCACAGCTCCCCCGCCGGGTCGGTCCAGTGGTGGCCGCCCATCCAGAGGCCGGGGACGATCTCGTCCCAGGGGCTCTGCGGACCGGGCACCTCGCGGTCGCGCCGACTGGTTCTCCTCATGGCCCGCCGAGAATACAACAGCCTTGTACCGGTGGGCAGTTCAGGCGAATGCCGCATCGCGGAAGGCGGTACGGAGCGGAGCCGACGGGACCGTCGGGACGAGGGCGGCCCAACGCTGCCGACGCGGTGAGACCCATACGGCCGGGCCCTCGCCGTGGGACCAGGCTCCGTGCGGGGCCGGGTGCCAGAGGAGGCCGCGGGCGGGAAGGAGCTCGCCGGTGCGGATACGGAGCGATTCGGCGGTCCAGGCGCGACTGACGGGCCCGTCCGCCGGGGCGAGGAGGTGACTCAGGAACCGGGCGAGGTCGGCGACGGGCGCGTGCAGGGTTCCGTCGGCGGCGAAGCGGGTCCGGGTCATGCCGAGGGGGCCCCAGATCCGGTCCGCGGCGAACTCGGCGAGGGGGCCGCCGCACAAGCGCTCGGCGAGCCCGACGAGGGCGGGCGGCAGCCCTGAGCCGTGGGTGAGCACATGGTGCGCGGTGGTTCCGGCGGGCAGCCCCTGACCCGCCCCGTACGCGGTGAGCGGGGTGTGCAGGCTCAGCTCGCCGGCGTCCACGAGGATCCCGATCACCGGCCAGAGCGCCAGCACGGCCGCCAGGCCGCCGACGTCGAGCACGGCTGCCGGGGCCGGGGCTGCGGCTGCGGGCTCGGCTCCGGCTGCGGCTCCGGCTTCGGCTCCGGGCCGGACGCCCGGCTCGGCCGAGAGCAGCCCGGCCGCGGCTCCGTCCCCTTCGACCACCGTGTCCGGCCCGTCCGGGCCGTCGGGACCACCGACCGCCCATGCGGCCCCGGGGTCGATGGCCCGCACGGCCGCCCGGATCCGGGCGGCGCCCCCGGCCGGACCGTGCGCTCCGGGCGGCAACTGCGGCACGGGGGGCTCGAGCGCGGTGGGCCCGGCCGACGCGGGGGGTGCGGTCGGCCCGCCGTGCTCGGCCTGCCCGGCCCGGTCGCTCTGGAGCATCATGGACAGCCACGGTACGGCGCCCCCTGCCCTCCCGCGCGTCCCGCTCGGGCCGGTCACCGCCCGCCACCCGAATGCCCCGCTCGCGCGCGGTGCCGACGGCCGGCTCAGGACGGGCTCCCCCGGGTGCGAAGCCGGCGGGGAGGGCCACAGGCCAGGAAAGTCCGGGAGTAGCGGGAGGCAAGGAAGGTGAGGAAGGCGAGGAAGGCGAGCGGACCGCGGAGCACGTGCGGTCAGGCAGCGGGCTTGCCGGGCTGGTCGTGGGTCGAGCAGTGGATGCCGCCGCCGCCCGAGGCGATCGTATCGATGGCGACCGGCACGACCTCCCGCTGGGGGAAGTGCTCCCGCAGGATGCCCCGGGCCCGGTCGTCGGCCTTGCGGTCCCCGAAGAGGGGCATGAAGACGGCGCCGTTGGCGACGTAGAAGTTGGCGTAGGTCGACACGAAGTCGTCGCCCCTGCCCGTGATCCTGTCCAGGTCGGGCTGGGGCAGGTCGATGATCTCGAAGCGCCGGCCGCGGGCGTCGGTCGCCTTCGACAGGACCGATTTCGCCTGGTCGGCGGAGCGCGACCAGGAGTCCGGCGGGGTGCCCGGGGACGCGCGGTCCAGCAGGACGACACCGGGCGCCGTGAACCGTACGAGGCTGTCCACGTGGGCGTCCGTGATGTCCTGACCTCGCACGCCCGCCAGCCACACCACCTTCTCGACACCCAGGGTCTGCTTGAGCTCCGCCTCGATCACGTCCCGGTTCTTGCCGCGGTTGCGGTTGTCGTTGACGATCGAGCTCTCGGTGACCAGAAGGGTGCCCTCGCCGTCCGTCTCGAAGGAGCCGCCCTCGGCCACCAGCGGAGCCTGGACCCGGGGAACGCCGTACTTCTGGAGCAGGGTGCGGCCGACCGCCGCGTCGTTCTCGTGCTCCTGCTTGCCGCCCCAGCCGTTGAAGTTGAAGTCGACGCCGACGGCCTTGCCACCCTCCTCGACGAAGACGGGGACGATGTCGCGGGCCCAGAGGTCGTCCACGGCGAGCGGGATGACCTCGACCTGGGAGCCGGCGGCCCGCTGCGCCGCGTCCGCCTGCTCGGGCCGGGCCATCATCACGACGGCCTCGTACTCCCCGACGGCCCGGGCGATCCGCGCGATGTCCTCGCGGACGGGGCGCAGGTCCTCCATCCACACCGCGTCCAGCGCGGGCCAGGCCATGAAGGTGCGGGTGTGGCTCTCCCACTCGGCTCCCAGCCGGCGCGCGCCGGCCGCCGGGGTCGGGCTGGGGGAGCCGGCGGGGGCACTGGACCGGCCGGCCGTCCCGGAGGTGCCGCAGGCGGCGGCTCCGAGGGCGAGGGCGCCGAGGCCGGCGAACGTGCCGAGGGCGGCCCGGCGGGTGGGCGGAAGGTGGGACACGGCAGGCTCCGATCGTGGACTGGCCGGCGAGGTGGGTCCGGCCAGGACAGGCGCGGGGGCGTGGCACGTCCGACGGGCCCGGCGCCGCGCCCCTGGTACAAGGGTGCGCGCTGGGGACGCGAACGGCTGATATGCGGGTGAAGCGGTGCGGCCACGTGTCGTCACTGTGGCACTGACTGAATATTCAGTCAACTTGTCTGCCGAGGAGGCGGGCACGGGACCGCCCTGAACCGCACCCGCTGACTCCTCCCAGCCCTTCCGGGCCCGGCTCCGAGAACGCCCGTCCACCTCTCCCGCACATTGACTGAAACTTCAGTTAGCGACACGATGCGCGAAGGTCATTGCCGCATCGTTGAAAGAGCCACCGCATGTCCGTGCAGCACCCCGGCGCAGATCCCGCCCCCTCGCCGCTGTCCGCCGACGACCCCTACGAGATCGGTGGCTACCGACTGCACGCGCGTCTCGGCTCGGGGGGCATGGGGGTGGTCTACCTGGCGCACACGCCCGGGGGCCGTCCCATCGCGCTGAAGGCCGTCCGCGCGGAGTTCGCCGCGGATCCCGAGTTCCGCGAGCGCTTCGCCCGGGAAGTGGCCAGTGCCCGCCGGATCCACGGCCTGTTCACGGCCCAGGTGGTCGACTCCGGGGTCGACGACCGCACGCCGTGGCTCGCCACGGCCTACGTGCCCGGCCCCTCGCTGCACGAGGTGGTGCGGCGGCACGGACCCCTGCTGGTGCGCACGGTCCTGCTGCTCGTCGCGGGCATCGCCGAGGCCCTCCAGGCCATCCACGGGGCGGGCATCGTCCATCGCGACCTCAAGCCGGCCAACGTACTGCTCGCGGCGGACGGCCCCCGGGTGATCGACTTCGGCATCGCGCGCGCGGCCGACGCCGCCGCCCTCACGGGAACGGGCCTGCGGATCGGCACCGCGGCGTTCATGGCGCCCGAGCAGGCGCTGGGCCTCCGGACCACACCGGCCACCGATGTCTTCGCGCTCGGGACGCTGGCCGGGTACGTGGCGGGCGGTGTCCCGCCCTTCGGGAGCGGGCCGGAGTCCGGCACCCTGTACCGGGTCGTCCACGAGCCCGCGGACCTCACCCACGTGCCCCCCGAACTGCACGACCTGATCTCCTGGTGCCTCGCCAAACATCCCGGGGACCGCCCCACGGCCGCCGAACTCATCGCGTGCGCGCACGCGCACCCCGTGGTGGGCCCGCGGCCGGAGTTCACCGACGGCTGGCTGCCGGGCCCGGTCCGGGAAGAGGTCGGCGCCCCGCCCCCGACGGCCCCGGTTCCGAACGGCTGGGCCCCCACGGCCCCGGCCGGGATGACGCCCGGGTCTCCGGGGTCCGCGAAGGCCGCCGCCCCCGACCCCGACCCCGGCCCCGGCCCCGGCCTCACCCCCGGCCCCACCCCGGACCCCGTTCTCCGCCCCGTCCCCTCCCCCGTCCCCCCTCCCGGTCCGGGCCCCGGCCGCCGTGCGGCCGCGCGGGGGCGGCGCCGCCTGCCCACCGCGGCCCTGGTGGTGGCCGCCACCGTGCTGGTCTGTGCCGGAGCGGTGTACTACCTGGACGACCCCGTGGGGAAGGGGGCGCCCGCCGACGCGAGCCCCGCCGCCGGGGCCGCCCCCGCCCCCACCCCCCACGCCCTCCGCACCGGCGCCCTCTGCCACGGCTCCACCCACCGCCGGCTATCTGCCCGGCTATACCGGAGCCGAGCTCACCGCCCCCGACTCCCACTACGAGTTCGACCTGAAGGCCGGAAAGGTGGTGCCCGCGGAGACGGCCACCTGGTACCTGGCGCGCGACGGGAGGGCGTTCCTGCCCTCCGCGGACTCGGACGCCTTCGTGGCCGACACCGGGGAGCTGACGGTGGCCGACTGCCTTCGCGGCCTCGAGACGCGACCGGCCGCCGCCCTGCCCTTCGACGGCCCCGCGAAGGCGCGGCCGTTCTGCGTGCGCGGCCCGGACCGCGGCGAGCTCGCGCTCGTGAAGCCGGTCGAGGCCTCCGCCGACGGCCCGGTCACGATCGTCGTGGACCAGTACCGCCGGAGCTGAGGCCGCGGAATCCGGATGACGCCCGGCCACCGCGTTCGACAGGATCACCCCATGCCCCTGCTGCTCCCGCCCCGCCTCACCGCGTCCGCCGTCCGGCTCCGGGACACGGCGCGCTCGCGCGGGCTGGCGACCGTACGACCGGACGGCTTCGCCGTGCCCGAGGGGCTCTTCGCCGCCCGCGACCGTGCGTTCCTCCGCTGACCCGTGCTGCCCGTGCTGGCCTCCGCGGCCCGCCTCGCCCGGCCTGCCCGGCCTGCCCCGGGGCGGGCCGGGGGACGACGCGCGAAGGGCGGGGCGCCCGCAGGCGCCCCGCCCCTCGGACCACCGCCGGGGTCAGCTCTTGTCGGGGCGGTCCGTCACGCGCAGGGTGTTCAGCAGGGGTTTGCCGTATCCGCTGTGGGCGACGAAGCGGACGTTGAGGACTCCGTCCGTGACCGTGACCGTGTACGTGCGGGTCAGGGCCGTGTACGGGCCCGCCTCCAGGGAGATGTCCAGGGACGGCAGCACCAGGGCGCCCTCCGCCAGGACGTCGAAGACGCGCTTGTCCGGCTTGGTGGAGGAGAGCTCCGCGAAGCCCAGTTCCACGGTGTAGGTGCCGTTCGGGACGTTGTCGAAGCGGTACTCGTACATGCCCTCACGGGCGTTGCGCAGCAGCCGCTGGTCGTCCGTGCCCGCGATGGTGCGGTTGGTGGACTGGACCGAGCCGCTGCCCTGGTACCCGTAGGAGCCCTGGGTGTACTTGCGGTCCGGGGACCAGCCGTCGCCCAGGGAGTCCGTGCTCGCGCCGGTGGAGCCCGCGTCCACGGCAGCCTGGTAGCGCGGGACCACGAGCTTGACGGGAACGGTGAGCACCGGGGTGCGGCCGCTGACCGATGTGATCTTCAGGTCGGCCGTGAGGACGGTGCCCGGGGTCAGGCCCGCGCTGTCCACCGAGAGCGTGAGCGAGGCCTTCCCGCCCGTCGGGAGGTCCCCCGCGCCCGGGGTGACGGTCAGCCAGCCCGCGTCCTCGGCCACCCCGAAGGCCGTGCCGAGGCCCGGGTTGGCGAGGTCCAGGGTCCGCGTCCGCTTCTGGCCCGGCGGGAGGACGATCTCCACCGCCGGTTTCGCGGCCGTCACCTTGCCGGTGCGCAGGGAGCGGGTCACCGGCGTGACGTCGGCCGCCTTGACGTCCACGGTGGCCGCCGCCGTCTCGTACTGCGCGGCGGTCAGCGTGAGTTCCCGCGCTCCCGACGGGCTCTGGACCACGTAGGCGCCGTCGGCCGCGGTGACGGCCGAGACGGCCGTGGCACCCGTGCCGACGGTCACCGTGGCTCCGGCGACGCCGTTGCCGTCGTTCGCGTCGAGCACCCGGCCCGCCACCACACCGCTCTTGGTGGTGCGGAAGGCGATGGACAGCCCGTCCGTGATGACGGCCGTGTTGAAGGAGTAGCGGTACGCGCCGGTGCCGGTCGCGTTCTCCACTCCGACCGTGGCCGTGGACCCGCCCTTGATGCCGGTGCCGCCGGTCCCCTTGTAGGAGTACCGCACGGTGCCGTCCTCGCCGATGGCCGCGGAGAAGGAGAACCGGTCGGCCTGCGCCGACCAGTGCGACACCTCGCGCCATTCGATCACGTACTGCCGGTGCGGCGCCGTTCCGGTGACCGCGGTGAAGACGCCGGATCCGCTGCCCGCGGCGCCGACGACCAGGTCGTCCCAGAAGGGGTACAGCGCCGCGTTGGGCGTGGCCGAGCTCGGGATGTCCCCGTTGACGTCGGCGGTGTTGTTGCCGCCGAAGCTGACGGTGCCGTTGGTGCCGATCCAGGCCTGCCCGTACGTCTTGCCGTACAGCGGCAGCGGGAAGGGCAGGTCGACGCGTTCGGTGGTGTTGTCACCGGTCAGCGCGAGCTGGCGGTCGCCCGCGCGGTACGGGTCACCGCTCGCGGTCGCGCAGGCGTAGCCGTAGCCGTCGGTGCGTTCGGGGAGGTCCACCGCGACGGTGGTGTCCCCGGCGACGGTGACCTTGGCCGTGCCGCCGGTGAGGCAGCGGGAGGAGTGGGTGGCGCTCACGTCGTACGTGCCGTGCGGCAGGGTGACCTCGAAGCGGCCCTGCGCGTCGGTGGTCGCGGTGACCGGGGTGTCCGCGACGGTGACGGCGGCTCCGGCCAGCGGGCCCGCGGCCGAGGAGACCGTGCCGGTGAGCTTCCCGGAGGCCGCCTCGGTGAGGGCGAGGTCGCCGGTGGCGGTGGCGTTCTCGGTGACGGCCACGGTCGCGGTCTGCGGCCCGTAGCCGAACTTCGAGGCGGTCAGCGCGTACTCGCCCACCGACAGGGCGGGGAAACGGTACGTGCCGTCGGCCGCGGTGGTCGCCGTACGGTCGATCGGGCCGTCCGCGAAGACCCTCACGCCGGCGAGCGGCTGCCCGCCCGCGCGGACGGTGCCGCCGAGGGCGCCGACCGCGCCGCGCGGGGCGGCGGTGACGGCGGCGAGCGCGTCGAGCTTGCCCTCGCCGAAGACGTTGTTGTCGGCGGTGGTGCCGCCGCACTGACTGCTGTCGGTGTCCAGGGCGGTGCCGTCCAGGAGCGCCTCGGTCTGCGCGATGTCGCCCACGAGCGCGGGCGCGGCCGACCAGAGCAGGGCCACGGTCGCGGCCGTGTGCGGGGAGGCCATGGAGGTGCCGGAGAAGGACTCGTATCCGCCGCCGGGAACGGAGGAGCGCACGTTCACGCCGGGGGCGGCGATGTTCGGCTTGAGGATTCCGCCGGGGCCCGCGCCGCGGGAGGAGAACGACGCGATCGCGCCGTTGATGTCGAAGGCGCCGGAGCTGTAGGAGCTCGCGTAGTCGCCGGGCGAGCCGCTGGTGGTGCAGCCGGGGCCGGAGTTGCCGTTGGAGAAGGCGGGGAAGATGCCGGCGGCGCGCCAGGTGTCGACGATCTCCTGGTACCAGGTGTCGCCGCCCGTGCCGCCCCAGGAGTTGTTGACGACGTGCGGGGCGAGGTCGGGACGGGGGTTCTGCCCGTGCAGGTCGGTCGGCGCGACGATCCACTGGCCGGCGGCGAGCAGCGAGGCCTCGGAGCAGGAGGTCGTCTCGCAGCCCTTCGCGGCGATCCACCGGGCGCCCGGGGCGACGCCGATCCGGTTGGCGCCGCCGTCGTCGCCGACCATGGTGCCCATGGTGTGCGTTCCGTGGTCGTTGTTGTCGCACGGGGCGGAGCCGGGGCACACGCCGGCCGGGTCGAACCAGTTGTAGTTGTGGTCGTAGGCGCCGTCCGCGCTCTTGCCGCGGTACTGGCCGGCCACGGCCGGGTGCGTGTAGTCCACGCCGCTGTCGATGTTGGCGACGACGATGCCTTCGCCGCGCACGCCCAGCTGGTCCCATACCTGAGGTGCCTTGACGCGGTCGATGTTCCACTCGACGGCGTCGGCGGACGCCTTCTCCCGCTTGCCGTCGGCGGGCTTGGGGAGCTCGACCTTGTCGTCGGCGTCGATCCGGGAGACCTCGGGCCGCTGGGCGAGGGCTCCGGCGAGCTTCTCCGTGCCGACGACGCGGACCGCGTTCACGATCCAGTACGAGGTGTACTCGGCCTGCGCGCCGTCCAGGGCCTTGATCACCTCGGTCTGGCTGCGCGCCGCGTGGTCCTTCTTGAGCCGCAGCACCGTCTCGGCCTTCGCGGCGCGGGTCTGCTGCCTGCCCGCGGCGGTGAGGTCGGCGGCGCTGTCGAGGTAGACCCAGAAGACGGCCTTCGCGGAACCGTCGAGCTGGGCACGGAGACTCGGTTCGATCTTGCGCTCGGCCGCTCCCGGGCCGGGGGCGGGGTCCGGGGCGGCCGCGGCGACGCCCGCGCCGAGGGGGAGGAGCAGGATCGCGCCGAGGGCGGCCAGCCCCGTGCGCAGGAAGCGTAATCGCGATCTCGAAGATCGCCGGCTGTCGGTCTGTGCCACGTGTGGTCTCCTCGTACGCCGTGTGCAGGTCGTGCGGAAAGGGTGTGCGTGACGTGCGCGGGTCATGGTGCGGGTGCTGTCATGTGCAATACAAGAGGGCCTAATGAGCCGAACCGGGACCTGCGCTCGCGACCGCCCGGTGGCCTTTCGGGGCCGCGCGGTCCAGCCTGGGGGAATGACCGACCCCGCCCTCGCCCCGCCGTCCCCCGGTGTGCGGCTCGGTACCCCGCGCGGCCGGTGGATCGTGCTGACCACCGTGCTCGGGTCCGGGATGGCGCTGCTCGACTCGACCGTGGTCAACGTCGCCCTGCCCCGCATCGGGCAGGACCTCGACGCCGATCTGGCCGTGCTGCAGTGGACCGTCAACGCCTATCTGCTGACCCTCGCCGGGCTGATCCTGGTCGGCGGGGCGCTCGGCGACCGGTTCGGGCGGCGCCGGATCTTCGTGCTCGGGGTGGTGTGGTTCGCCGTGGGCTCGCTGCTGTGCGGGATCGCGCCGAACGCCGGGGTGCTCATCGCCGCCCGCGCCCTCCAGGGCATCGGCGGCGCGCTGCTGACGCCCGGTTCCCTCGCCCTGATCCAGGGCTCGATCCACCCGGCCGACCGGGCCCGCGCGGTGGGGCTGTGGTCGGGTTTCGGCGGGGTGGGCGCGGCCGTGGGGCCGTTCCTGGGCGGCTGGCTGGTGGACGGCCCGGGCTGGCGCTGGGTGTTCCTGCTGAACGTGCCGGTGGCCGCGCTGTGCGTCCCGATCGCCCTGCGGCACGTACCGGAGTCCCGGGATCCGCAGGCGCGCGGGGGCTTCGACATCGCCGGGGCCGTCCTCGCCGCGACATCGCTCGCCCTGATCACCTACGCCCTGATCGAGGCCCGGTCCGGCTCCCCGCTCGTCCTGGCTTCCGGCGTCGCGGGCGTCCTGCTGGCCGGCGCCTTCGTCTACGTCGAGCGGCGGCGGGACAACGCGATGGTGCCGCCGGACATCTTCGCCTCGCGCCAGTTCACGGCCGTCAACCTGGTCACCTTGTGCGTGTACGCCGCCTTCGGCGGGTTCTTCTTCCTGGTCGTGCTCCAGCTCCAGGTGGTCTCCGGCTACTCCGCCCTCGCCTCCGGCGCCGCGCTGCTGCCCACCACCGCCCTGATGCTGCTGTTGTCGGCCCGGTCCGCGGAGCTCGGCGAGCGCATCGGGCCACGGATCCCGCTGACGGTGGGGCCGCTGCTGTGCGCGGCGGGGATGCTGCTGATGCTGCGGGTCGGCGAGGACGCCTCGTACGTGCGGGACGTGCTGCCCGCGCTGCTCGTACTGGGCATGGGCATGGTGACCTTGGTGGCTCCGCTGACGGCGGCCGTCCTGGCCTCGGTGGACCCGGGCAGGGCCGGCCTGGCCAGCGGAATCAACAACGCCGCCGCGCGCGCCGCCGGACTCCTCGCGGTGGCCGGCCTGCCCCTGCTCGCCGGGATGGGCCCCGAGTCGTACCTCTCGGCCGACGCCTTCGACGCCGCGTTCGGGCGGGCGATGCCCTGGTGCGCGGGGGTGCTCGTGGTGGGCGCCGTCCTGGCGTGGGCCACCGTACGCTCCCCCGCGCCCGGGGCGTGTCACCCGCAGTGCCGTACCAACTGCGCGGTGACCGCTCCGCCACTCGAACCCCCGGGAGTGGCGCAGCGGTGAACCGGGGCTGCCCCGGCGGCCCTACCAGGGGCTGGGTGCGGGCGGCGCCACGACCGGCGGGCGGTCGTCGCAGGTGAGGGTGTTGGGGATGTCCGCCGACCGCGGGCTCCGCCGTCTCGGCGCGCTCCTGGCGGCCGGGGCGCTGGTCTGCGCGGCGCTGTGGAGGCTGGAATTCGCCTCCACCTGGTGCGCCTTCGCGGCCGCCGCCTCGGCCCTGATCCTGGTCTGGACCGGCCGCCCGGAGGCTTCCCCTTGTGTACGCAAGACGCTCGGAGGGAGATCACCGGGCCTGTGACACCGGTACGGGCCGCGAACGGGCCCGCTCGGCGAAGGTAAAAAGATGTCCGGCCGGATCATGGGGCCACGCTGCGGTTCGCCGCTTTTCGACCGCGGGCCCCGCAGGACACAGCCATGACGGAGTGGCCGCGTCCCCCAAGATCCGCCGCCGTCCGGGACCGCGGGCGGCGCCGTCACGCGTTCGACTTCTGACGTGCCGGATTCGGGGGAGCACGGACCGCCCGGCCCGACCGGCCCCCGCGGCACTCCCCCGCGCCGCCGTCACTCCCCGGCCATCGCGCGTGCACGGTCGGTCGTCGTTCCCAGTACCCGCTGGGACCTTCGGAGCCGTGACGCGGGCCCGGCGACGGCGCCTCCAAGACCATGATCGGCCAAAGATACCCCGGCATATCTAGTGACTTCGCATGCGCTCGGCAGTAGAACTCGTTCTCATTCAGCCTAGCGTGAGGAAGGTCACATGACCGACAAAGGCCTGCATAAAACGAGCTCCAACGGAGTCTCGCGTCGCGGGTTTCTGGGTAGAACTGGTTCCATTCTCGGGGCCATGGCCCTTGCGGGCCAGATCGCCCCGACCCAGGCACAGGCCGCCGCGGCCGACACGGCCGCCGCCGGGCCCATCGACAACGGGGCCCACGTACCGGCCCTGGTGATCGGTACCGGGTACGGCGGTTCCGTCGCCGCCCTGCGGCTCGCCCAGGCCGGCGTGGACGTCCACATGATCGAGATGGGCATGGCCTGGGACACCCCCGGCTCGGACGGCAAGATCTTCTGCAACACGACCGCTCCGGACTACCGGGCCTACTGGCTCCGGACCAGGACCAAGGCGCCGCTGAGCAACTTCCTGGGCTTCCCCATCGACAAGAACGTCCCGCGCTACACCGGCATCCTGGACGCCGAGGAAATGGGCGGGATCATCGTCTACCAGGGCCGCGGCGTCGGCGGCGGGTCCCTGGTCAACGGCGGCATGGCGGTCACCCCGAAGCGCTCCAACTTCGCGGCGGTCCTCCCGTCCGTGGACGCGGAGGAGATGTACAGCACCTACTACCCGCGCGCCAACGCGGGCCTCGGGGTCGGCCTGATCGACCCGGCCTGGTTCGACACCGTCGACTGCTACCAGTTCGCCCGCGTCGGCCGCAAGCACGCGCAGCGCGCCGGATTCCCGTTCGTCTTCGTCCCCGACGTGTACGACTGGGACTACATGGAGCAGGAGTCGGCCGGCACCGTACCGAAGTCCGCCGTGGCCGGCGAGATCCTCTACGGCAACAACGCCGGCAAGAAGTCGCTGCAGCAGACCTACCTCGCCCAGGCCAAGGCCACCGGCAGGGTCACCATCTCCCCCCTGCACAAGGTGACCTCGGTCTCCCCGGCCGCCGCCGGCGGGTACACCGTGGTCATCGACCAGATCAACACCACCGGGGACACGGTCGGCACCAAGACCGTCCGCGCCGACAAGGTCTTCTTCGCGGCCGGCAGCGTGGGCACCAGCAAGCTGCTCGTCCGGCTCAAGGCCACGGGCGCGCTGCCCCAGCTCAACAGCGAGATCGGCCAGGGCTGGGGCGACAACGGCAACGTCATGTGCGGCCGGGCCAACCACATGTGGGACGCGACCGGCAAGGTGCAGGCGTCCATCCCCTGTGGCGGCATCGACAACTGGGACGCGGGCGGCGCCTTCGCCGAGGTGGCCCCGCTGCCGACCGGCATCGAGACGTACGCCTCGTTCTACCTGTCCATCACGAAGAACCCGCACCGCGCGCAGTTCACGTACAACGCGGCCTCGGGCGCGGTCGAGCTGAACTGGCAGACGGCCTGGAAGCAGCCGTCCATCGACATGGCCAAGACCATCTTCGACAAGATCAACTCCAAGGAGGGGACGATCTACCGGACGGACCTCTTCGGCACCAACAAGATCTGGGGCGACCACCTCACCTACCACCCGCTCGGCGGCGCGATCCTGAACAAGGCCACCGACAACTACGGCCGCCTGCACGGCTACACCGGCCTGTACGTCATCGACGGCGCGCTCATCCCGGGCAACACCAGCGTCAACCCGTTCGTCACCATCACCGCCCTCGCCGAGCGCAACATCGAGAAGATCATCGCCACCGACCTGTAGGCACGGCCGGGCACGTCGCCGGACAGGGCCTCGGGCGGAACAGCCACAGCGGACCAAGGGAACGACCGACCGAACAGCACACAGGACAAGGGCCCGGGGCCGTCGACCCACCGACGGCCCCGGACCCGTGTCCGCCCGGCTCCCGCCCGGACTCAGTGGCCCGGGAGCACGCACACGCTGTCGAGGCCGAGCACGTGGTTGAGGCGGCCGAAGGCCAGCCAGGACCCGATGCTCATCGTCAGCTCCACGATCTCCACCTGGCTGTAGCGCGCCGTCATCCGCGCCCAGAACTCCTCGTCCAGGCCGTGGTGGTCGAGGCAGTACCGCTCCGCGTACTCCGCGGCCAGCCGGGTGCGCTCGTCGAAGCGGTCCGTGGTGCGCCACTCGGTGACGGCCTCGGGGAACTCGTCCTCGACCTTCTCCCCGTCGCGGTCCGTCCGCCAGTCCAGGCAGAAGACGCACCCGTTGATCTGCGCCACGCGCAGCCGCGCGGCCTCGAACTCCCGCAGCCCCAGAGTGGTGTGGGCGTACACCGAGAGCGAGAAGTTGGCGGCGGCCATGCCGATGCCCGGTACCAGGTCGCCCCAGACGTACTCGATGGGGTGCTGGCCTTCGGGTACGTCGATCCTCATGACTGTTTCCTTCCGAGTTTGCCGATGGCGGGGCGCAGGGGGACGTCCAGGGCGTCGTAGAGACCCGGTGCGGCCTCCACCAGCCAGTCGATGGCGCCGACCAGCCGGCCGACGGCGGTGGCGTTCCCGCCCGCGGAGCGGTTCTCGCCCTCGTCCGTGGCCTCGATGGTGACCTCGATGCGCGGGCGGCCCTCGATGACGACCCGGTGCGCGCCGTCCCCGCCGTCGGGCGGGGACGGCCAGTCGGGGGCACAGGAGGCGTGGATGCGGGTGACGTGCTCGATGACGATGCGCGGTTCGCCCTCCACGATGCCCTGCACCTCGAAGCGGATGGCGCCCTGCGTGCCGGCCTCGAACGCGCCCATCGTCCGGGTGGTGACGGTGGCGTCGAGGGCCCGGCGGTCCACCGTCTCGCGGATGTCGTCGAGTTCGACCCCGAGCGCGCGGGCCATCATCCGTATCTGACCGCCCCACACCATGGTCGGGACGGACGGCATCAGCATCATCGGCTCGAAGTCCATGGGCTGGCCCATGCCGACGAGGAGGCGGACCGAGTCCGGCTGGTCGTAGGTGGAGTAGTCGAATATCTCCTGGCAGCGGATGACGTCGATCCTGGTACCGAGTCCGCTGAGCAGGAGCGGGAGCACGTCGTTGCCCCAGCCGGGGTCGACGCCCGAGGCGAAGAGCGAACCGCCGCCCTCCGCGACCGCCGCGGTCACCGGATCGAGGAACTCCGGTGGTGCGCTGCGGTAGTCGTAGAGCGGGTAGAGGGCGGGGCTGACGACGACCGCCCCGGAGCGGATCGCCCGCGTGATGTCGGCCAGCGCGTCGTCGGGGCGGATGTCGCCCGAGGCCGCGTAGACGACGGCCCGCGGACGTGCGGCGAGCACCGCCTCGATGTCGTCGGTGGCCGGTACCCCGACTTCGTAGTCCAGTTCGCCGAGTTCACCGGCGTCGCGGCCGACCTTGCCGGGATCGTGGACGATGACGGCCCCCAGTTTCAGCGCCGGATGGGCTTCTACGGCACGGATGGCCAAACGGCCGACGTTGCCGGTACCCCAGACAACCGTGGAAATCATGCGCGGAGGGTAACTTCAAGACTTGCAGGTTCCTAGAGCCGCGAGCGGAAACTTCGGGCCCGGCCTCACTGGTTCTGGCCGCCGAGGACGAAGAGCAAGTAGACGAAGAACGCGAAGAGATGGCCTACGAACAAGTAGGCAATGAGCCGGATGACCAGACCGCGCGGGAACTTCGACTCGAAGCGCTTGCGGACGGTCGTCGGCCGTTCTGCGGCCGGGGCCTGGGAGGTCGGGGACTGCTGCTCCGTCTGGGACTGCTGCTCCGTCTGGGACATGGGTGGGACTCCTCGGCTGTCGGTCGTGTCGGCCGTCGGGTGGCTACGGGTGGTGTGTCGGCCGTCGGTCGGCTACGGGTGGTGCGTGGTGGTGGTGCCCGCGCCGAGGCACAGCCCGGCGAGACTGCTCTGCAGCAGGGTGTGGACGAACAGCAGGTCCGCGCCGGCGGACGAGGCCGCGCCGATCCGGTGCGCGGTGAGCGAGTCGAAGTGCGCGCTGTCCCCCGGTTCCAGCAGGTGTTCGCTCTCCCCGAGGTGCAGCCGCAGCCGCCCCTGCAGGACGTACAGCCACTCCTCCCCGGGATGTACGCGGACCAGCTCGCCCTGGCTCCGGCCGTAGGGGACGTGCACGCGCAGCGCCTGCATCCCGCGGCCCGAGCCGCCGGCCTGCCAGTACGTCCAGCCGTCGGCCTCGCGGGCCCCCGGCCCTCCGGCCCGTACGATGGGATCGGCGACGGCCGGGGTCTCCCCCAGCAGCTCCGAGACGGTCGTACCGTAGGTGCGGGCCAGACCGAGCAGCAGCGGGAGCGAGGGCTGGCGCCGGCCGGTCTCCAGCCGCGACAGGTGCGCGGGCGAGAGCCGGGCCCGCGCGGCGGCGGCCTCCAGGGTGAGACCGGCCCGGCGGCGCAGCTCACGGAGCTGCGGGGCCACGGTGGGGAGCTCGACGCCGCTGTCGGGGCCGTCGGACAGGCCGTCGGTGTCGAAGCCGGCCGCGTCTGCGGGGCCGGGAGCAGGACCGGTTGTCATGCCCCGATTGAGCCAGACAATTACCTCGGTGGCAATCCGCCTTGCCTCTGAGGCAAAACCCTCGCCTCGGGTGCACGCCGGAGCCGGGGCCTTCGCCTCAGGAGGACCGGCCCGGTCCTCCTCCGGCCGCGGGGTCCGGGCCGAACCAGGCGAGCACCGTCTCGACCGTGTCCGCCTCCTCGGCCCGCTTGTCGGGCCGGTGGCGCAGGACCCGCGCGAAGCGCAGGGCGACGCCGGCCGGGTAGCGCGGGGAGCGCTGCAGGCCGTCGTAGGCGATCTCCACGACCAGTTCGGGACGGACCCGAAGGGTGTACCCGTCGTCCTCGACCGCCAGCTCGCCGAGCCGCTCGGTCTGCCAGCGCAGCATCTCGTCGGTGAGTCCCTTGAAGGTCTTGCCGAGCATGGCGAACGACCCGTCGGCGGTCCGGGCGCCCAGGTGCAGGTTGGACAGCAGGCCGGTGCGCCGGCCGTTCCCCCGTTCGACGGCGAGCACCACCAGGTCCAGGGTGTGCACCGGTTTCACCTTGAGCCAGTGTTTGCCGCGCCGGCCGGCCGCGTAGGTGGAGTCGAGGGCCTTGGCCATGACCCCCTCGTGGCCCCGGCGCAGCGTCTCGGTCCAGAACTCCTCCGCCTCGGCGCCCTGCGCCGCCGGGTCCTCGACCACGAGGCGCCGCACCCGGGACTCCTCGGGCACCAGAGCCGCCAGCGCCTCGTACCGGTCGCGCACCGGCAGGTCGAGGAGTACGTCGTCACCCGCCGCCAGCACGTCGAAGAAGAAGGGGACGACCGGGAGGACCCGGCGGGCGGCCTCGACGTCGGTCCGGGAGCCGACCCGGCTCGCCACCTCCTGGAAGGGCACGGGCCGCCCGTCCGCCGCGGACCGTCCGATGACCTCCCCGTCGAGGATGAACCGCTCGCCGGGCAGTGACCGGGCCAGTTCGGCCACCTCCGGCAGCCGGTCGGTGATCTCGTCGAGGGAGCGCGTGTACACGCGGACCTCGTCCCCCTCACGGTGGACCTGCACCCGGATGCCGTCGAGCTTCTCCTCCACCGCGCACGGCCCGAGCGCGGCCAGGGCCTCGGACACCGATTTCGCGGAGTTCGCCAGCATCGGCTGGACGGGCCGCCCCACGCGCAGGGTCACCTCGCGCAGGGCCGCCGCCCCACCGGTGAGGGCGGCGGCCGCCACCCGGGGCAGGGAGCCCTCGAGCATCGCCGCCCGGCGCAACTCCGCGGCCGGCACCCCGGCCGCGGCGGCCACGCCCGCCAGAGCGACCGCGTCGAGCGCGCCTTGGCGCACCTCACCGGAGAGGAGGCTGCGCAGGAACCGCTGCTCCGGTCCGGTGGCGGCGCGCAAGAGGCCCTCCAGGATCCGCTGGCGCTCGGCCTGCGCGCCGGTCCCCGCGACGGCGGCGAACCGGGTCACGGCCTCGTCGACGGCGGACACGGTCAGGGTGGCCTCGGCGGCGGGTTCCGTCTCCCGGGCGAGGGCGCGCCAGCCGATTCCCGGGCGGCCCTGCGGGAGCCGTCCCGCGAGGTAGGAGACCACCAGCTCGGCCTCCTCCTGGGGTGCGGCGGCGAACAGCTCCGCGAGCAGGGCGGTCTTCCGTGAGCGGGCGGAGGTCTCGGCGACCTCCCGGGACACGCGCGCGACCTCGGCCAGCAGCATGCGGCCATCCTCCCGCCGGTCGGCGAGGGGCGCAGGTCGGGGTGCGGGGCGGGGGGCGGGTCCGGGTACGGGGTGCGGATCGGGCAGCGCTGGTGCGGGTCGGGGTTCGGCGGAGTCTCCCGCCGGACCCCGGCTCGTACCGGGGCGGCCGCGTACCGGGCCGGCCTCGTACCGCAGGTGCGGTACGCGGGGCGCGACGGCGTAGTCCTTGAGAAGGTCGGCAGTTCACCCTGCGGGAGCGCGGGCGGCGCGGGCCTGGCGATTAGGGTTTCCCCATGAAGCTCCGACTGCCCCGGCGCCGCCGCAACCGCCTGCTCGCGGGCGCGGCCGCGCTCGCCGTCGTCGCGGGCGCGGGCACGCTGACGGCCACCGCCGCGGCCGGCGACGCTCCGGCCGTGCGCCGCGAGGACCACGTCCTGGACATGCCCGGCGCCGGGATCGACATCTCGTACTTCACCTCCGGAACCGGCGGCGGACAGGAATCGGACGGCGGGGCGAAACGTCCCGCCGTCCTCCTCGCGCACGGTTTCGGAGGCAGCAAGGACGACGTACGGCCGCAGGCCGAGCGCCTCGCCCGCGACGGGTACGCCGTGCTGACCTGGTCGGCGCGCGGCTTCGGCCGCTCCGGCGGCAAGATCGGGCTGAACGACCCCGACTACGAGGTCAAGGACGTCTCCCGGCTGATCGACTGGCTCGCGGACCGTCCCGGGATCCGGCTCGACGCGGCGGGCGATCCGCGCGTGGGCATCGCGGGCGGCTCCTACGGCGGCGCCGTCTCCCTGCTCGCGGCCGGTCACGATCCGCGCGTGGACGCCATCGCCCCCTCCATCACGTACTGGAACCTCGCCGACTCCCTCTTCCCCGACGGTGTCTTCAAGAAGCTGTGGGCGGGTCTCTTCTTCACCACCGGTTCCGCGGGCGGGCTCCAGCCGGGTGCCGCCGGCGCTCCGAGTGCGGGTCCCGCCGCCGCGTCCGCACCCGGCTGCGGACGGTTCCAGCCCGAGCTGTGCGCCATGTACGAGCGGGTCGCGGTGGCCGGCAAGCCCGACCCGGAGGCCCGCGAGCTGCTGGAGCGGCGCAGTCCTTCCGCGGTCGGCTCGGCGATCAAGGTGCCGACCCTGATCGTGCAGGGCCAGGACGACTCGCTCTTCCCGCTGGACCAGGCCGATGCCATGGCCAGGGCCATCGCCGCCAACGGGGCGCCCGTCTCCGTGGACTGGGCGGCCGGCGGCCACGACGGCGGGATGCGCGAGGCCGGCCGCGTCGAGGACCGGGTGAAGAGCTGGTTCGACCGCTACCTCAAGGACGACGCGTCCGTGGACACCGGTCCCGCCTTCCGCGTCTCGCGTTCCGGCGGCATCGACTCCACCGACGGCGAGGTCACACTGCGCGGAGCAACCGGCTCCACGTACCCCGGGCTGCTGTCCGGCCCCCGGCAATTCGCCCTGGCCGGCCGGGAGCAGACGTTCGCCAATCCGGCCGGTGGTGCCCCGCCCGCGCTCTCCGCGCTGCCGGGCATCGGCGGGCAGCTGGCCGCCCTCGGAGGCGGGGTCTCGCTGGACTTCCCCGGGCAGAACGCCCGCTTCGATTCGGAGCCGCTGGCCGAGGGCATGCGCATCACCGGCAGCCCGACCGTCACCCTGAAGGTGAGGTCGACGGCCGCGGACGGTGCGGCCGTCCTCTTCGGCAAGGTCTACGACGTCGGGCCCGACGGACGCCAGCAGGTGCTGCCCAGCCAGCTCGTGGCGCCGGTGCGCGTGGAGAACGCCCAGCAGGACCGGACCGTCGAGCTGAGGCTGCCCGCGATCGACCACGCGGTCGATGCCGGGCACCGGCTCCGGCTCGTCGTCGCCGCCACCGACCTCGGTTACGCGTCACCGGCGGCGCCGGCGACGTACACCGTGTCGGCGACGGGGCCGCTGGCCGTGCCCGTCGCGGACGGCGTGCGGACGGCGTCTTCCGCGCTGCCCGCCTGGACGTGGGGGATGCCGCTCGCCGCGGTGGTCCTGGCCGCGGGGCTGGTGGGCATCCGCAGGACCGGCCGGGGGCGGGGCGGCACGCGGGCGGGCGCGCCGCGGCCCGAGCCCGCGCCGGGCGACGTACCGCTGGAGATCACCGGGCTGACCAAGCGCTACGCCAAGGCGCAGGACCGCTACGCCGTACGGGACCTGTCCTTCCGCGTGGAGCGGGGCCAGGTGCTCGGCCTGCTCGGGCCCAACGGCGCGGGCAAGACCACGACCCTGCGGATGCTGATGGGCCTGATCACCCCGGACGCCGGGGAGATCCGGGTGTTCGGGCACGTCGTACGGGCCGGCGCCCCCGTGCTGTCGCGGGTCGGCGCGTTCGTGGAGGGAGCCGGATTCCTTCCGCACCTGACCGGGCGGGCCAACCTGGAGCTGTACTGGCAGGCCACCGGACGCCCCGCCGAGGACTCCCACATGGAGGAGGCCCTGGCGATCGCCGGGCTGGGCGACGCCCTGGAGCGCGCGGTGCGCACGTACTCGCAGGGCATGCGCCAGCGGCTCGCGATCGCGCAGGCCATGCTCGGCATGCCGGACCTGCTGATCCTCGACGAGCCGACGAACGGCCTGGACCCGCCGCAGATCCGCGAGATGCGCGACGTGATGATCCGGTACGCGGCGGCCGGGCGCACGGTCATCGTCTCCAGCCACCTGCTGTCGGAGGTCGAGCAGTCCTGCACGCACTTGGTGGTCATGGACCGCGGCCGCCTCGTCCAGGCGGGCGAGGTCGCCGAGATCACCGGAGGCGGGAACGTCCTGCTGGTGACCCTGGCCGGGCCGGTGGACGAGGTGACCCTCGGGAAGATCGCCGCGCTGGAGGGAGTGGAGTCCGTGGTGAGCGGCGACGACGGGCTGCTCGTACGGCTCGAGGGCGCGCACTCCGCGGAACTGATCGCCGAACTCGTACGGCTGGAGGTGCCGGTGTCCGGAGTGGGACCGCACCGCCGGCTGGAGGACGCTTTCCTCACCCTGATCGGAGGAGCGGCATGAGCGCCGTGACGGATGTGGACCGGGGCGGCGGCCCGACCGAGGTGGCCCACGGCTACCGGGCGAACCGGACGCTGCCGCTGCGTGTGGAGGCGCGGCGGCAGTGGCGCCGGCGGCGGACGCTGGTGATGGGCGGGATCCTCGCCGCGCTCCCGTTCGTCCTGATGATCGCCTTCGCGGTGGGCGGCGGCCCGGGCAGCCGCGGCGGCGGCAACGGCCGGATCACCCTGATCGACACGGCGACGGCTTCGGGCGCGAACTTCGCGGCCACCTGCCTGTTCGTGTCGGCCGGGTTCCTGCTGGTGGTGCCGGTGGCCCTGTTCTGCGGGGACACCGTGGCCTCCGAGGCCAGCTGGTCCTCGCTGCGCTACCTCCTGGCCTCGCCCGTGCCGAGGGCGCGGCTGCTGTGGAGCAAGCTGGTGGTGGCGCTCGGGTTCAGCCTGGCGGCGATGGTGCTGCTGCCGGTGGTGGCGCTGGCGGCGGGCACGGCGGCGTACGGCTGGGGTCCGCTGAAGCTCCCGACGGGCGGCGCCCTCGCGGCCGGGGACACGGTGGGGCGGCTCGCCCTGGCCGTCGCCTTCGTCTTCGTGTCCCAGCTGGTCACGGCCGGGCTGGCGTTCTGGCTGTCGACGCGGACGGACGCGCCGCTGGGCGCGGTGGGCGGGGCGGTCGGGCTGACGATCGTCGGCAATGTGCTGGACGCGGTGACGGCGCTGGGTTCGTGGCGCGAGTTCCTCCCGGCGCACTGGCAGTTCGCGTGGGCCGACGCCTTGCAGCCGCAGCTGGAATGGGGCGGGATGATCAAGGGCGCGGCGGTGTCGGTCTCCTACGCCCTGGTGCTCTTCGCGCTCGCGTTCCGCGGGTTCGCGCGCAAGGACATCGTGTCCTGATCCCCCCTCAGCCCCCTTGGGGCAGGACGCGGAGGGGGACGCCGTCCAGGAAGGCCCGAATGTCCTCCACCGCGTCCCCGTAGTACGTGGCGTAGTTGTCCCGCGTCACGTAGCCCAGGTGCGGGGTGGCCAGCACCCCCGGGGTCGTGCGCACCGGGTGGTCGGCGGGCAGCGGTTCGATGTCGAAGACGTCGAGCCCGGCGCCCGCGATCCGGCCCGCGCGGACCGCGTCCAGCAGGGCCTCCTGGTCGACGACGGCCGCGCGGGAGGTGTTCACGAGGTACGCGGTCGGGCGCATGAGTGCCAGTTCGGGGGCTCCGACCAGGCCACGGGTGCGCTCGCCCAGGGCGAGGTGGACGGAGACGAAATCGCTGCGCGCGAGGAGCTCCTCCTTCGAACCGGCGAGGATCGCACCCACCTCCTCGCAGCGCTCCCGGGTGAGGTTCTGGCTCCAGGCGGCCACCTCCATCCCGAAGGCGAGGCCGATCCGGGCGACCTGGCTGCCGATCTTGCCGAGGCCGAGCAGGCCGAGGGGGCCCCCCGGGGGGGGGGGGCCGCGGGGGGGGGGGCCCGGGGCCCCCCCCCCCCCCCCCCCACAGAGCGGGACCCGGGTGGGGGGGGGTGCCCCG
>NZ_JBSGWY010000001.1:164072-172157 GCF_053609145.1 Streptomyces sp. NPDC054961 | reverse complement strand
TCTCGGTCTCGCTTGACACCCCCGGCCTGGGTGTGTGGCTGGGGTGTGTTGTTGTTGGTGCGCTTCTTTGCCCCCCCCCCCCCCCCCCCCCCCGCCGCCCGTTCAGGTCGGCGCCGAGGGTCTGCTGCCAGGGGCCGCCCTCCCGGAGCCCCGTACTCTCCGGAACCAGGTTGCGGGCGAGTCCCAGGAGCAGGGCCCAGGTGTGCTCCACGGGCGGGGTGCTCGCGCTGCCGGTGCCGCACACGGTGACGCCCGCGCGGGCGGCGGCCTCGTAGTCGATGACCGCGTTGCGCATGCCGGAGGCGATGAGCAGGGTGAGCCGCGGCAGCCGCTCCAGCAGGGTGGCGGGGAACGGTACGCGCTCCCGCAGGGTGACCACGATGTCGAAGTCGGCGAGCCGGGCCGCCAGCGCGTCCTCGTCGGCGAGATGGTCGGTGAAGCAGACCACCTCCACGCGGTCGGCCACCGGGGACCAGTCGGCGGCGGTCGCGGCCGCCGACTGGAAGTCGTCGATGACCGCGCAGCGCAGGGTGTCCGTCATGCGGCGGCCGCCGCGACGGCGTCGACCTCGCCCAGCAGCGTGGCGTCGAGCGGCCGGTCGGCCACGGCCGCGTTGGCACGGACCTGCTCGGCCGAGGTGGCGCCCGCGATGACCGAGGCGCAGCCGGGCTGGGCCGAGAGCCAGCCGATGGCGAGTTCCAGGACGGTGCGGCCGTGCTTCTCGGCGAGCGCGGCCAGCGCTTCCACGATGTCGAGGCGCTGGTCGGTGAGGTAGGTGTCGCGGCCCTCGAGGCGGGAGCCCGCGGGGACGGGTGCGCCGCGGCGGATCTTGCCGGTCAACAGGCCGTTGGCGAGCGGGAAGTAGGGCAGGACGCCGACGCCGTAGTGGAGGGCGGCCGGGACCAGCTCGCGCTCCGCCGACCGCTCGAGCAGCGACCATTCGTTCTGGGCCGACACGAAGGGGGCCGCGCCGGTTTCGCGGGCGACGTGGGCCGCTTCGGCGAGCTGCCAGCCGCTGAAGTTCGAGTGGCCCAGGTAGCGGATCTTGCCCTCGGCGACGAGCTCGCTGAGCGCGGCGAGCGTCTCGGCCACGGGAACGGCCGGGTCGGGGCTGTGCAGCTGGTAGAGATCGATGTGATCGGTCTGCAGGCGGCGCAGCGACGCTTCGACGGCGCGGCGGACGTAGGCGCGGCCGCCCCGGGATCCGGCCGCGGGTCCGTAGCCCATGTCCACGCCGTCGAAGCCGAACTTGCTCGCGAGGACGACCTGGTCGCGGCGGCCCTTGAGGGCTTCGCCGAGGTGGGTTTCGGAGCCTCCCCGGCCGCCGTAGATGTCGGCGGTGTCGAGGAGGGTGATGCCCGCGTCGAGCGCGGCGTCGACGACGGAGCGCGTGGCGCCGGCGTCGAGGCGACCGCCGAAGTTGTTGCAGCCCAGCCCGATCGCCGACACCTGAAGACCTGAACTGCCCAGGGGGAGATAGCGCATGTGTTTCGTTCCTCCACACTCGTCCGGAACATGATCGACCAAGTCGCCAGTCTAGGCCGACCGGTTCGGGCCGGCGGGGTGCCTGTGGACAACCCTGGGCTGCCGTCCGTCGCCGGGCCGGAACCGGACCGGGGGCCGGTGGCAGGTGGCGGGTGGCAGGCGGCAGGTAGCCCGGTCGCCTTTCGTATGTCGCCGGTCGCCGGTCGCCGGTCAGTAGTCGATGTCGACGACCGTGGGGCGGCCGAGGTCGGGCTCGTCGCGCAGGGCCAGCTCGGTGCCGGGAGCCTCCAGTTCGAGCACGACGATCTCGTTCGTCCCGGACCGCCACAGCGGGGCGGGCGCGTACAGGGTGCGCTGCGGGCCGCGCGGAGTGTCGTAGTGGCCCAGGAGGAAGCCGTTCAGCCAGATCAGGCCGGTGCCCCAGCCGGAGAGGTCGATGAACCCGTCGGCGGGGCCGTCCGGGCCGCCGGCGCCGCCGGAGGGATCGGCCGGGCCGAGCTGATGGGTGAAGCGGTGGAAGACGGGCTCGCCCTGGTCCGCCCCGCTCCCGGCGTCGGCCCCGGCCTCGGCCCCGTCGGCGCCGGCGCCGCCCTCGGACCACTCCAGTACGGCCGGCGCGGCCGGATCCGTCAGCGGCAGCGGCCGTATCTCCCACTCGAAGAGGTGCTGGTGCCCGTGGCGGACCGCCCGCGAGATGCCCTTGCGGTCGTCGAGCAGCGGGCCGTAGTTGACCCGGCCCTGGGCCCGGACCAGGACGTCGAGGACGACTCCGTCCTCGCCGACCGCCAGGTCGATCCCCTCGTCGGGGGCGTTGCGGTCCAGGATGCCGAGCGGCACGCCGTCCGCGAAGAGGTACGCCCGGTCGCCCAGTCCGTCGATCTTGACCGGCATGGCGGGTCGGGGGCTCGTCGTTCTCTATCTGGACGGCGACGACGGGTCCGCCGCGGCTCGCCAGGTGGGGCAGCAGCTCGGGGACGACCAGGTCGAACCAGCCGTCCACCTCGGCCTCGAAGCGGGGGTCGGAGCAGCGCAGGCGCAGGCCGTCGTCGGCGAGCAGGCGCGCGGGCAGGCCGCCGAAGTCCCATTCGGCGCAGATGTACGGACCGGGACGGACGATGGCGTCGAGTCCCAGGTCCTGGGCGATGCGCAGGAAGCGGCCGACGTCGCGCCAGCCCGTGAAGTCGGCCTTGCCCGGGGCCTTCTCGTGGAAGTTCCAGGGGACGTAGGTGTCCACGGTGTTGACACCCAGGGCACGCAGCCGGGTGAGGCGGTCCTCCCACAGGCCGGGATGGACCCGGAAGTAGTGCAGGGCCCCCGAAACGATGCGGTGGGGGCGGTCTGCACGCCGGAAGCCGTCCTGGTCGTGCGTGAGCATGCGCTGACTCCCGGGAGAGGTCGTGATGCTGCCGTGAGGTGCGGGACGTGGCCGAATATATGAACGCGCGGCCCACGGCGTCAATGAGCAACTGATCGGAATCGATCGAATCGATCGCTTCGGTTCTCTATGATGGACGGACCGCGTCCGCCGACCGCAGGGAACCCCGTGAGACCACATGTAGACCAGCGCCAGGCCCGGGTGCTCGAGATCGTCCAGGCGCGGGGCAGTGTGCGCGTGGCCGACCTCGCGGGGGAGCTCGACGTCTCCCCCGTGACCCTGCGGCGGGACGTCGAGGCGATGGCGGCGCGCGGCGAGATCCGGCGGATGCACGGGGTGATCAGCCGGGTGGAGGCGGGCCGGCCCGCCCCGGTCGGAGCTGCTGGAACGGTCGGAACGGTCGGAGCGCTTGGAACGGTCGGAGCGGTCGGTACTGCCGAAGCGGGCGGGCCGCCGTCCGGTCCGGGTGACGCGGGTGGATCGGCCGGCGGAGGCGCTGCGCGCGGGGGCGGCGCCGACGGCACCCCCGGCGCGGCCCCCGGCGGCAGCGGGCTGCTGGTCGGAGCGGTGGTCGGGATGGTGGTGCCGACCACCGAGTACTACTACGCCGACGTCGTGCGCGGCGCCCGCGAGGTGGTCGAAGCGCGGGGCGCGCGGCTCACCGTGGGGCTGACGCGCTATCTGCCCGGCGAGGACCGGACGCAGGTGGACCGGCTGCTGTCCACGGGAGCGGACGGACTGCTGCTGACCCCGAACTGGGCCACCGGCTCGCCCGGACCCGGCGAGGGTGCGTGGACGGCGGAACTGCCGGTGCCCACGGTCCTGGTGGAGCGTTGGGCGCCGCCGGGGCATCCGGCCGCGTCGCTGGACCGGGTGGCCTCCGACCACGCGCACGGCGCGGCGCGGGCGGTGCGGCACCTGGCGGGGCTCGGGCACCGGCGGATCGCGCTGGCCAGCCGGGAGACGCCGACCTCCGCACGGCTGCGGGCCGGGTTCGAGGCGGCCGTGGCCGCGCTCGGGCTGGAGCCGGCCCCGGCCTGGGCGGCGGCCGGACCGGGGCCGCGCACGGAGGCGGAGGTGTTCGCGCGGGCGCTGGAGTACCTGCGCGCGGCGGTCACGGAGGGCGGGGTGAGCGCCGCGCTGATCCACAGCGATACGGATGCGATCATGCTCATCCCTCGGCTCCAGGCGCTGGGGGTGCGGGTGCCGGAGGACCTGGCGGTGATCACGTACGACGACGAGGTCGCCGGGCTGGCCGACGTACCGCTGTCGGCGGTGGCTCCGGCCAAGCGCGAGGTGGGGGCGCGGGCGGCGGAGCTGCTGCTCAGCCGCTTGACGGGGGCCGGCCACGGGCCCGGTCGTACGGGGATCGGAGCTTCGGGGGGCGGAGCTTCGCGCACCGGGGTCGCGGAAGACGGCCCCCGGGAGCACCTGGAGCTGCTGCCCCGGCTGACCGTCCGCCCGTGAGGCGCGGGCGGAGCGGGCAGAGCGGGCAGGCGAACGCGTCGAACGGCGTCGCGTCGAACCGATTGTTTCGATCGTCTTGCGCGTTCGCTCTTGACGGCGCGGTGGGCGGTACCAAGGATGGGCTGCGCACGCACGGCTACGGCGCCGCCTCTCTGGGGAGCGGGGGCCGGACCCGGGCGCCGTCCGCCCGTCCGGACGGCGCGAGTGAACCCCCGCGCCCTCGGAGCCGTGTCGTTCCCGATGGGGCGGCCGGGTTTTGTGACCATCTCCCTGTCCACCTTCGAGGCCGCCCGGGACGACGTCGGATCTCACCGCAGGAGCCGCCAAGTGACCCACCCCGCCACCTCGGCCGGCCCGGCATCCGTCCCGGCCGGCCCGGCATCCCCCTCTCCGCCCTACCGGCCCGTCACCGTGCTCGCGATGAGTCCGGACACCCGGGCCGCCATCCTCAGGGGCCGGATCCTGCCGGAGCTGGTCAGGGTCGCCGACGTGGACACCGACCTGCTCGTCACCGACTTCGCTTCCGCCTTCGCCGAGGACTCCTCCGCCCGTCGGCTCGGTGCGGCCGAGGTGGTGTTCACCGGTTGGGGCTGCCCGCCGCTGGAGGCGGACGCGCTGGACCGGATGCCGCGGCTACGGGCTGTCGTGCACGCCGCCGGGAGCGTCAAGCACCATGTGACGCAAGCCTGTTGGGAGCGCGGCCTGCTCGTCTCCAGCGCCGCCGCCGCCAACGCCCTGCCGGTGGCCGAGTACACGCTCGCCGCCATCCTCTTCGCCAACAAGCGCGTCCTGGAGTCCGCCCACGCCTACCGCGCGGCCCGCGGCCCCGTCGACCTGTTCCGCCGCTACCCGGCCGTCGGCAACTACCGGCGCACGGTCGGCCTGGTCGGCGCCTCCCTCATCGGCCGCCGCGTCCTGGAGCTGCTGCGCCCCTTCGACCTCCGGGTCCTCGTGCACGATCCGTACGCCGATCCGGCCGAGCTCGCGGCTCTGGGCGCCGAGGCCGTCTCCCTCGACGAACTGCTGGGCCACAGCGACGTGGTGAGCCTGCACGCTCCCGCGCTGCCTCAGACCTACCATCTGATGAACGCCTCGCGGCTGGCCCTGATGCCGGACGGCGCCACCCTCGTGAACACCGCGCGCGGCTCGCTCGTCGACACGGCCGCGCTCACCGAGGAACTGGTCTCGGGACGGCTGCACGCCGTGCTCGACCACACCGAGCCGGAGGTGCTGCCCGCCGTCTCCCCTCTGTACAACCTGCCGAACGTGCTCCTGACCCCGCACGTCGCGGGGTCGCTGGGCGGGGAGCTGGACCGGCTGGCGGCGACGGCCGTCGAGGAGCTGGAGCGCTACGCCCTGGGACTCGGCTTCCGCCACCCCGTCGACCCGGGCCGGCTCACCTACTCGGCCTGACGGCCCGCGCGGACCCCGCGGACCCACCCGCCGCCAGCCGCTCCAGGTACTCCCGGCCCCGCGCGAGCTGGCCCGGCAGCTCGTCGGCGTCGGGATACCAGCGCTTCTCGTACTCCCAGCAGAGCCAGCCGTCCCGCGGGACGAGGGCCACCGCCTCGGCGAGCGGCAGCGCTCCCCCGCCGAGTCCGACCGGGGTCAGCTCCTGCGCGGACACCACGTCCTTGACCTGTACGTATCCCAGGTGCGCGGCCAGGGCCCGGCTCGACTCGGCGGGCGACTCGCCCCCGAGCCATGTGTGCAGTACGTCCCACAGCACGCCCGTGGCCCGGTGCGCGACCCGGTCCAGCACCCGGGCGGCCGCGGCCGCGGTGCGGTGCGAGTCGTGGGTCTCGAGGAGGATCCGCACCCCGTGCCGCTCCGCGAGCGGGGCGGCGGCCAGCAGCCGGCGGACGGCCCGGTCGTCGGCTTCCGCGGCGGGCTGTGCGCCGCCGCCGGGGAAGACCCGTACGTACGGGGCCTCGAGGTCGGAGGCGAGCCGGACGAGGGCGTGGATCTCGGCGAGGACCGCCTCGTCGGGCCCGGGCGCGGCCACCTTGGCGTACCCCGCGATCCCGAGGACGGTGACGCGCTCGGCCGTCAGCGTCCGCAGGCCCGCCGCGCGGTCGGCCGCGGAACTCTCGGGGTTCAGGGGCTCCTCGGGGTGGGCGCGCAGCTCGAGGCCGTCGTACCCGTGGGCGGCGGCGAGGGCGGCGCTCCGCTCCAGGGAGGTGCCGGGCAGGCCGAGCGTGGAGAAGGCGTACCTCAAGGACGGCTCCCTCAGGTGGCGGCGGGCGGGGCGGCGGTGGAGGCGCGCACCATCAGCTCGGCGGGCAGCGTGGTGATGCCGCCCGGGGGCAGCGCTCTGCGGCCGGTGACCAGGTGGGCGGCGAGCGAGCCCGCCGCGCGCAGCGGCAGCCTCACGGTGGTGAGGGCGGGTGCGGTGTCCAGGCAGACGGGCAGGTCGTCGAAGCCCGCGACGGAGACGTCCTCGGGTATCCGCAGGCCCGCTGCGCGCAGGGCCGCGGCCACGCCGGTGGCGACGGTGTCGTTGGCCGCGGCGACGGCGGTGAAGGGGGCGCCGCGGCGGAGCAGTTCGCGGGTGGCGTCATATCCGGCGGAGCGCTCGAATCCGGCGTGGACGGTGAGGTCCGCGCAGCGCTCGGGCAGTCCGGGATCGTGGGCGCGCAGGGCGTCCCGGTGGCCGCCGAGCCGCTCCCGGGTGGTGCTCAGTTTCGGCGGGCCCGCGACGTAGGCGATGCGGCGGTGGCCGAGGGCCAGCAGGTGCTCGGTCAGCCGGAAGGCGCCGCCGCGGTCGTCGAACATGACGGTGGCGACGGGAAGTCCGGCGGGCAGGGGCAGCGGGGGCCGTCCGCACAGGACCACCGGTGCGCCCGTGGCGGCTATGCGCGCGAGGCGGGCGGCGAGTGCGCGGGTGTGCTCGGGTTCCTCGACGGCGCCGCCGGTCAGGACCACTCCGCCGGCCCGCTGGCCCTCCAGGAGGGCGAGGTAGGCGAGCTCGGCGGCCGGATCCCCCTCGGTGTTGCAGACGACGGCCAGGCGGCGGGCCTCGCCCCGGCCGCCGGGTGCCAGGGCGCTCTGGAAGGAACCGGCGAGGATGCCGAAGAAGCTGTCGGCCACGTCGTGGACGAGGACTCCGACGAGGTCCGAGGTGGCGGCGGCGAGGGCCCGCGCGGGGCCGTTGGCGATGTAGCCGAGGTCCTCGACCGCTTGCTCCACCCGTGTCCTGGTGGCGCCCGCCACCGGATATCCGCCGTTCAGCACGCGCGAGACCGTCGCGGGCGATACGCCCGCCTGTGCCGCGACTTCGGCGAGTGTCACCGCCATCGGACCCTCCTCCCGGTCTCTTCCCATCCGTCCCGGGTCATCGTCTCATCCGGTGTGCGGACCTCCATCTTCCCAGACGGGGAAAGCGCTTTCTATCACCCGTAAGAGTCTTGCACCGCCGTGTTGCACGGCTCTAGCCTGAACGGAGTGAAAGCGCTTTCTACACTCGCTCTCGCTACGGGGACGACATGGAGCGCGTCCCCGCACGGAACAACCACACACGAAGGGAAGGAGGGGGCACCGTGAAGCGCAGGACGATCAAGATCGCCATGAACGGCGTCACCGGGCGGATGGGTTACCGCCAGCACCTGGTCCGCTCCCTGCTCGCGCTGCGCGAGCAGGGCGGGCTCGATCTCGGCGAGGGGGGCCGGGGGGGGGGGGGGGCCGGGGGGGGGGGGGGCCGGCGCGGCGGGGCGCGGGGCGCCGCCCGCCGGCGCGGGAGGGTGATCACGAACACACGC
>NZ_JBSGWY010000001.1:147508-164062 GCF_053609145.1 Streptomyces sp. NPDC054961 | reverse complement strand
TTCCCTGGGCCCCGGGGTGTGTGCGTACCCCCCCCCCCGGGGCCCCCGCCCGTGGGCGCGCGGCCTGCGGCCCCGGGTTTCGATCTCGGCGACGGCTCCGTGCTGTGGCCGGAGCCGGTGCTGGTCGGGCGCCGCGAGGCGGCCCTGCGGGCCATCGCCGAGCGGCACGGACTGGAACACGTCAGCACGGACCTGACCGCCGTGCTGGCCGATCCCGAGGTCGAGATCTACTTCGACGCGCAGGTCACCAGCGCCCGCGAGGCGGCCGTGCGGCAGGCCGTGGCGGCCGGCAAGCACGTGTACTGCGAGAAGCCGACCGCCCTGACCTTCGAGTCCTCGCTGGAGCTGGCCCGGCTGGCCGAGGCGGCCGGGATCAAACACGGAGTGGTGCAGGACAAGCTGTTCCTGCCGGGCCTGCTGAAGCTCAAGCGGCTCATCGACGGCGGCTTCTTCGGCGAGATCCTCTCCGTGCGCGGGGAGTTCGGCTACTGGGTGTTCGAAGGCGACTGGCAGCCCGCCCAGCGGCCCTCGTGGAACTACCGGACGCAGGACGGCGGCGGCATCGTCGCCGACATGTTCCCGCACTGGGAGTACCTGCTCCACGAGCTGTTCGGGCGGGTCCGCACCGTGCAGGCGCTGACGCGCACCCACATCGGCCGCCGCTGGGACGAGGAGGGCAAACCCTACGAGGCCACGGCCGACGACGCGGCGTACGGGATCTTCGAGCTGGAGGGCGGGGCGGTCGCGCAGATCAACTCCTCCTGGGCGGTCCGGGTCCACCGCGACGAACTGGTGGAGTTCCAGGTCGACGGAACGCACGGCTCGGCGGTCGCCGGGCTGCGCGGCTGCCGGACCCAGCACCGCGCGGCGACGCCGAAGCCGGTGTGGAACCCCGACCTGCCCCTGACCGAGCGGTTCCGTGACCAGTGGCAGGAGGTTCCGGACAACAGCCCCGCCGACAACGGCTTCAAGGCCCAGTGGGAACTGTTCCTGCGCCATGTCGTCCTGGACGAGCCCTGGCGGTGGGACCTGCTGGCGGGGGCCCGCGGGGTGCAGCTGGCCGACCTCGGACTGCGCTCCTGCGCGCAGGGCCGACGGCTCGCGGTACCGGAGGTGGCGCTGTGAGCATCCGGCTTCCGTCGGTGGACGGCGGGTTCCGCCTCCACACCCCGGCGTCCGTTCCGCTGGCGCCGCTGAGCCGCGGTCCCGCCCGCAGCCGCGCCTTCTATGCGGCCGCGCACGTAGTCGCCGATCCGCTCGCCGCCTCCGCCGACGCGGAGCCGGTGATCGACTGGGAGACCACGCTGGCCTTCCGGCGCCGGCTGTGGTCCCAGGGCCTCGGGGTGGCCGAGGCCATGGACACGGCGCAGCGCGGCATGGGCCTGGACTGGCCGGTCGCCGCGGAGCTGATCCGCCGGTCGGCCGCCGAGGCCCGGTCGGTGGGCGGCCGGATCGTCTGCGGCGCGGGGAGCGACCAGCTGGCCCCGGACAGGGTCCATTCCCTGGCCGCCGTCACCGCGGCGTACGAGGAGCAGCTGGCGCACGTCGAGGCCTGCGGGTCGGGGGCCGTGCTGATGGCCTCGCGCGCCCTGGCGGCGACGGCACGCGGCCCGGAGGACTATCTCGAGGTCTACGGCACCCTGCTGCGTCAGAGCGCCCGGCCGGTGGTGCTCCACTGGCTTGGCCCGATGTTCGACCCCGCCCTGGAGGGGTACTGGGGGCACGAGGATCTGGACGAGGCCACGGACGTCTTCCTGAAGATCGTCTCCGAGTGTCCGGAGAAGGTCGACGGAATCAAGGTCTCGCTGCTCGACGCGGGGCGTGAGGTGGACATCCGGCGCCGGCTGCCGGCGGGCGTGCGCTGCTACACGGGCGACGACTTCCACTATCCGGAGCTGATCGCCGGTGACGGGGAGCTGTCCAGCGACGCCCTCCTGGGGATCTTCGATCCGATCGCCCCGATCGCGGCGCGGGCCGCGATCGCCCTCGACCAGGACGACCTGGCGGGGTTCCGGGAACTCCTGGATCCCACCGTGGCACTCTCACGGCACCTGTTCGCACCACCCACCCGGTTCTACAAGACGGGCGTCGTCCTGCTGGCCTGGCTGGCGGGCCACCAGGAGCACTTCACGATGGTGGGGGGCCTGCACGCGGCCAGGTCGCTCCCCCACCTGGCAACCGCCTACGAACTGGCCGACAATCTCGGTCTGTTCCCCGATCCGGAGCTCGCCGAGGCCCGGATGCGCCAGTTGCTCGCCCTGCACGGGGTGGCGTCGTGAGCCGGGCGCCGGCGCCGGCCCGGTTCAGCCTGAACCAGGAGACGATCCGCCAGTGGTCGCTGCCCGAGCTGGTCGCCGGGTGCACGGCGGCCGGAGTCGGCGCGGTGGGACTGTGGCGCGATCCGGTGCGGCGGTTCGGGGTGCGGGAGACCGCGAAGCTGGTCGCCGGGGCCGGGCTGCGGGTCAGCTCGCTGTGCCGGGGCGGCTTCTTCACCGCCGCCGACCGGGCGGGGCGTTCGGCCGCGCTGGAGGACAACCGCCGGGCCGTGGAGGAAGCCGCCGAGCTGGGGGCCGACGCGCTGGTCCTGGTCTCGGGCGGTCTGCCGGACGGGGACCGGGATCTGCCGGGGGCCCGGCTGCGCATCGCCGACATCCTGGGCGAGCTGGCTCCGTACGCCGCGGCGCACGGGGTGCGTCTGGGGATCGAGCCGCTGCACCCGATGTACGCGGCGGACCGCTGTGTGGTGTCCACCCTCGGTCAGGCCCTGGACCTCGCCGAGCTGTTCCCGGCGTCACAGGTGGGGGTGGTCGTCGACTCCTACCACCTGTGGTGGGACGAACGGCTGTCCTCCGACCTGCGGCGGGCGGGCGGGGCGGGGCGGATCGTGTCCGTCCAGGTCGCCGACTGGGTGACGCCGCTGCCCGAGGGCGTCCTGCTCGGCCGGGGACAGCTGGGCGACGGCTCGATCGATCTGCGGGCTTTCCGGGAGCTGACCGATGCCGCCGGGTACCGGGGTCCGGTGGAAGTGGAGATCTTCCATCCGGGGCTCTGGGCCCGGGACGGCGAAGAGGTGCTGGGGGAGGTGATCGACCGCTACCGCGAGCACGTCGCGTGAGGGTGCGGACGCGGCGGCGGAGCGGTACCGGGGGCGGGCGCGGGGAAGCACGGGGCGGGGCAGAGGGCACGGGGGCCAAGGGGAACGGGAAGCGTTTCGGTCGAAGGAGACTGCGATGACAGATGTGTGGAGCCGCCGTGCCTTTCTCACGGCGGTGGGCGGAAGTGTGGTTCTCATCGGCTCACCGGCCCACCAGGCGATCGCCGGGACGGTCACCTCGGTTCACGACGCCATGCGGACGGTGTGGCAAGGCCTCGTCCTGGGTGGCGGGTTCTCCGCCACCGCGGAGCCGTTCCGGACCCGGCTGACGAAGCTGGGCGCGCAGGCCGGCCAGTGGCAGGCCTCGATGGCTCCGGCCACCGGTTCGCTCTGGCCCGGCCAGGTCTTCACCACGGATCCCGAGTGGATGGCCCAGAGCTACTACCGGCTCAGAACCATGGCGGAGGCGTACGTCCGGCCCGGTACCGGGCTCACCGGTGACGCCGGGCTGCGTACGGCCCTGCTGACAGGACTGGACCACCTGCACGCCCAGGTCTACAACGCCTCCCGGGTGCGGTACGGCAACTGGTGGTGCTGGCAGATCGGCGCTCCGCAGGCCCTGCTCGACATCTGTGTCCTGTTGTACGGCCAGATCCCGGCCGCCCGGCTCGCCGACTACTGCGCCGCCGTGGACCACTTCGTGCCGGACTCCGCCGTGGCCTCCTACACGGGGACCAGCACCGGAGCGAACCGGGTGGACCTCTGCCGGGTGCTGGCCCTGCGCGGGGTGGTCGGCGGGGTCGACGCGAAGATCGCCCTGGCCAGGGACGCCCTCTCGCCGGTCTTCCCGTTCGTCACGGCCGGCGACGGGCTCTACCGTGACGGCTCCTTCATCCAGCACTCCTACGTCGCCTACACCGGCTCGTACGGCTCGGTCCTGCTCGGCGGACTGGGCATGCTGTTCGGCCTGTTGAAGGGCACGGCGTGGGAGGTGACCGATCCGGGCTCCCAGATCGTCTTCGACGCGGTCGAGCACGCGTGGGCACCGTTCCTGTTCAACGGACTGGTGATGGACGCGGTGTCGGGGCGTGCCCCGAGCCGGGGCGTCCAAGTGGCCGATCCCCTGCAGGTGCAGCAGGACGACCACACGCGCGGGCACTCCGTACTCGCCGCGATCCTGCTGCTCTCCGAGGGCGCGGGCAGCGCCGAACGGACCCGCTGGCGAGGGCTGGTGAAGGGATGGGCGGTGCGGGACTACTACAGCCCCCCGCTCGCTGACATGACGCAGCCCCTGTCCGCGCTGGCCCGGCTCTCGGCGGTGGCGGCGGACGCCTCGGTCACGGCCGAGGCCGAGCCGGTGGCGCACCGGCAGTTCCCGTCGATGGGCCGTGCCGTGCACCGGCGGCCGGCCTGGGCGGCCTCGCTGTCCATGGCGTCGAAGCGGATCACCCACTACGAGACGGGCAACGGCGAGAACCTGCGCGGCTGGCACACCGGCAGCGGCATGCTCTGCTGGTGGGGTTCCGCCTCCGGGAACGGCCAGTACGCGGACGCCTTCTGGCCCACGGTCGATCCGTACCGGCTGCCCGGGACCACGGTGTCGCGCAAGGTGCTCGCCGACGGCGCGGGCGGCGACTGGGGGGCCTCGCGGCCGGATGCGACGTGGGTGGGCGGCACGACCGACGGGGAGTTCGCCTCGGTGGGCCAGCACCTGAAGGGGCCGGGGAGCACGCTCACGGCGCGCAAGTCGTGGTTCTTCCTCGACGACACCGTGGTCTGCCTGGGCGCCGGCATCGCCGCCACGGACGGCACCGCCGTCGACTCGGTCATCGACAACCGGAACCTGGGCGCGGCCGGCACCCACGCGCTGACCGTCGGCGGCGCGCTCCAGCCGGGCACGCTGGGCTGGAGCGCGTCCTTCCCCGGCCCCGGCTGGGCCCACCTGGCGGGCTTCGGCGGGTACGTGATGTCGGGCACGGGAACGTTCAGGGCGCTGCGGGAGGCCCGCGTCGGCAGGTGGAGCGACATCAACCGGAACGCTTCCACCACGGCCCTGACCCGGCGCTATCTGACCCTCTGGTACGACCACGGAACGGATCCGACCGGCGGGAGTTACGTCTACCAGATGATGCCGGGGGCCACGGCGGCCCAGACCTCGGCCCGGGCCGCCGCGCCGGGATGGCTCACGGTGCTCGCCAACGGCACGGCCGCCCAGGGTGTGGCGGTCGGCTCCGTCGGCTTCACCGGGGTCACCTTCTGGCAGGGCGGGACGGTCGGCTCGCTGCAGGTGAGCGCGCCCTGTTCGGTGACGGTGCGGGAGCGCGGCGACGGCACGGCGGTGCTCTGCGTCTCGGACCCGGCCCGGACGCTGACCTCGCTGAGCGTGACGTGGAACAGGCCCGTCACCCAGGTGCTGTCCCCGGCGGCGAGCCTGGTCTCGGCGTCCACCGGGACACGCCTCCAGCTCGGGTTCGGCGATCTGAGCTCCCTGGCCGGAGCCTCCCAGGAGGTGGTGGTCCGGCCGGCGTGATCCCGGAGCCCGGAGCGGGGCGGTAGATGCACAGGCCACGGGGTGACATAACGTGCCCTCCATGGATCAGGAGCACATAACCGGGGACGGCGAAGGCGCGGGCAGGCGGCGGTTCCTCGCCCTGGCGACGGGGGCGGCGGCCACCGCCGCCGGGCTGGCGGCCGTGTCCGGCTGCGCCAACGGGGACACCGCGGGGACGGACGGGGCCGGTCCGGGCCAGAGCCCGAAGCCGTCCGGCTCGCCGCAGAAGGACGGGCCGCACGGCCTCGACGTCAAGGCCGAGAACGCCCGGCCGGGCCATGCCGACTGGCACGTGACCAAGGCCGGTCCGGCGCGGGCCATCGAGGGCTTCGCCGACCAGGTCAGCGTCCTGCCCGGCGAGTCCTTCGGCCTGCACGTCTCCACCACCGCGCCCCGGTTCACCGTCTCCGCCTACCGCATGGGCTGGTACGGCGGCGCCCGCGCCCGCCTGGTCTGGCGCTCCGAAGCGCTGCCCGGCGTGCGTCAGCCCGACCACACCGTGGACTCGGCGACGCGCATGGTCCGCACCCGGTGGACCCGCAGCGCCACCGTCGAGACCAAGGACTGGCCCGAGGGCTGCTACCTGCTGCGGCTCGACGCGCAGGGCGGCGAGGGCCAGCGGTTCGTCCCCGTCACCGTGCGGTCCGCCGCCACGGCCGGACGTACCGTCGTCGTCAACGCGGTGGCCACCTGGCAGGCGTACAACCGGTGGGGCGGCTACGGCAGCTACGACGGGCCCAGCGGCGGGTACGCCTCGCGCTCGCTGGCCGTGACCTTCGACCGTCCCTACGAGTACGACGACGGCGCGGGCCTGTTCCTCGTCTACGAGGCTCCGCTGCTCGCGCTCGCCGAGCGGCTCGGCATACCCCTCGCGTACACGACCACCACCGACGTGGCCCGGGAGAAGCGGCTCCTCGACGGTGCGTCGGCGGTGCTTTCGCTCGGGCACGACGAATACTGGTCGCCGGAGCAGCGCGCCCACTTCACGGCCGCCCGGGACGCCGGCACCAACATCGCGATCCTCGGCGCGAACTGCTGCTACCGCCGGATCCGGCTGGAGGCCTCCGACCTCGGACCGGACCGCACGCTGGTCTGCTACAAGTCCTCCTACGAGCAGGACCCCGGCTTCAAGCGCGGTCATCCGGCCACCGTCGACTTCCGCTCCCCGCCCGCCGCGGACCCGGAGAGCTCCCTGCTCGGCGTGATCTACGACGGCTACCCGGTGGACGCCCCCTACGTCGTGACCAACCCGGGCCACTGGCTCTTCGAGGGCACCGCGGCGAAGGCGGGCGACCGCTTCGCGCACCTCGTCGGCGTGGAATACGACAAGGTCAACACCGGATTCCCGACCCCCCGCCCGATCGAGATCCTGGCCCACTCCCCCGTGGTCTGCGAGGGTCGCCCCAGCCACCAGGACACGGCGTACTACACCGTGCCGAGCGGCGCGGGCGTCTTCGCCACCGGAACCATGCGCTGGGTGGAGGCCCTCGACGCGACGGGCGACGGCAGCAGCGGAGCCAACCACGGACTGGACGCGCGCTCGGGCGCCCTGACCACCAAGGTGACCGAGAACCTGCTGCGCGTCTTCGCGGCCGGCCCGGCGGGACGGACACATCCGGCGCAGGACAACGTGAAGGCGGTCTACGGCAGTTAGGGGCGGGCTCGTGAGTCCGGCCGGTCCGCCCGAACCCACTGGACTCCACCCACAAGGGGTGTTTAGGATCATGTCGCGGCATCGCGTGTCGGTCACCGACCGGGTGAGACATGGAGGTGCCGGGACATGCCTTTCGGAGGCATCCAACCATGGCGATCCAGCTGAACCACACGATCATCCCCTCCCGTGACCACCGGGAGTCCGCCGAATTCCTGGCGTACATCCTGGGACTCGAGGTCGGGGCCCCCTGGGGCCCCTTCATCCCCATCGACACCGCCAACGGCGTCACCCTGGACTTCGCGACCGTCCCGGCCGAGTCCATCACCGCGCAGCACTACGCGTTCCTGGTCTCCGAGGCCGAGTTCGACGAGGCCTTCGCGAAGATCGAACGGGCCAGGCTCACCTATTACGCCGACCCGCACGGCCTGCGTCCCGGCGAGATCAACCACAACGACGGCGGCCGCGGCGTCTACTTCACGGACCCCTCGGGCCACGGGATGGAACTGATCACCCGCCCGTACGGCGGTTTCAAGGAATAGCGAGGAGGGCGCGAGGACGCCGCGGGTGCCCGCGGCGTCCTCAGCCCCGTCCTGGCCGTTTCCCCTCCCGCGGCAGGTAGACGATGTGCGGCGCACCCGTCGTCGGGTGGGGCCCGATGCGGGTGCGGACCCCGTACACCTCCGCCAGCAGGGCTTCCGTCAGCACCTCCGCGGGCGTGCCCGAGGCCGCGACGCGGCCGCCCGCCAGGACGTACACGCGGTCGCAGTACAGCGCCGCGAGGTTGAGATCGTGCAGGACCAGGAGCGCGGTGGCGGGCAGGTCGCGGACCAGCCCCAGGATGTCCAGCTGGTAGCGGATGTCCAGGTGGTTCGTCGGTTCGTCCAGGGCGAGGAGACCCGGGTCCTGGACGAGGGCGCGAGCCACCAGGGCGCGCTGACGCTCTCCGCCCGAGAGCTCGTCGAACCGGCGCCCGGCGAGGACGCCCGCGCCGACGGTGTCCAGGGCCCCGGCGACGCGACGTACGTCCTCGGGGCCGTCCTGCGCCCAGAAGCGCTTGTGCGGGCTGCGCCCCATGGCCACCACGTCGCGCACGGTCAGCCCGAAGGCTCCGGCCGCGTCCTGGGGCACGACCGCCACCCGCCGCGCGCGGTCCTTCACGCTGAGCGAGGCCGCGTCCGTCCCGTCGAGCACCACGCGCCCGGCGCTCGGGCGCAGGGCGCCGTAGACGCAGCGCAGCAGCGTCGTCTTGCCGCTGCCGTTGGGGCCGACCACGCCGACCGTCTCGCCGGGGCGGGCGGTGAGGTCGATCCCGTGCAGCAGCGGCTGCCCGTCGATCTCGTAACGCAGCGCCTCGACGGCGAGTTCCACCGGACGCGCCGTCATCCCGCGATCCCCTCCGTACGGGTGGACCGTCGCAGCATCCACAGGAAGAACGGCCCGCCGACGAGCGCGGTGACCACGCCGACGGGGATCTCCTCCGGCGCGGCCGCGGTACGGGCGGCCAGGTCGGCCAGGGTCAGGAACACCGCGCCGCCGAGCGCGGCGACGGGCAGCAGCGACCGGTGCCCGGCGCCGACGATCATCCGGGCGGCGTGCGGAACCATCAGCCCGACGAAGCCGATCGCCCCGCTGGAGGCCACCAGCACCCCGATGACGAGCGAGGTGAGGACGAAGACGACGGCGCGGAACCGGCCGGTGTCCAGGCCGAGCGTGTGCGCGCCCTCCTCCCCCGCGAGCAGCAGGTCGAGCGGCCGGGCCAGGGCGATGAGCAGGCCGGTGCCGACGAGCAGTGCGGCGGCGGGCAGGGCCAGTTCGCCCCAGCGGGCCCCGCCGAGGCCTCCCAGGGTCCAGAACAGCACGCTGCGCATCTGGTCGGGGTGCGCGGCCAGCACCAGGACCAGGCTCGTCAGGGCGGAGAGGACGTACTGGACGGCGACCCCGGCGAGGATCAGCCGGCCCGTGGTCATCGCGCCGCCGCGCCGGGCCATCGCGTAGACGGCGACGAGCGCGCCCATCGACCCGGCGAAGGCGGCGAGCGGCAGGGCCGCCCCGCCCGCCCATCCGAGGAACCCGGCGCCGCATACGATCACCAGCACCGCCCCGGCCGAGGCCCCGGAGGAGGCTCCGAGCAGGAAGGGGTCGGCGAGCGGGTTGCGGACGAGGGCCTGCAGCACGGTGCCGCAGACGGCGAGCCCGGCGCCGACGACGGCTCCAAGCAGCACGCGCGGCATCCGGACGTCCCACACGATGGCCGCGAACGCGCCTCGGCCCGGTCCCGGTCCGCCGAGCACGAGGTCGAGCACCTGGCCCGGGGGGATCCGGACCGGCCCGAGGGCCAGCCCGGCCACCGCCGACACCACCAGTGCGGAGGCGAGTACGGCCAGGACGACCGGTGTACGGGTGAGCGCGCGGGCGAGCCGGCGCCTCACGCGGCGTCGGGATGCAGCTGGGCACCCAGGGATTCGACGGCGTCGGCCACGCGCACGCCGAGTACGGCGGAAGACAGCGGGAGCACGACGAACCGCTGGTTCTTGACGGCGGGAACCTGCGCGAGCGCCGGGTCGTTCAACAGGCGCTGCTTCTTGGCTTCGACGGTGGTGCCGCCGTAGTCGTAGATGAGGACGACCTCGGGCTTCCGCTCGATGACCTTTTCCCACGACACGTCACCGAAGGTGTCCTTGAGGTCGGCGAACACGTTCGTCCCGCCCGCCAGCGAGACGATCTCGTTGCCGATGCCGTTTCCTCCCGAGGTGAAGGCGGAGGCGTCGCCGGAGTCGTAGGCGAAGACCGACGGCTTGGCCTTGTCCTTCACCCGTCCGGTGACGGCGTCGATGCGGCGCTGCTCCCGCGCGATGAGCTCCTCGCCGCGCTCGGGCACCCCGAAGGTCCGGGCCACCTCGGTGATCTCGGTCTTGAGCTGGTCCAGCCCGACGGGCCCTTCGGTGCAGTACTCCACGCTGAGGCGGGAGTTGATACCGCTCTTCGCGAGCCCCTCGCGGTCCCGGCCCTGCGCCTTGTCGAAGGCACTGGAGTAACCCCCGTACACGAAATCGGGGTTGGCGCCGAGGAGGACCTCCTTGGAGGGGTACTCCTTCGCCAGCACCTTGATCTTGTCGTACGCGGGCCGGTAGTCGGGCAGGACGGCGTCGTCGAGGTAGGCGGTCCCGGCCATCCTCTCCTGCAGCCCGAGGGCGAGGAGGAGCTCGGTGGCGTGCTGGTTCATCGCGACCGCGCGCCGCGGCGGTGCCTGGTAGGTGCTGCTGACACCGCAGTTGGTGACGGTGTACGGATACCCGGGGGCTGCGGGCGCCCCGGCTTCCGCGTCCTTCGCTCCGGGCGATCCTCCGCAGGCGGTCACGGACATCACGAGCGAGACGGGCACGAGCGCGCGCAGGAGGGCGCGGGGGTACGACGACATGGCGAAGCCTCTCCGGGGGATCCGCGTCCCCTGGTCGAACCGAAAGGCGGTGCGTCAGTGTCTGACTCCCGGCTCCCCCACGGGAGGGCCGGTCACAGTGGCGGGACCGCACCGGATTCACACCGGTTTCCTGTCCTGCACCGCCTGGATAGCTCGTCCCAGTCTGCCAGACGGACGATCACCATCGGCCGGGGCCGACAACGCCGGGGCGATGCTGCCGAGGGCGATGCTGCCGAGGGGAATCGCCGACCAGCCGCTGGGCGAGCGGGAGCGGACGACCGGCGTCGAAGTCCCGTTGTCAGTGGCGTGTCCGACCATGGGTGCATCAACCAGCGGTTCCTACATGCGGGGATGCTGCAGGGCTGCGGGTGAGCGGTTCCGCCCCACCGGACCCCCACGGGGGACAGCGCCCGGCGGGGCGGAACCGAACCGTCTGCCCTTCGCCCATGACGCGAGCCCAACTTCCTCACAGAGAAGGGCACTTCACTCCTCTGCGCATTCCGCTCACTCGCACCGGGAAGCCCTCAAACCGCTCGGCGCAGGGGCCTGCCCGGGCGTACGATGTGTCTCGTCGCCTATCCCGGAGCAGCCGATGGCGTGCAACCCCCCGACCCTCGACGTGCAGTCGGTCGCCGAGCTCTACTCTCAACTCTCCGGTGTACTGGCCGGATTCGCGCTCACGGCGGTCTTCATCGTCATTTCCCACTATCTCGGCGAGGGCGTGCCCACGGGGCGCCGGCAGGAAGCGCTCGGCCAAGCCCTTCCCGCGCTGCTCTCGGCCCTGCTCGGGCTGATCTTCAGCTCGCTCACCTACTGCGCCATCGCGGCCGACGGAGACAACCACGGCCGGGCACTGTTCGAGCACGTGGTGGCCGGCGTCGGTTTCGCCGTCGCCGCGGCCCTGCTCGTCCTGGCCACCGTCCTGCTCGTCGAGGGTGTCCTGCCCTACGACCCCGTCCACTACGCGCGGCGCCTGCTCGGGCAGTGCGCGCCCCTGCCGATCTTCGCGCTCCTGTCGGAGGGCGCGTACGCCTACGGCAAGGCGTACTACGGCGGGAAGGCCCCCGGCTGGCTGGGCGCCCTCATCGTCCTGCTGTTGTCCTTGGTGCTCGTCATATCCGTCCTCGGCTTTGCGGCGTACGGCCGTCCCGGTCTGGACAGGGTCCGCGTGACCGGCGGCGGGGCCACCCGGACGATCGCGGTGAGCGGACTGTCGATCGTGACCGTGTGCCTGCTGAGCGTCGTGACGACGATGGGAATCGCCGGTTCGGGCTGCTCCGTGCCCGTCGGCGCCGTCGTCGCCGCCCTGGTCTTCGGCTTCCTCGCGAGCCTCGGCCTGTGCGTCTGGCTCTTCGTCACCCGCCCGGTCCGCCCCGCAGACCCGGCCCCCGCTCCCCCACAGGCACCGGCTCCCACACAGGCACCAGCACCAGCACCAGAGCCTGGTCCTGACCCTGGTCCTGGGCCCGCGTGATGCCGTGATCAACGGTCCTGGAGCGCGACCCGGTAGAAGACCTTTCCGTCGTGGGGCACCGCACCGAGCGCCTCGTAGAAATCGAGAGCCGGCGGATTGTCGGTGTCGGCCGTCCACTCGACCCGCGAGCATCCGGCCGCGACGGCCTCGGCCTTGAGGTCCGCCATGAGCGCTCCCGCCACGCCACGGCGGCGGGCGGACTCCCGGACGTACAGCTCCTTCAGGAACAGGGAGGTACCGGCGCCGGACGCCGGCCACAGGAAGGTGTACGAGGCGAAGCCCAGCACTCCGTCGTCATCGCGGGCCAGGAGGACCGTCGCGGCCGGCCGGTCGCCGAACAGGGCGCGCCGGATCTGCTCGGGGTCGACGGGAGTCGGCTTCCCGCCGTAATAAGCCGCGATCTCTCCGAGGACCACGGAGATGATGTCCACGTCGCGCTCGGTCGCCTGCTCGATCCGCACTGCTGTCCCTCTCACCGGGGGGCAGCGCCAACACCCCGCGCAGCACCCGCACCTCCGACACCGTCCGTGCCTCGGGAACCCTAACCGCCACCTCCCCCCGGCCGGTAGATGATCAACGAAGGACGGGGCAGCCCGCGCCGTCCGGCGGCCACCACCACCGCCAGAGCCGCACCCTGGCCCGGGGAGGCCGTTCCATGCGGAATCTTCGCTGTCATATGCCTACCGGCCCCCGGATCCACGTGCCTATGGTGTGGCTCCGGAACCTCCCGGGCGCATCTCCCTCCCGGCTCCCCACGGGAGGGTTGCCGCGCGCCCGCGCGGGCCCGGCGGGGGCGGTTCAGCCCGTGCCGTGCACCGTCTGGAGGTGGCCGGTCTTGCCCACCGTGAGGACGACCCGTTCCGTCTTGCGCACCGCCGCCAGGACGAGCCACACGGGGGCCCAGAGCAGGCAGGTGAGGAAGGCCAGAAGGGCGTGCAGGGCGTGATGGACCTCGCGGTCCCGTCTGAGCACGGCCTGCGAAGGGGACCGTGACTCGACCCACCAGCCGTTGGCGACGTACTGGTTCACGGCCCAGTCGAGGATGACCGTCCGGCGTTCGCCGTCCAGCGGCCCGCAGGCCGGCGAGAAGAGCAGTTCGGGGGGCGGTCCCGAAGGCGGTCCCCAGTGCTGCCGTCTGTCAGGCCTGCGCATCGGCCTCGCCTCCCCACACGTCGGGTCCGCCGCCCTCCCAGCGGATCGGCCCGTCCTCGGACAGGTCGACCCCCTCCAGGCCGGCACGGCGCAGGAACGCGCTGACGTCCGCCACCGTGAAGGCGCGCCCGAGGTCCGCATCCACGCCGAGCACGTGCGCGGTCACCTTCCGCCCGCCGTGCGGCGATACGGGATGGATGACGATCTCCGCCTCATCGGCCATAGGTCCAGGGTGCGACGGGCCGGTCGTTCCAGCACGCCGAGGACCGTATCCGGCCCGCGGAACGGGGGCGGGCACCCATCGGGGAAACAGCGACGCCCAGACGAGAGCAAGGCTCTCACCTGGGCGTTCTTCACACACGTGCTGTTCTACGTGGCAGGGGTGGCAGGAGTCGAACCTGCGACATCTGGTTTTGGAGACCAGCGCTCTGACCAGCTGAGCTACACCCCTTCGGCGAGACCAACCATGTCACGGCGAGCGCCGAAGATCCACTGAATTCGGGGGTCAGTCGCGGGGAAATTCTTCGCGGATTCGAGGTCCGGAGGAACGGAGCCGGTCGAGGAGCGAGGGCTTCGCCACTGGTCAGGGCAATGTCGGGCGGGTACGGCGCACGTCGGCGGTCCGCGGGTGACGGCCGGGCCGGTCCACGGCGACGCGCGGCGGACTCCGCTCGCCGGCGCCGGCGCCCCGCCGCACGATCCGGGCTCCGGCGAGCCGCGGGGGCGCGCGGGGTGCGCGGCGCACAGCAGCCGGACGGCTTCGAGGTCGCCGCCCGGCCCGGACGGAATGCCCAGGCACACACGGGAGTTGAGCAGGTCATGACTCAAGGCCCGGCACCCCGCTCCCTGTCCGACGACGCCCTCTCGGAACTGCTGAGCACCCAGCAGTTCGGCACCCTCGCCACCAACAAGAGCAGCGGTCACCCTCATCTCACCACCATGCTCTACGCCTGGGACGCCGGAGCGCGCGTCCTGCGGTTCTCCACCACCGCCGACCGCGTCAAGGTCAGGCAGCTCCGGCGTGACCCGCGCGCGTCCGTGCACGTCCAGGGCGGCGACGTGTGGTCGTTCGCCGTCGCCGAGGGCGAGGCCGACGTATCCGGGATCACGACCACACCGGGGGACGCGGTCGGGCGAGAGCTGCTCGCGATGGTGCCCCAGGCCGCGAAGCCACAGGACGAAGACGCGTTCTTGGAGCAGCTGGTCGCCGAGCGCCGGGTCGTCATCCGGCTGAAGGTGTCCCGGCTGTACGGGACGGCACTCGACGTCAACGGCTGAGAAGCCCTCTCACGCGGTGAGTCGACCGACGGGTCGGTGTCCTGCCGGGCGCGCCCCGTCCGGCGCTCAGGCAGGAGCCGGGGAGCGATCCGGGGTGGTGGGACTACGGCGGCTGCGAGGGCCTGACCACTGAGCAGATCCAGGAGACGAGGCCGGGGTGGGACTTGTGGCGGGACGGCGTCGTTCCCGGCGACGCCGCTCATCCCGGCGAGCAGCTCGAGCAGGTGGCCGCGCGTACGGACGCGGTGCTGGACCGGATCCGGCCGCTGCTGCGCGACGGCGACGTCGACCGGTGCCGCCGCGGCGCGGCCGACCTCTTGACCCCGCCTGGTCCAGACCAATAGTTTCCGCATGCACAGCGCACGTGCCCCGGCACCACTCACCGCATCCGTAAGGAAGCCCATGCGCCGCAGCATGCTCGCCAGGCTGGCCGTTGCCGCCTGCTCCCTCTCCCTGCTGACCGCCTTCGCTCCCGCCCACGAGGACTCCGGGCGCGCGGACTCCGGGCGCGACCGCTCGTACAAGAAGGTCGGCTACTTCACCCAATGGGGCGTCTACGGACGGGACTTCCAAGTCCAGGACCTGGAGAAGAACGGCAGCGCGAGCAAGCTCACGCACATCAACTACGCCTTCGGCAACATCGGCGCGGACGGGAAGTGCTTCACCGGGAACGTTCCCGGTGAAGCTGACGCCTGGGCCGACTACGTCCGCCCGCTGGACGCGGAGAACTCCGTGGACGGCGTCGCCGACGACTGGGTGCAGCCGCTCGCCGGCAACTTCAACCAGCTGCGCGAGCTCAAGGCCAAACACCCCGGCCTCAAGGTCCTCCTCTCGCTGGGTGGTTGGAGCTGGTCCACGCACTTCTCGGACGCCGCGCTCACCCCGGCTTCCCGCAAGGCGCTCGTCGCGTCCTGCATCGACCTGTACATCAAGGGAAACCTCCCGCAGGACGGCACCCGCGGCGGCGCGGGTGCGGCTGCCGGGATCTTCGACGGGTTCGACATCGACTGGGAATGGCCCGGCTCGGCAGGTGACACCGACACCACCTACCGCCCCGAGGACAAGAAGAATTTCGCGGCCCTGGTGAGCGAGTTCCGCACGCAGCTCGACGCCTACGCCCGGAGCCAGCGGCGGAAGTCCGCGTACGAGCTGTCCGCCTTCGTCCCGACCGCCCCCGCCAAGATCGACGCGGGCTTCGACGTCCGCCGGATCATGCGCGACCTCGACTTCGTCACCCTCCAGGGGTACGACTTCCACGTCTCCGGAGAGCCGAAGACGTCCCAGCAGTCCGCGCTGCGCGCCCGCGGCGACTTCAGCGTCGAGGGCACGGTGGACGCCTGGGAGCGGCGCGGCGCGCCCGCGCACAAGCTGGTGATGGGCATGCCGTTCTACGGGCAGGGCTGGACCGGCGTGAGCGGCGGCGGGGACGGCATGGGGCAGCCCGCGACGGGTCCGGCTCCGGCCGCGTGGGCGTCCGGGTACGCCGACTACAAGGAACTGAAGCAGCTGGCGGACAACGGGAGTTACCGACTCTTCCGCGACCGGCGCGACGGCCACGCCTGGCTGTTCGACGGCTCCACCCTCTGGACCTACGACGACCCGCAGGTGCTGCGCGCCAAGACCCGCTACATCCGTGAGGAGGGCCTCGGCGGCGCGATGTTCTGGTCCCTGGACGCGGACACCGCCGACGGCGAGCTGATGACGGCCGTCGATCAGGGCCTGCGCGGCCACTGACCGCACCGCCGACGGCCGCAGCGCCGCCGGCCGTACCACCCGGGCGACCCGGATATCCCGGGCAACCCGGCACCCTCCCCCCGAACAGGGGCCCCCGGGCGCGCAAAAACACCCGGCCCGCGGCGCCCCGCCCCCGAAGCACCAGCCCCCGAATAAAACCCCCGGGGGGGGCCGCCACACCCACAACACCCCCCCGGGG
>NZ_JBSGWY010000001.1:65389-147498 GCF_053609145.1 Streptomyces sp. NPDC054961 | reverse complement strand
GGCTCTCCGACACACACACCCCCCCCACCCCCCCCGCCCCGCCCCTCCTCCCCCCCACCCCCGCCCCGCACCCGCCGCGGGGCCCGGCGGCGCTCCGCCACGTACGCTCCTGCCCATGAAGAACGCGACGGTACGGGCCGTCAACGCACTCAACACCCGCTGGGCCGGGCAGGCGGTGGCGGAAGACGCCGGCACCGTGTTCACGGCCGTCGGAGTCTGGCCGCTGCTGGCCCTCCTGGCCGACGGCGCCGACGGATCGGCCCGCGCCGAACTCTCACAGGCCCTCGGCATACCCGCCGACGCCGCCTTCGAGGCCGCCCGTGAACTGCTGGACGCACTGGGCGGCGTACGGGGCCTGAGCACGGCCATCGGCCTGTGGGCCCGGCGGGACCTCCCGCTGGAGCAGAGCTGGACGGAGCGGCTCCCGGCCGGGACCCGGGGCATCCTGAACGGCGCCGACGGCGACAGTGGCGACGGCGACACCGACCGCAAAGCCCTGGACGCCTGGGTCGCCGAGCACACCGGCGGGTTGATCGAGAGGATGCCGGTCCACCTCGACCAGGACCCCCTCCTCGTGCTCGCCTCCGCGCTGGCGTTGCGCTTGCGCTGGATCCGGCCCTTCCACCCGGCCCCCACACTGCCCGACGCGGGCCCCTGGGCCGGCCGCCCGCTGCTCGGCCTGTACCGCAGCACGTCCCTCCTGGACCGGGTCCGCGTCGCGCACGCGCCGACCGGTCCGGTGACCGTGCTGGAGGTGGTGGGCGACGGCGGCGTGGACGTGCACCTCGTCCTGGGCGAGCCGCAGGCCCCGCCGGGCCGGACCCTCCAGGCCGGCATCGCGGCCGTCACCCGGTCCATCGCCTCGACGGGCGCGAGCATGCTCCCCGAGGGGAACCCGGGACCGGGTCTGCGCATCGGCACGATCGGCTCGCCCGAACGCCGACACCGCCTGGACATCGCGACGGTGGCCTTCGACGTGAGTACTGAACACGACCTCCTCGACCCCGCCGAGCCGTTCGGCCTGGCGAGCGCCTCGGACAAACGGACCGGGCACTTCCCCGGCATCAGCAGCGCCGACCTGGCCGTCGGATCGGCCCGGCAGTCGGCCGTGGCCCGCTTCCACGCGGAGGGCTTCGAGGCCGCCGCCGTGACGGCCGTGTCCCTGGCCGCGGGCTGCGGCCTGCCCCGTTCGCGGTTCCGCGTCCGCCACGCCCAGGTGGCTTTTGACCGCCCGTTCGGCTTCCTCGCCGTCCACCGCTCCTCCCGGCTGGTGCTGGCCGCGGGATGGGTGACGGATCCCACCACCCACGTCGAGAAGGAGTACACGGAGGAGGAGAAGTACGCCGAGGAGAAGTACGCGGAGGAGAACGAAGACCTCTTCTGAGACCCCGATACCCTCGCCGGATGACTTCTTCCGACCAGATCACCGCCGCCCACTCGGGCACCTGGCAGCTCGGTGACCTCACCGTCCGCCGCATCGGCTTCGGCGCGATGCGGCTCACGCACCTCGCCGACGGCTCCCCCAGCGACCGGGACCGGGTGACCGGGGTCCTGAGGCGGGCGGTCGAACTGGGGGTCAACCACATCGACACCGCCGCGTTCTACTTCTCCGCGACCCGCTCCGCCAACGAGCTCGTCAACCGGGCCCTCGCCCCCTACGCCGACGACCTGGTCATCACGACCAAGGTCGGGCCGGGCCGCGATCCGTCCGGGGAGTGGTGGTGGGCCACGCCCGGGCAACTGCGCGGGCAGGTCGAGGAGAACCTGCGCCAGCTGGGCCGCGACCACCTGGACATCGTCAACCTGCGCGTCCCCCGGCAGGCGGAGACCAGCTCGATCGCCGAGCACTTCGGGGCGCTCGCCGAGCTGCGCACGGCCGGGCTGATCCGTCACCTGGGCGTGTCCAACGTACGGCCGGACCACCTCGCCGAGGCCCGTGCCATCGCACCCGTGGTGTGCGTGCAGAACGCCTACGGGATCGGCTCCCCGGCCGAGGAGCACGCCTTCCTCGACGCGTGCGGCGAGCAGGGCATCGCCTTCGTCCCGTTCTTCGCGATCGCGGGCGCGGGAAGGGAAGCCGGCGCGGTCACGGAGGACGGCGAGACGGTACGCGAACTCGCCCGGACCCACGGTGTGTCACCGGCCCAGCTGCGCCTCGCGTGGACGCTGAGCCGGGGATCACACGTACTGGCCATCCCGGGCACCGGCAACCCCGGTCACCTGGTCGAGAACGTCGCCGCCGGCGCACTGCGGCTGTCGGCCGGGGAGATCGCGCTGCTCGAAGCGGCGTAGACCGCGACCGGAGAGCCCGCGCCGCCGTCGGGCCGGCCGGCCCCGGCCATCCGGGGGCGGGCGTTCTGCCGCACCCGTCCCGCCGCTCACGCCGACACCCCTCCACCGCCGGGTGAGGCGGCGCGGTGCGCGCCGGCCAGCGCAGCGGTCTCGGCGAAGGCGGGCACGTATCCGGTGCCCCCTCGGCCGGACACGGAGAGGGAGGCCGCCGCCATGCCGTAGGCGACGGCGTCCGCGAGGGTGTCGCCCAGGGCGAGCCGAGCGGTGGCCGTGCCGGTGAAACAGTCCCCGGCGCCGGTCGCGTCGACCGGGTCCGGATTGACGGGGACGGGGTGGTACGTCACTCCCGCGCCCTCGTCCAGGAGCAGCCGGCCGGAGCCCGACGTGACCACGACCGTACGGGCGCCCAGCGCCCGGTAGCGGACCGCGGCCTCGGCCGGGTCGGTGGTGTCGACCATGGCCAGCGCGTCCGCCGGGCAGGAGGTCTTCAGCAGCCCGGTCAGGGGAGCGATGCGGGCCAGCAGGGCGCGGGCCTCGCTCCGACCGGTCAGCCGGGAGCGGAAGTTGGGGTCGTAGGAGAGGTGTCCGCCGGCCGCGTGCACGGTCTCGGCGGCGGCCAGCACGGCCTCACGGCTGCTCGCCGACAGGGCGCCGGTGATCCCGCTGGTGATGAGGGCCTTGCAGCCGGTGAGCAACTCCCGCCACGATGCGATGTGTTCGACGGAGAGGGTGGAACCGGCGCTGCCGGTGCGCCAGTACACGAACGCGCGGTCGCCCTCGGTGTCGGCGCACAGCAGATACGCACCGTTGGGACGCGGGGAGCGGCGCACGTGGGAGACGTCCACGCCGAGCCCGGCGGCGCGCGCCAGCAGCGGAGCGCTCAGCTCGTCGTCGCCGACGACGGCGAGCAGGGCGGTGCGGGCCCCGGCGGCAACGGCCGCGGCCGCGGCGTTGAGGGCGTCCCCGGAGTAGGAGATGCGGGCGGGCGTACCGTCGGCGTCGTCGCGCGGGGCGGTGTCGGCGTGGATCTCGACGAGCACCTCCCCGAGCACGAGGACGTCGTACCCCTCCGGTCCGGCCGCCCGGCGCGGCCCGGTCGGGGCGGAGGCGGGACGCGCCGCCGGGGTCGCGGGCACGGCCGGGCCCCCGGTCACGGGCGGGAGCGGTGCGGGGCCCTGGGCGGGGTCAGGGGCGGGCATCGCGATCCGGGTCACGGCCGGTGCTCCTCATCCGTAGCGGCGACGGCGCCCGTGCCCGCACCCAGGCCCGCACCCGCACCCACACCCGCACCCGGCCCGCTCCCCGTACGCGCGCACGCGCCGCAGCAGGGTCCCGCCAGATCGGCGAAGACGGCGGCCAGTTCACCGGGATCGGACGGCAGGCCGTTGCCTATGCCGACGGCCGCGGCGCCGGCGGCGAGCCACTCGCGCACCTCGCCCGGCCCGATGCCACCCGTCGGGACGATCAGGGCGTCCGGGAGGACGGCCTTGAGCGAGCGGATGAACCGCGGGCCGCCGACGTGCGCGGGAAAGACCTTCGCGGCGCCCGCGGAGCGGACGGCGGAGGCGATCTCACCGGGAGTGAAGCCCCCTTCGATGAAGACGGCCCCGCGCTCCGACGCCACGGTGCGCACCTCCGGGGCGGGGTAGGGGGAGACGAGGAAGGCGGCGCCCGCGTCGAGGGCGGTCCTCGCGTCCTCGCTGGTGGTGACGGTGCCGACGCCGATGAGGGCGGGGCGTCCGTGCGCGTCGCAGAGCGGCGTCGTGCGGGCGACGGCCCCGGCCCAGCCGGGCGTGGAGGTGGTGAGCTCGACCACGCGGCAGCCGGCGGCGAGCAGGGCGGCGGTGTGGCGGACGGCCTCGTCGGCATCGGCGTCGCGAAGGACCGGCAGCAGGCGCTGCGCGGTGAGGGCCGCGTACGGGTGACAGGACAAGGAGCCCTCCAATTTTGTTCCACGTAATGGAACTTGGTATCGTGTAACGGAACTTCCATCGCAGACCCTACCCACCTTTGGAGACCGTGCGCCCATGGACGGACGAAGCGCGCAGGACGCGGAGGCCGAAGGCGCCGCGCGGGGCGGCAGGACCTCGGCGGCCGGTTCGGCGCTGGAGAAGTCGATGCGCATCCTGGAGGCGGTGGCCGCGCCCGGCGGCCCCCACCGCCTCACCGACGTGACGGCTGCCGCCGAGGTCCCGAAGTCGAGCACCTTCCGCATCCTGGCCTCGCTGATCGAGCAGGGCTTCGTACGCTCCGAGGGCGAGAGCCGCTACGGGGTCGGCCCCCGGCTCCGGGGACTGTCCGCGCTGGTCACCGGCGGTGAGCCGGCCGGCATCGAGCAGGTCCTGCGCGAACTCCAGCAGGCCACGGGACAGACGGTCCACCTGGCCCTGCACAGCGGGGAGACCATCACCTACATCCGGAAGCTGGAGGGCGACCAGCCCTTCCGGACCGCCTCGCGCATCGGCATGCGGATGCCGTTGCACACGACGGCGATCGGCAAGAGCATCCTGGCGCACCTGCCGGACGACGAGGTCGGTGAGCTGCTCGCCGCGACCGGGCTGCCGCGCCGCACGCCGAGGACGCTGACGACGCGGCAGGCGCTGGACGCCGAGCTGGACGCCGTACGGGCGCAGGGGTTCGCGGTGGACGACGAGGAGAACGAGGCGACCATCCGCTGCGTCGGCGCCGCGGTCGTGGGGGCGCGGGGCCGGCCGATCGGCGGCGTCAGCGTCACCACGGTCACGTTCCTCGTCTCCCGCGAGGAGATCGAGACCTACGCGCCCCACCTGCGCGCGGCCACACGGGCGCTGGCCCCGCTGCTCTGAAGCACCCCGGCGTCAGGCGTCCCGCGGTGACGCGTCCTCGCGCCCGGCCCGGTCGGCGGGCCGCTCCGGGTGTGCGGGCCGCACCGGGTCGGCGGACGGCACCGGGTCGGCGGACGGGGCCGCGTCGGCGGACCGCACCGGGTCCACCGGCGCGGCCCCGTCGGCGGCCCGGGCCGGGTCGCCCGTCCCGGCCAGCAGCTCGCGGGCGGTCCGCAGATGCCGGTGCCCCGGCTCCAGTACGGAGCGGGCCCGCTCCAGCACGCCGGTCAGGAGCGCGCGGGCCTCGCCGGTCCGGCCCTGGGCGAGCAGGGCGCGGGCCCATTCCAGCCGGGAGTAGAACACGTGCGGGTGGTCCTCCCCGAGCACCCTGGTCCGGTCGGCCGTGAGCGCCGCCCAGGCTTCGGCCGCCTGGGCGGCGCGTCCGGCCCGTCCGGCCAGCACGGCCAGGCTCCCGCGGACGGCGAGGGTGTGCGGATCGTCGGGCCCGATCCCCTCGGCGGCCTCGGCCCAGGCCAGCAGCCGCGCCAACTCCCGCTCGTTGTCCGCCGGATCGCCCGGCCGGAACCAGATCAGGCTGCGCCGGGTGGCCAGCACCTGCGGGTGGCCCGGGCCGTGGACGCGCAGCCGGTCGGTCAGCAGCGCCTCCAACTGGCGGGCCGCCGCGCGGGGATCGCCGCCCTCGCCGGTGAAGTAGGCCAGCTGGTGCCGGGCGGCCAGGGTGTCCGCATGGTCGGGCCCGAGCACGTCGGCGGTGTCCGTGAGCAGCTCGGCGAACCGGGCCGCCGCCGCCCGGTGGTCCCCGGACTCGCCGACGAAGAAAGCGAGTTGATGCCGGGCGGCCAGGGTCTCGGGATGCCTGGGTCCGAGCCGGTCCGTGCGCCGCCGGGCGATCCCGGCCAGGTCGGCGGCGGCCCGGCGCGGTTGCCCGGAGTCCCCGATGGCGATGGTCAGCGGCAGTTCGGCGCCGGGGACCCCGCCGCGCAGGGCGAGGCCGAGGGCTTCGACGGCGCGGGCGAGGCGGCCGTCCTGGTGGGCGACGAGTCCCATGTCGTAGGCGTCGGCGGGATCCACCCGGGCGAGCAGCCCGCGCCACAGGTGGTCGGGCACCGGGCCGTGCCCCGGCGCGTTCAACAGGTAGTCGAACGCGGTGAATCCGGCGCCGTAGTTGCCGATGAGCAGCCCGCTCGTGGCGTAGGCGGCCGCGCAGGCCCAGTCCATCGCCTCCGCGAAGGGTTCGGGCTGGAGGTCTCCACCGCCGCGGTCCTCCAGGTAGGGGACGTGCAGGGCGCGCAGCCATTCACGGCTCACCGGGCGCCGCAGTCCGGCCCGGCGGCAGTCCACCGCCGCAGCGACCACGGCGGCGCCGCGCGGGTTGGCGCCCGGAGCCCAGGCGTTCTCCCAGGAGGCCAGCAGTTCGGGACCGGCCGCCAGCACCTCGGCGACCCCGAACCTCTCCCCCGCGCGCAGCGCGGCCCCGATCCGCGGATCGCCCCGGTGGGCCGCGGCCCGGCGGCGCTCGCCCGGGGACCAGTGGCGGGGCAGCCGGATGACGGCGGCCTGGTGGAGCAGGTCGCGCTGGGCCCGCCAGGCGTCCCGGTCGGATCCGGTGAGCCGGCTCTCCTCGCGGGCGTCGTAGCGCCGGAATTCCTGGACCCGCATCGTGGCGATGACCACCGCCGTGCGCAGCGAGGCGAGGTGGGCGGCGCTGAGACCGCCCGCGCCGAGGTAGTCCTCCAGGTCGTCGAGCCACAGCACGGCGCGCCGTCGTCGCAGGCAGATCCGTACCGCCTCGGGCAGCGCGGCGCGGGAGAGCGGACGGACGAACGCGGACCGGGGGTAGCGGGTGCGCGCCACCTCGTAGGCGAGCCGGGTCTTGCCGGCCGTGGACTCCCCGACCACGAGGACGAAGCGGGCCGTCTCGAGGGCTTCGTGCAGCCTCGGTTCGACGTCGCGCTCTATGTACGCGGGTGGCGCGGGCGATGCCTCGGCCGGGTGGGCTCCGGCCAGTTCGGGGCGGTCCACGTGGCGCAGCAGCGGGATGCGGCCGCCGGCCGTGCGCAGCACCTCCGCGGCGCCCTGGGCGCCGTCGCCCTCCTCGGGCGGTCGCATCCGCTCGGCCGCCAGTCCGGACAAGGTGGTGACGGCCGCGCCGATCCCGGCGGCCCAGGGCCCCGAGGTCCACACCGCCGCCAGGGCCACCGCACCCGCGCCGAGCCCGACCGCACCGAGGTATCCGACCCAGCCCCGCGCCCGGCCGGATCCCCGTAAGAGCAACGCCGACATGCCGCCCCCCAGCCGTCCCGCAGGAGTCCCATTGTCCTCCCGAACCGGGATCCCGGTACCCCAACGGACTTACCGCGGTGCGGTGTTCGTCAGGTGCGCCGGTCCGCGGCGCACCTCCGGCCTTCGGCGGGTCCCGGCCTTCCGTGCGGTCCGGGGGTCAGTAGGTGACGAAGACGCGGCGGGCCGGACCGTCCACCCGGACGCGGCCTCCGACGGGGATCACGAGTTGCGGATCGGTGTGGCCCAGGTCGACGTCGAACACGGCCATGGTGTCGGGTGCGTACGCGCGCAGGGCCCGCAGGACGGCCTCGCGCTGCTCGTCGCGGTAGCGCCCGCGTTCCTCGGCCCCGAGCCGCTGCTCGAACGACCAGCTCTTCGCGCGGCCCATGAGGAGGGCGGGGAACTGGCGCAGGAGCCCCCGCTCGCCCATGCAGCGCAGGATCCGGTAGACCTCCCCGGCGCTCGGCATCTCCTCGGAGGTCTCCAGGAAGAGCACGTTGCCGGCGTGGGCGTCGGCGTCGCGCGCGACGCGGTCGGCCATCAGCAGCCAGGACAGGATCTCCAGGTTGCCGCCCCAGCTGATGCCCTCGACCACCCGGTCGGCGTGGTGCCAGGTCCAGCCGGCCGTCGGCGCCAGCTCCGGTTCGGCGTCGAAGGTGCGCGGGTCGTCCCAGGGGCCGTTGACGTCTCCGCTGGCTCCGGCGGCGGTGAGCTCGTACTCCCCCGAGGTGAACAGCGCCTTGCGCAGGGAGTCCTCGGTCATCGGGTGCATCGCGCCGGGCCGGCCGAGTTCGACCATCACCGAGCCGCCGTGGTAGCCGACGATCCCCAGGTCCCTCAGGAACAGCAGCAGGTTGGTGTTGTCGCTGTAGCCGAAGAAGGGCTTCGGGTGGGCGCGCAGGAGTCCGGCGTCGAGGTGCGGGAGCACGGTGATCTGGTCGTCGCCGCCGATGGCGGCCACCACCGCCTTGATCTCGGGATCCGCGAAGGCGGCGTGGATGTCGGCGGCCCGCTCCTCGGGCGTCGCGCCCATCTTCCGGGTCGTCGGGTACTCCACCACCCGCAGCCCGAAGACCTCCCGAAGCCTGCGCAGTCCCAGCTCGTAGGGCTGCGGGAAGAGCTCGGGCAGCCCGGCGGAAGGGGAGAGCACGGCCACCCGGTCCCCGGGGCGGGGCTTGGCGGGACTGCGGGGAGGGAGCGCGGGAGGAGGAGTCATCCCGCGAGGGTAGGAGACCGCCGGGCCGCCGCCGAAACGGTTTACGGCGGCGGGCGGGCACACTCGATGATTCCCTAACCTTCCTTATCAAGCCCTAATCTTCCTTCATGGGGTACGATGCGTCATCATGGAGAACGATGAAGCGCGGGAACCCGAGCTCTACTCGGTCGGCGAGGTCGCCGAGCGGCTGGGGCTGCACGTGCGGACCGTGCGGAACTACGTCCGCGACGGCCGGCTGAAGGCCGTCCGCATCGGCAAGCAGTACCGGATCAGCCGCGCGGACTTCGAAGCCCTGACCAGCCTGCCGGCCGAAGGCACCGGGGACGGAAGCGGGAGCGGGGGCGCCCCGGGGGCCGACGCACCGCTCGGCCAGGTGGAGGTGTCGAGCATCGTGCAGATCGACGCGATCGGCCCGGATGCCGCGAACCGGCTCGCCACCCTCGTCACGGCGAGCGCCCGGTCACCACGGGACACACCGGCTCCGCTGCGCGTCCAGACCCTCTACGACAAGGAGCGTGCCCGCATGAAGATCGTGATCCTCGGCGACGCCGTCACCTCGGCCGAGTTGCTCCATCTGATCGACGGCGCGCTCGGACCGGGCAACGGCATGGGTGGGGCGGCCCGCCGTGGCTGACCTCCTCGTGGAGCACCACGGCGTTCCGGTGATCGTCTGCGCCGCCGACGGCCCGCCGGTCGCCACCGTGCAGGACGCCCTCGACCAGCTGATCGGCAGTGCCTTCCACCGGGCCGAGGTGGTCGCCGTCCCCGCGGAGCGGCTGGACGACGCGTTCTTCGACCTCAGCAGCGGCCTGGCCGGGGCGATCATGCAGAAGTTCGTGAACTACCGGATCCGCCTGGTGGTCCTCGGCGACATCGCGCAGCGTCTGCGGGCCGGTTCCGCCCTTTCCGACCTCGTCCGCGAATCGAACCGGGGCCTGCACGTCTGGTTCCTCCCCGACGTCGAATCGCTCGCCGCCCGGCTGGCCCCGGAGGCACCCGGGAGTTCATACTCCGGATAAGTGTTATCGGGGTCCCTCTCGACGGTCTCCTAGGTATTGGGCATCATCGACCGCCGGTACGGACAGGGACTTCCACTATGAACACGCAGCACACGGCAGAGCTGGTCGCCGCGGCCCGCGCGGGCGATCCCCGCGCGCAGGACGACCTGGTCAGCGCGCATCTGCCGCTCGTCTACAACATCGTCGGGCGGGCTCTGAACGGGTCCGTCGACGTGGACGACGTGGTCCAGGACACCATGCTCCGCGCGCTCGACGGGCTGGGCGGCCTGCACGACGACCACAGCTTCCGGTCCTGGCTGGTCGCCATCGCCATGAACCGCGTCCGCGCCCACTGGCAGGCCCGCCGGAGCGCGCCCGGCGAGAGCGGCCTGGAGGCCGCCTGGGACCTGGCCGATCCGGGCGCCGACTTCGTGGACCTGACGGTCGTACGGCTCCAGCTGGAGGGACAGCGGCGCGAGACGGCCCGCGCCACGCGCTGGCTGGAACCCGAGGACCGGGCGCTGCTGTCCCTGTGGTGGCTGGAGTGCGCCGGGGAACTGACGCGCGCGGACGTGGCGGCCGCCCTGGAGCTGTCCCCCCAGCACACCGCGGTCCGCGTGCAGCGGATGAAGGCGCAGCTGGAGTCGGCCCGGGTGGTGGAACGGGCGCTCGCCACGCAGCCGCCGTGTGAGGGTCTGCGGTCCGTGGCCGCGGGCTGGGACGGCCTGCCCTCCGCCCTGTGGCGCAAGCGAATAGCCCGGCACGCCCGCGAGTGCCTGCGGTGCTCGGGGCTGTGGAACGGCCTGCTGCCGGCCGAGGGCCTGCTGGCCGGGCTGTCGCTCGTACCGGTCTCGATGGCGCTCCTCGCGGGTGTGCGGTCGGCCGCCGCGGCCGGTTTCGCGCCCGTGGGCATGGCCTCCGCCGTACCGGGTGACGTCCCGGGCTCCGCGGGCCCGGCCGGTCCGGGTGATCCCGTCGTGGGCTTCCAGGCCGGCGCGGGCACCGGTCCGGACGCCGGCACCGGTGCCGACGCGGGCGGGGAAGCGAGCCGTGCCTCGCTGCGCAAGCAGCGCCGCACCCGCGGCCGCCGCCGGGTGGTCGGCGGTGCGGTGCTCGCCGCCTGTGTCGTGGGCGGCGGACTGACGTACCTCGGCACGCGGCCCGGCACCGGGACCCCCGAAGCGCCGCCGGCCGCGCTCGTCGCGCCCGAGTCGGGCCTCGCACTGCCCCCGGAGTCGCCCTCGCCCTCGGCGAGCCCGTCGGAATCCGCCTCCCCCAGCCCGAGCGCCAGCCCGAGCCCCACGCCGACCCCGACGCCGACCCCCACCCCCAGTGCGAAGCCGGCCCCGAAGTCCACTCCGCCCAAGGCCCCCGCCCCCGCTCCGCCCGGCGGCGGCCAGGCGGCCCAGGTGATCGCGCTGGTCAACTCCGAGCGCGCCGCGGCCGGCTGCGGGCCGCTCAAGGAGGACGCGCAGCTGCGTACGGCCGCCCAGGGCCACTCCGACGACATGGCGAGCCGGGACTTCTTCTCGCACACCAACCCCGACGGCGCCGACCCGGGGAAGCGGACGACCGCCGCCGGGTACCGCTGGTCCACGTACGGCGAGAACATCGCCCGGGGCCAGCAGACCCCGCAGCAGGTCATGGACTCCTGGATGAAGAGCCAGGGGCACCGCGAGAACATCCTCAACTGCTCGTTCAAGGACATCGGCGTGGGCATCCACCAGGGCCCCGGCGGTCCGTGGTGGACGCAGAACTTCGGAGCCCGGATGTAGGGCCGCTCCTCGCGCGCGCTCGAGCCCGCCTCGAGCCGCCCTCGCGTCCCGCCCACCCTCCCGCTCGGGCGCCCGCACTCCCGCCCGTCCGCCGCGCGGACGAATCCCCCGCCTGATTCAAAACCGGGGCAAGATAGGGGCTGGAACCAAACGGGCAGATCAGGGGGAGGTGACGCGCATGGCCAGGAAGAAGCTCCGCCCTCACCAGCGCGAGGCCGTCGACGCCGTGGTGCGGGCGCTGGAGCTGGCCGCCGGGCGCCTGGTCCCGCAGTCGGGGCTCCGGACCCAGGTGATCATGGCGACGGGCTCCGGCAAGTCGCTGGTCGCCGTGCACGCGGCGGAGGAGCTGCGGACCGGCCGGGTGCTGGTCCTGGTGCCCTCCCTCGACCTGCTCGTGCAGACCGCGACGGCCTGGCGCGAGGGCGGCCGGACCGGACGCGCCTTCGCCGTGTGCTCCTTGCGCGGCGAGGACGCCGGGGTGCCCACCACCACCGACCCGGCCGAACTGGCGCGCTGGGCGGGCCTCCCCGTGGACCGGGTGACGGTGTTCGCCACGTACGCCTCGCTGGGCCTGGGCACCATCGAGCGCGCCCACCGGGAGGGACTGCCGGGCTGGGACCTGATCGTGGTCGACGAGGCGCACCGGACCTCCGGGCGGATCGGCAAGCCGTGGGCGGTGGTGCACGACAACACCCGGATCCCGGCCGTCCGGCGGCTGTACATGACGGCCACGCCCCGGGTCTGGCAGGACGGCGAGGACGCGGACTACCCGGAGGAGGCCGCGGGCACGGCGGGAGGCACGGAGGCCGGGGGCGGCACGGCCAGGACCCGCGGCCGCGGCGATCTGGTGGCCTCCATGGAGGACGACCCGGCCGGTCCGTTCGGCGCCCGCTGCTACACCCTCACCCTCTCGGAGGCCATCGACCGGGGCATCTGCGCGCCGTACCGGGTGGTCTGCGTGGACGTCAGCGATCCCGAGTTCCAGGCGGCCGTACTGCTCGGCCCGGACGGGCGCTCCGACGCGGTGCGCGGGGTCCGGCTCGCGGCCCTCCAGACGGCGCTGGTGAAGGCGGCCGTCGACCAGGGCTTCCGGCGCACCCTGGTCTTCCACCACCTCACCAAGGAGGCCGAGGCCTTCGCGGCCGGGCTGCCCGCGGTGGCCGCACGGCTGCGGGCCGCGAGCTGGGCGCCCCGGCCGGTGTACCCCCGGACCGTCTGGGCGGACTGGCTGTGCGGGCAGCACACGGCGGCGCACCGGCGCCGGGTGCTGGGCGCCTTCGCGGACGACAACGTCGCCGACAAGGCGTTCCTCGGCAGTGTCCGGGTGCTGGGCGAGGGAGTGGACACCAAGGAGTGCGATTCGGTCTTCTGGGCCGACGTACGGGGTTCCATGCCCGACCTGGTCCAGGCGGTCGGCCGGGCGCTGCGCGTACGGCCCGGCGAGGGCAAGGTCGCGTCCCTGGTGGTGCCGGTACTGCTGGGGCCGGGCGAGTCCCCCGAGACGATGCTGTCCTCACGGGCGTACGGGGACCTCGCGCGGCTGCTGGAGGCCCTGCGGGCCCACGACACGCGGCTCGTCGAGGCCCTGGCGCAGCCTCAGGCGCAGAGCCGTCGCCCGGCGCAGGGCGCGGGCGGGGCGGAAAGCGTGGGTTCCTCCGGTCTGCGCGGAGGCGCGGAGGCGCTGCTGAGCTTCTCCGTGCCGCGCGATCCGGCGCTGCTGGCGGCCTTCGTCCGGCTGCGCGTCCTGCATCCGGAACACGAGCACTGGCGGCGGGGCGTGGAGGCGGCCCGGCTGTACGCGGCGGCGCACGGGGACCTGAAGGTGCCGTTCGCGTTCAAGGTGCCCGACGGCGGCGGGGCCGGGGATACCGGCCGGACTGTCGGGGCTGCCGGGACCCTCGGGGCCCTCGGGACTACGGGCACGGCCGGCGCAGTCGGTGCTGCTGGGACCGCCGGGACGGCCGGGACCACCGGGACGGCCGGGGCTGTTGAGGCCGTCGGCGTCGTGGGCGCCGGACCGGAGTGGCCGCCCGGGCTGGCCCGGTTCCCGCTCGGCCAGTGGATCGCGGACGCGCGTCGTACGTACCGGCGCGGCGCGCTGGGCCGGGAACGGGCGGCGCAGCTCGACGAACTGGGCATGGTGTGGAACCACTTCGACGTGGCCTTCGAGGAGGGCCTCGCGGCGGCCCGGGGCTGGGCCGAGGAGCACGGGCACCTGCTGCCCCCGGTGGACGCCGTCTGGCGGGGCGCCCCGGTCGGGGTCTGGGTCAAGAACCAGCGGGCGGCGGCCCGCCGCGAGGGGCCCGGCGCCCTGTCGGAAGAGCGCCGGGAGGCGCTGGAGGCCATCGACGCGTCCTGGTGTCCGGCCTGGGAGATCTCCTGGCAGCGGGCCTTCCACCTGACCCGGGTGCACCTGGACGCGGGCGGCCGGCTTCCGGAGGGGCCGGGCGAGGCCGTCGTCCAAGGGGAGGACCTCGGCGTGTGGCTGCGCGGGCAGCGGCAGTCCTGGGAGCGGCTGAGCTGGTCCCAGCGCTGGTTGCTGGAACACGCCCTCGGGGTGACTCCGGCCGGGGAGGCGGACCGGCCGCGGCCCCGGGTGGGCCATGCCGCGGCGTGGGCGGCCCATCTGGAGGCGGCCCGGCAGTTCCACGGCCGGGAGCGGCACCTGAGGGTGCCCCGGACCCATGTCGAGCGGGTCGGCGACCGCGAGCTGCGCCTCGGCGCCTGGATCGCCAACCAGCGCTCCCGCGCCGCCTCCCTCACCGAGGCGCGGGCGCGGGCGCTCACCGAGCTGGGGATGCGCTGGTCGGCACCGCCGGCGCCGTCGGCCCGGGCGTCCTGACGGACGCGCTTCCCGAAGCCCGGACGCCCCGCCGCCGTCCCGACGCCCGCCGTCCGACGCCCGCCGTCCGGCGCCCGTCCCGGCCCGGGCACAGACCGGCCGCGGCCCGGACGGCGGCGGCGCGGTCGGCGTCGGCCCGGACGGCGTCGCTACCGCCCGTGGCGGTCCGGTCAGTGGTGGAAACCGGACCGGCGCTCGGTGGCCGGTACCGGCTGCGGGGTCGCCTCCAGGTGCTCCACCGCCCGGCGCAGGTCGGCGACGAGCAGGGCGATCTGGTCCCTGGTCACCCCGTGCCGGACCAGGACGCGTTGGATGACCGTGTCCTCTTGGTCCGCCGGCAGCGGGTACGAGGGCACCTGCCAGCCCCTCATCCGCAGCCGGTCGGAGAGGTCGTACAGGGTGTAGCCGGCGCCCGCCGGGTCGGCGAGCCGGTACGACACGGCGGGCAGCGCGCCCTGGCCGTCGTACAGGAGGGTGAAGGGACCCATCGCCTCGATCTCGCGGGCCAGGTACTGGGCGGTGTCGGCGCAGGCCTGCTGGACCCTGCGGTAGCCGCCCTTGCCCAGGCGCAGGAACAGGTAGTACTGGGCGATGATCTCGCCGCCGGGGCGGGAGAAGTTGAGGGCGAAGGTCGGCATGTCCCCGCCGAGGTAGTCCACGGAGAAGACCAGGTCGGCCGGGAGCAGGTCGGCGGTGCGCCAGACGATCCAGCCGACGCCGAGCGGGGCGAGGCCGTACTTGTGCCCGGAGGTGTTGACGGAGGCCACGCGCGGCAGCCGGAAGTCCCAGACCACGTCCGGGTGGAGGAAGGGCGCGACGAGGCCGCCGCTGGCCGCGTCCACGTGGATCGGCACGTCCCAGCCGTGCTCAGCCTGGATCCGGTCGAGCTCGGCGGCGATCTCGGCGACGGGCTCGTAGACGCAGGTGTAGGTGACGCCGAGGATGGCGACGACGCCGATGGTGTTCTCGTCCACGTGGGCGGCGAGCTGCTCGGCGCGCAGGCCGGTGGCGCCGGGCTCCAGGGGGATCTGGCGGAGCTCGACGTCGAAGTAGCGGGCGAACTTCTCCCAGCAGATCTGGACCGGCCCGCACACCAGGTTGGGCCGGTCGGTGGGAAGCCCGGCGGCGCGGCGGCGTTCTCGCCAGCGCCACTTGAGGGCGAGCCCGCCGAGCATCGCCGCCTCGCTGGAACCGGTGGTGGAGCAACCGGTGCCGGTGGTACCGGCCGGGGCGTTCCACAGGTCCGCGAGGATGTTGACGCAGCGGGCCTCGATCTCGGCGGTCTGCGGGTACTCGTCCTTGTCGATCATGTTCTTGTCGAGGCACTCGTTCATCAGCCGGTGGACCCCGTCGTCCGACCAGGTGGTGCAGAACGTGGCCAGGTTCTGGGCCGCGTTGCCGTCGAGGAGCAGCTCGTTGTGCAGGAGCTGGTAGACCACCTCGGAGGGTGAGTGGTCGTCAGGCATCCGGTACTTGGGGAGGACTTCGCCGCTGAGGGCGGACGCGAACACGTCCGCATCGGCGTCGCGGGCACGTGCGTCTTTCGTCTCATGCAGGGCCATACGGGGACTATAAAGGACATAACCCTCCGAAGTGCGATGCGGCGGCACGGGTGGGGCGCGGGGCGGGAGCTGGACAGAGGCCCCGGAAGGGTAGATTCCGGCCGCACCTTCCGGCCGACTACGCGATGTGACCCCCTCCACCCCTCCCCCACACACCCGAAAGATCTTTCGTCAGTTAAGCTTTTCGGCGTAGGTCTTCCCGTTCGGGCCACTGGAGCCGGTCCGGACGGGAAGATCATCCAATTGGTTCGACAGGCAACTTATCCGCGCATGTCCGGATTCCGGCCGTCGGTTCTGCGCGCCCTGATACCTCTCGGGCCATGAACAAGATCACCCGCCGGCAGGCCTTGAGTGCCACTGCCGGCGCACTCAGCCTTCTCGGTCTCGCCGGCGCCACCGCGCACGCGGCCGTCACCGACTCCCGTCCCGCCGCCCCCGCCACCCCCACCGGGTCGGTCGACGAGGTCTACCTGGGCCGCCGCATCCGAATAGCCCCCGCCTCGGGCGGCGGCCACCACGGCGGACACCACTCCGCCGGCCTGCCGACCGTCTCCATCGACGGCCGCGAACTGCACGTGATGCAGAACGCCGACGGCACGTGGATCAGCGTGGTCAACCACTACGAGACGTTCTCCGGTCCGCTCCCGCTCGCCCGCGCCGCGGTGCGCGAACTCCAGGGCGCCGCCCTCGTCCCGATGGGCGGCATGTGATGACGATCCGCAAGAACCAGGCCTCACTCACCTCCGAGGAGAAGCGGGCCTTCACCAACGCGCTGCTGGAACTCAAGCGCACCGGCCGCTACGACCGCTTCGTCACGACCCACAACGGCTTCATCATGGGCGACACCGACTCCGGCGACCGGGTCGGCCACCGCTCCCCCTCCTTCCTGCCCTGGCACCGCCGGTTTCTGCTGGAGTTCGAGGCGGCTCTGCAGGCGGTGGATCCGACGGTGGCCCTTCCCTACTGGGACTGGACCGTGGACCGGACCCCCCGCTCCTCCCTGTGGGCCGCCGACTTCCTCGGCGGCACCGGGCGGGCCCGTGACGGACAGGTGCTCGACGGACCGTTCGCGTACGCGACGGGCAAGTGGGAGGTAGCCGTACGGGTCGACGGGCGCTCCTACCTGCGGCGCGCGCTCGGCACCGGTGTGGCCGAGCTGCCGACCCGGGCCGAGGTGAACGCCGTCCTCGCGATGCCGGTCTACGACACGGCGCCCTGGAACAGCTCCTCGAGCGGTTTCCGCAACAACCTGGAGGGCTGGCGCGGGGCCAACCTGCACAACCGGGTCCACGTGTGGGTGGGCGGCCAGATGGCCACCGGGGTCTCCCCCAACGACCCGGTGTTCTGGATGCACCACGCCTACATCGACAAGCTGTGGGCCGAATGGCAGGCGCTGCACCCGCAGTCCACGTACCTGCCCGCCGCCGGCACCCCGAACGTGGTGGACCTCCACGACACCATGCGGCCGTGGAACGACGTGACCCCGGCCGACATGCTGGACCACCGGAAGTTCTACACCTTCGACACCGAGCCGGCCCCGGTCCCGGCCGGAGCCGCCGCCAGCCAGCGGTAGTGCAGTTCGGGGCGGCCGACCTGGCCGTACCGGGGGGCCCGGGCCGCACGGCCCGTGTCCACCAGGTGTTCCAGGTACCGGCGGGCGGTGATCCGGGAGATCCCGGCCGCCTCGGCCGCCCCGGCCGCGGTCAGCCCCTCGGGGGCCGCCCGCAGCAACGCCGCGACCCGGTCCAGGGTCGGTGCCCCGATCCCCTTGGGCAGTTCGGCCGGGCCGGGTGCGCGCAGGGCGGCCATGGCCCGGTCGACATCGTCCTGGCCGGCCGCCTCACCCGCCGCCGACGCGCGGAACTCGGCGTAGCGCAGCAGCCGTTCGCGCAGCGTCGGGAAGGCGAAGGGCTTCAGCACGTACTGCACGACCCCGAGCGAGACGCTCTCGCGGACCACGGCCAGGTCCCGCGCGGAGGTCACCACGATCACGTCGGCCGGGTGGCCCGCGGCCCGCAGGCCGCGCGCGAAGCGCAGCCCGTGGCCATCGGGCAGGGTGAGGTCGAGCAGCAGCAGGTCGATCCGGGTCCGTTCCAGCACCCGGGTGGCCCCGGCGAGCGAGTGGACCGCCGCGACGGCCGTGAATCCGGGCACGCGGCCGACGTACAGCGCGTGCGCGTCGGCGGCGACGGGGTCGTCCTCGACCACCAGGACCCGCACCTCGGACGTGCTCACGCGTCCGCCTCCTCTCGCGCCGGCAGCCTCACGGTGAACCGCGCCCCGCCGTCCGGCAGTTGCTCGGCCTCGGCGCTGCCGCCGTGCCGGTGGGCCACCTGACGCACCAGAGCGAGGCCGAGGCCGCGCCCCTCACCCTTGCCCGACCAGCCGCGCCGGAACACGTCCACGCCTTCGGGAAGCCCGGGGCCGTTGTCGGCCACCCGGAGCAGCAGACCCCGCCCGCCCGGTCCGTCGGGGCGGACGGTGACGGCGATGCGGCCGCCGGAAACGCCGGTGAGGGCGTCGGCGGCATTGTCGACGAGGTTGCCGAGGACGGTGACGAGGTCCCGCGCGGGCGGGCCGCCGGGACCGGCCTCGATCACCCCGCTGTCCGGGGTGACGAAGAGCTCCACACCCCGTTCGTGGGCCTGGGCCGCCTTGCCGAGCAGCAGGGCCACGAGCACGGGCTCGCCGACGGCGGCCATCACCTCGTCCGTGAGGGCCTGCGCCAGGGTCAGTTCGGCGGTGGCGAATTCCACCGCTTCGTCGCTGCGGCCGAGTTCGATGAGCGAGACCACGGTGTGCAGCCGGTTGGCCGCCTCGTGGGCCTGGGCGCGCAGCGCCTGGGTGAATTCCCGCTCGTGGTCCAACTCCCCTGTGAGTGACTGGAGTTCGGTGTGGTCGCGCAGGGTGACCACGGTGCCGCGGCGGCCGCCGCCCGCCACGGGCGCGCTGTTGACCACGAGCACCCGGTCCGCGGTCAGGTGCACCTCGTCCACCCGGGGGCGGTCGGCGAGCAGGGCCCCGGTGAGCGGGGCGGGCAGGCCGAGGTCGGCGATGCCGGTTCCCCTGATCTCCCCGGACAGGCCGAGGAGTTCGCGCCCCGCGTCGTTGACGAGGGTGATCCTGCGCTGTCCGTCGAGCATCAGCAGCCCTTCGCGGACGCCGTGCAGGGCCGCCTGGTGGTAGTCGTACATCCGGCTCAGCTCGCCGGCGTTCATCCCGTGGGTGTGGCGGCGCAGCCGGGCGTTGACCACGTACGTGCCCGCCCCGCCGAGGGCGAGGGCCCCGCCCGCCACCCAGGCGAGGGCGGAGAGCTGTGCGGCGAGCCGGGCGCTGACCGCGCGGACGGTGATCCCGGCGGCGACCATGCCGACGACCCGGCCCCCGTCCACGAGCGGGGTCACCACACGGATCGAGGGTCCGAGGGTTCCGGTGTAGGTCTCGCTGAAGGTCTCGCCGCGCAGGGCGGGGGCGGTGTTGCCGAGGAAGCGCTCGCCGATGCGGCGGGGGTCGGGGTGGGTCCAGCGCCGGCCGTCCGGGGCCATGATCGTCACGAAGTCCACACCGGCATCGGCTCGGACCTGCTCCGCGTAAGGCTGCAGCGCCGCGGAGGGCTGCAGCGCCGCGGAGGGGCCTCCTCCGGGCGCCTGCCCCGTCGCCGCCCGCACGGCGTCGCGCACCGACGGGGAGTCGGCGACCGCCCGGGCCACGGCGCCGGCCTGGCGCCGGGCCGCGTCCTCGGCCTGGCCTCGGGCGGTCGCGTACGCGAAGACGGCGCATCCGGCGACGACCACGGCGACCAGCACCACCTGCATGGCGAAGAGCTGGCCGGCGAGGCTGCGCGGCGGCCGGGGGAAGCGGAACATGGCGCTCAGTGTGCACCCGGGCGTGAACTCTATGAACGCAAGGGTGACCGGGGTCACAGCGGCGCGCGATGGTCCTCCCGGGACGCCTTCACCACCGGGAGGCAGAGAGAACCATCAGGAGGCAGCGTGTCCGCCAGGCGCGACAAGACGCACTATCTGTACATCGCGGTGATCGGCGCGGTGCTGCTCGGCATCGCCGTCGGCTTCGCCGCCCCCGGCGTGGCCGTGGAGCTGAAACCGCTGGGCACCGGCTTCGTCAACCTCATCAAGATGATGATCTCGCCGGTGATCTTCTGCACGATCGTGCTCGGCATCGGCTCGGTCCGCAAGGCCGCCAAGGTCGGCGCGGTGGGCGGGCTGGCGCTCGGCTACTTCATGGTCATGTCGACGGTGGCCCTGGCGATCGGCCTGCTGGTCGGGAACCTCCTGGAGCCGGGCAGCGGGCTGCACCTGACGGAGGCCGCCCGGCACGCGGGCGAGCTCCAGGCGAAGGCGGGCGGCGCGAAGAGCACTCCCGAGTTCCTGCTGGGGATCATCCCGACCACCATGGTGTCGGCCTTCACCGGCGGCGAGGTCCTCCAGACCCTGCTGGTGGCGCTGCTGTGCGGGTTCGCGCTCCAGGCGATGGGCACGGCGGGCGAGCCGGTGCTGCGCGGGATCGGACACCTGCAGAAGCTGGTGTTCCGGGTGCTCGCGATGATCATGTGGGCGGCGCCGGTGGGCGCCTTCGGCGCGATCGCGGCGGTGGTCGGCGCCACCGGCATGGACGCCCTGAAATCCCTGGCCGTCATCATGATCGGCTTCTACACGACGTGTCTGCTCTTCGTGTTCGTGGTGCTGGGCACGCTGCTCAGGGTGTGTACGGGGATCAGCGTCTTCTCCCTGCTGCGCTACCTGGGCCGGGAGTTCCTGCTGATCCTGTCCACCTCCTCCTCGGAGTCGGCGCTGCCGAGGCTGATCGCGAAGATGGAGCACGTCGGGGTGTCGCGGCCGGTGGTCGGGATCACCGTCCCGACGGGCTACTCCTTCAACCTGGACGGGACCGCGATCTACCTGACGATGTCCTCGCTCTTCGTCGCGGAGGCGATGGGCAAACCCCTCGCACTGGGCGAGCAGGTCTCCCTGCTCCTGTTCATGATCGTGGCCTCCAAGGGCGCGGCCGGGGTGACGGGCGCCGGCCTCGCCACGCTCGCCGGCGGACTGCAGTCGCACCGGCCTGAACTCGTCGACGGCGTCGGCCTGATCGTGGGCATCGACCGCTTCATGAGCGAGGCGCGGGCCATGACGAACTTCGCGGGCAACGCGATCGCAACCGTGCTGATCGGGACCTGGACGAAGGAGTTCGACCGGGCCCGCGCCACCGAAGTCCTCGCAGGCCGGATCCCGTTCGACGAGACCACGCTCACCGACGACGGACACGGGGACACGGCCGCGGTCCCCGCCCAGCCGGAAGGCGTCAAGGACGGCGTCCCCGCATAGCGGTGGCGTCCGGAAGGACGGCCGGGCCGGGCTCGCCCCCACGGTGCCCAGCCCGGCCGGTTCCGACACCTCGATCGCATAGTTGATTTCCGGCCAACCGTCGATGACCGGTCGTGCGGTAAAAGGTACTTCCGTACCGGGGCACGCTTCTGACATCTTGCGTCCACCACTCGTTTCGTACGGCCCTGTAGGTGCCATCCGCACCGCGGGGCCGTCTTCGGAGGACGCATTGATACCCCACATATCCAGCCGACCTCGACGCACCCTCGTGCTGGCCGCCGCCCTCGGCGCCCTGGCCTTCGGCGCACCGGCCGCGCTCGCCGGCACGGCGCCCGTCTCCCCGGCCGGCGTCCCGGTCACCTCCGCACCCGCCAAGGCCCAGGCCGCGGCGCCGACTTCCCAGAGTGCGACCTGGGCTGCCGGCACCCGCGCCTACCTGGTGATCACCGCCGCCGGTGACAGCTCCGCCGTCCGCTCCGCGGTCGCGGCGAACGGCGGCACCGTCTTCTCGTACTTCGACTCCATCGGCGTGATCGTCGCCCACTCGGCCTCCTCGGGCTTCGCCACCACCATGCGTGGGGTCAGCGGAGTCCAGAAGGTCGGCGCGACGCGCACCTCGGACGTCCCGGCCGATGCCTACAACCCGGCACTTCCCGCCAACCCGGCGCAGTCGACGACCCCTGCGGGCGAGCCCGTACGCGTCGACATGAGCCAGATCAAGGCCGACCAGGCCTGGGCCGTGACCACCGGCTCGGCCTCCGTCAAGGTCGGCATCCTGGACACCGGCGTGGACGACCAGCACCAGGACCTGGCGCCGAACTTCAACGCCGCCGACTCCGCGTCCTGCGCGTACGGCAAGCCGGACACCCGGGTCGGCGCCTGGCGTGACGTGGACACCCACGGCACCCACGTCGCCGGCACGGTGGCCGCCGCCAAGAACGGCAAGGGCGTCGTGGGCGTGGCCCCGGGCGTGAAGATCGCCTCGGTCCGCGTGGCCGAGCCGGGCAACTCCTTCTTCTTCGCCGAGAACACCATCTGCGCCTTCGTCTGGTCCGGCGACCACGGCTTCAAGGTCACCAACAACAGCTATTACACGGACCCGTGGCAGTTCAACTGCCCGGACAACATCGACCAGGCCGCGATCATCGAGGGCGTCAAGCGCGCCCAGGAGTACGCGGAGAGCAAGGGCTCGCTCCAGGTCGCCGCGGCGGGCAACGAGGACTACGACCTCGCCCACAAGACCACGGACTCCGCGAGCCCGAACGACTCCACCCCGACCACCCGCACCATCACCAACGCCTGCCTCGACATCCCGACCGAGCTCCCGGGCGTGGTCACGGTCTCGGCCAACGGCACCGGTGTCACCAAGGCCTCGTTCTCCAACTTCGGCCAGGGCGTCATCGATGTCTCGGCGCCGGGCAGCAACGTCTACTCGACCGCTCCGGGCGGCGGGTACAGCACCAAGAGCGGTACCTCGATGGCCACCCCGCACGTCGTGGGCGTCGCGGCACTCATCGCCAGTGCCAACCCGGGCATCACGCCGGCGCAGATCCGCGACAAGCTGGCCACCCAGGCCAATGACACCGCCTGCCCGTCGGACGCCCGCTGCACCGGGACGACGGCCAACAACGGCTTCTTCGGCGAGGGCCAGGTCGACGCGCTGAAGGCGGTCGGCGCCACCCCGCCGGCCGGCAAGTACTTCGAGAACCTCGGTGACGTCGCGATCGGCGACAACACCACCGTGGAGAGCTCGATCACCGTCAGCGGCGTGACCGGCAACGCGCCGGCCACGCTCAAGGTGGGCGTGGACATCAAGCACACCTACATCGGTGACCTCAAGGTCGACCTCGTGGCTCCGGACGGCAGCGTCTACGTCCTGAGCAACCGGGCCGGCGGCGGCACGGACAACATCATCCAGACCTTCACCGTCAACGCCTCCTCCGAGGTCGCGAACGGCGTCTGGAAGCTGCGCGCGAACGACAACGCGAACCAGGACACCGGCAAGATCGACGCCTGGAACCTGACCTTCTAGGTTCCGTCACCGGAGGCATCCGCCTCATCAGCGGTGCAGGACGTCGGCCAGCCAGTCGAAGACGACGTCGCAGTGCTGTTGCGGGGCCATCGGGGAGCAGTGCAACTGCGCCCCGGTGGCCCCGGTCAGTTTCACGTACGCGCGCCGCGAGCGGAGCAGGTCGTACATCCGCTTCGGCTGGCCGGGGTAGAACTCCTCGAAGTCGTAGTCCAGGACCAGGGTCGGAGCCTTGATCTTCGGGACGACGGCGCTGATGTCGAGGCTCATGGCCAGCTGTGCCGGGGTCCACAGATCGGTGAAGACCCGGCCCGCGCGGGCCGCCCGCAGGGCCTCCCTCGAGAAGACCTCGAACCGCTTCTTCACGACGAAGGCGAGCTGCGGGGTGAGCTCCGGGACCACCTCCTCGTTCCACACCCGGTTGGTCTCCGCCTTGTCGGCGGTGACGACGTCACGGAGCTCCTTGTCGAAGCCGAGCCACGGGCTGACACAGCCGGGCTGGCAGACCAGGGCCGCGATGCGCGGTTCGAAGGCGGCGGCGCGGGCGACCAGGTTGCCGCCCATGCTGAGGCCGGTGAGCGCGATGCGCGCGCTGTCCACGTCCTTGCGGTGCTCCAGCCAGTCGATCAGCGGGCCGACCACGTCCTCCCAGCGCGGGGTGAAGGACAGCTCCTCGACGAAGAGCAGCTCGCCCTGACCGGGACCGTCGTAGACGAGTGCGTTCCAGCCCCGGTTCAGTGCGGCGGACACCCCGTAGGTCCACATGTCGACGTTCTGGCCGTCGCTGCCGTTGGTGAGGATGACGGTGGGCCGGGGTTCGGACGGGTCGTGTCCCCCGGGACGGAAGAACCAGACCGGCAGGTGGGTCTTCCCGTACGGGACCTTCGCCCGGACGGCGGCCGGAGAGCAGAGCTGGGTGAAGGTGTCCCAGGCGCGCCGCCCGGCGAGGTAGACCTCCTTCTCATCCGCCGGACGGTCGGTGCCCAGGACGTAGAAGAGCGCCTGCCCGTAGTACTGGGCGGCCCGCAGCGAACGGAACCTGCGGGTCTGCGAGGGGGTTTCACGGCCGTGCCGGCCGGCGGGCGGGGGCGCGGCGAGGCGGTCGCCCCAGGCGCGGAACGTATCGGAATAGGTCTGCTCGGACAGTCCGGCGGCGTTGATCGCGTTGACGGCGGTGAGGACCTCGCCGACCTCCGAGGCCCGCATGCCGGCGGCGCCCAGGGCGAGCAGGCCGGCGAAGTTGAAGCCCGGGTCGGCGAAGAGCTTCATGGATCCGGGCGCGGGATCAGGGGCGGCGGCCGGGGCGGGTCCGGGAGCCCGCGGGGCGGGCGCCGGTGCGGCCGCGGCTGCCCCGGCCCCCACTCCCGCGGCGAGGGCGCCGACACCGGCGGTCAGCCCGCCGAGAGCCGCGCGGCGGGACATGCCGGACGGCTCGCGGTGTTCGGCGCGAGCGCGCCCGTCGTCAGGGACATCGCCGGGGGCACCATGGGTACGGGTCATGTCAGGGAAGGTAGGAGCGAGTCCCGGCGCGTCGCCGTCCGCCACACCTCCGATGCTCCGAACGGCCCCGCACCCCTACCTGGTGCGCAGTACGCAGTCCCCGCAGAGCCCGCCGCCGGGGACCTTGTAGTACAGGCAGCAGCTGCGGCGCACGAAGGCCACCCCGAGGCCGGGCTCGTGGACGAAGGTGCCGGTTCCGCCGAGGGGCCCGCCCTCCGCGAGCAGCTCGGCCGTGAGGGACACCGCGGCCTCGTCCGGGACCCGGTCGGCCAGCACCCGTAGCGCGCCGACCAGGCCGGAGGCGGTGTTCCCGCGCAGGACCCGCGGCGAGACGCCGAACCGCTCGCGCAGCGCCGCGTCCAGCACGGAAACGTTGCCGAGCACGGCGTCCGCCAGGGCCTCGCCGGTTGTTTCCCCCGGCTGTTGTACGGGTTCGGGCAGCCACAGCTCCAGCGAACCCGCCTCGGGCAGTCGCCACCACACGCGATCGGGCCCGAGGTCCGGCACCCGTCCGGACAGGGCCGCGCAGCCGAGCGCGAGGGACCAGAGCCGCGAGACGATCCCGAACTGCGCGGTCGAGGCCGCCACCCGCCCCGGCCCGCTGCCGATCCTCCGGCCGACCTCGCCGACGTAGGGGGCGAGTCGCTCTCCGTACAGCTCGGCGAGCGGGAGGAAGCCCGGCCCGGGCGGCTCTTTGCCGGTGGCCACCGTGAAGAACGGCCCGACGGAGCGCAGTCGGCGCAGTACGTTGTCCATCCCCGGATGATCTCAGGTGGCTGCTCCGGGACGGCTCGCGCACCCGAACGGGCCGGTCCACGCCGAGGTCAGCCGGGTGCACCGGCCGCAGGCACCTCCTGGCGCGGCGATCTGACGCCCGGCCAACCGCCTTTGCGAGCCGCCTGCTTGCTCATGCGATCATACGAACGGCTCTCGACGGACCGGTGTGCGGTCGACCGATCAGACGGTCGCGCCGGCGGACCTCGAGCAATCGAGCGAGAACGGGGATCTGATGTGAGCGGGGCTGGGGGGCAGGACGGGGCGTCCGTGTCCGAGGAGGAGTGGGAGCGGTTCCTTCGTGAATCGGTGACGGGTGTGGCCGGGGCTCCCGTGGAGCCGTCGGCGCGCGCCCGTGAGGTGGAGCGGCGGCTGCGGGAGCGATCCGGGCAACGGCCGGACGGCTGGCGTACGTACACGCCGGCCCGGCCCCGGCGCAGGACGGGCTGGTACGTGACCGGGATGGTGGCGGTCGTGGCCCTCCTGGTCGTGGGGCTCTTCCCGGAGCAGGTCGTCGGCTGGTTCGGCGGTGACGACGGCGGGCAGCACGGCGCCCCGCCGGCCGCCGAGTCGCAGAGCCCGCGGAAGGCTCCCGGCGCCGGGCCGGCCCTGCGCCCGACCCTCGCCGAACCCTTCCGGGGTTCGCCGGCCGCCGACTGGGCCGACGGCGCGGCGGGGATCACGGTGCCGCAGGCCGAGGCGACCGGCTGGATGGACGCCGCCCAGGTCGAGCGGGCCCTGGGGCAGAGCCGCGACTTCCTGGTGGCCGCGGGGCTCAACTCCCGCGTGCTGCGCGGCGAGCGGCCCACGGAGGCGATCGCGCTGCTGAACCCGCACCAGACGGACATCCAGGAGTACGTCCGTACCGCCCTGTCGTCGGCGGCGCCCACGGACAAGACCGACCCGCTGCTGCTGTTCAGCCGCTTCCGGCCGGATCAGTCCCGGCTGGTGGGTGACGTGGTCAAGACGCGCGGTCGGCTCACGTACCGGGAGGGGAAGCAGGGGGCGGTCGAGGTGACGGCGGACGTCACCTTCGTGTACCCGGTCGCGCCGGCGGCCGACGGCGGGCAGGACGCGGAGGTGGTCCGGACGGTCGTGCGGCGCGAGGTGGTGATGAGCTGGGACGACCCGGCCAAGGTCCTGACCGAACCGGGCACGCTGTCCCTCGTCTCGTACGCGCTCGACATGACCAACGGCGGCTGCTCCGCCCCGACCGGCTACTTCGTACCGCCCTTCGGCGCGGCCGACGAGCGGGTCGACGAAGCCCACCGGGTCGATCCGTACGACCGCAGCAAGCCGCTCGACACGAGCAACGGCACGACGGCCACGGGCGAGCGCTGCGCGACCGCCACCCGCTCCTAGGGCGTGCGGGGAAAGTGGATCTCGTGCTGAGATGATCTCGGTCCGTGGCACGTGGTGACGGGCTGCGCGGCCCGTACGGGAAAAACGGCTCGCGCGGCTCACGGACGGATGGCAGGGTGCGGCGCATGGCGCCCCCGTATCAGATTCGTGCCGACTACGACGCTCACACGATCGTGGTCTACCAGGCGTACGCGCCTGCCGTCGCCGATGCGGCACTGCGGGCGGGCCGCTTCGTCACGCCGTTCTCGTTCCACAGGATGACGTGGATCAAGCCGTCGTTCATGTGGCTGATGCACCGCAGCAACTGGGCCCGCAAACCGGCTCAGGAGCGCGTTCTCGCGGTGCGGATGACGCGGGAGGGCTGGGAGGAGGCCCTGTCCCAGGCCGTGCTCACCACCGCGGACCCGGCGGCCCTCGCCGAGGCGGCCGTGCACGTCCAGTGGGACCCGGAGCGCTCGCCGCGCGGGGCGGCGCTCAACCACTACAGCATCCAGGTCGGCATCGGCCGCCATCGGATGCGCAGGTTCACCGACGACTGGATCGTGAGCCTCACCGACCTGACCCCGCAGGTCCGCAAGGCCGCTTCCCTCATACAGGCGGGGCAGGCCGCAAAGGCCCGGCGGCTGCTTCCCGCGGAGCGCGCCTACCCGCTGCCCCGCGCACTGGAGAACCGCCTTTCCCCGGGTGGGTGACCGCAGACTGCCACGGAGCCGGGGTGCACCGCACCGATTGACGTGCGGGGTCAGGGGTCAGGCGGCCTCCCGGCCGGCGGGGACCGCGTCGCCGCTCCGGGCGGACCGCGCCCGCCGCACGGCCGGGCCCATCCCGTACGAGGCCCCCAGCAGGAGCGCTCCGAGGAGCAGCCAGCCGGGGATCCCCCAGAGCAGGATCAGCGAGGTCAGCACGAGCGGCCCCAGGGTCCGGGCGACGGGCACCCCCGTGCCGAAGAAGCCCTGGTACTGGCCGATCCGCTCGGCGGGCGCCAGCGCGAAGCCGATCTGCCAGGAGCCGGCGGACTGCCGCATCTCGGCGTCCACCTGGAGCACGGCGCCCGCCAGGAGCAGCGCCGCCGCCGCCCATCCCGCCCGGGGCAGCGCGGAGAGGGCGAACACCCCGCACGAGGCGGCCACCACCAGCCCCGAGACCCGTACCGCCCGCCCCGCACTCTCCAGGTCGGTCACCGGCCGGGCCGTCCGTACCTGGAACAGCATCACGGCGACGGTGTTGAGCACGAAGAGCGCCGACACCAGCCAGCCGGGGGCGTGCGTGCGCTCCACGATCCACAGCGGGATCGCGAGGCTCAGCAGCGGCATCCGCAGCAGCAGGATCGCGTTGAGGAGCGTGACCAGCGCGTACGGCCGGTCGCGGAGCACGGCCAGGCGCGGCTCCCCCGCCGCCCGGTCCGCCACGGGCGCCACCTCGGGCAGCCGCAGCAGTACGGCGGCGCAGAGCAGGAACGCCACCGCGTCGAGCGCGAAGACGGCCAGGTAGGCGCGTTCGGTGCCGACGCCGAGCGCGAGCCCGCCGAGGGCCGCGCCGACCGCGAGGCCCGCGTTGAGCACCGCCTGCAGGTGGGCCAGTACCCCGGTGCGCTCCTCGGGGGTGACCAGCCCGGCGAGGAGGGCCTGACGGGCGGCGGCGAGTCCGCACTGGGCGGTGGCGTACACGACGACGGCGGCCAGGAAGGCCCAGAAGGAGCGGACGAAGAGGAAGGAGGCGACGGAGGCGGCCGTGGCGACGGCCAGCGCCACGGAGGTGCCGCGCGGCCCCCGCCGGTCGGCGAGCGCCCCCAGCGGGACCCCCGCGACCGAGCCGATCGCCCAGGCGAGGGTGAGGCCGACGCCGATCTGGGCCGGCGAGAGACCGACCACCTGGGTGAAGAAGAGCGCCGAACACACGTAGTAGGCGCCGTCGCCCACGGAGTTGCACAGTTGGGCGGCGGCCAGTCGGCGCGGCGCTCCGGGCGGGGGCAGGATCCGTATCGTCACCGGGCGATTGCATCAGCTGAATGGCCCGTTCCGCCGGTCCATTCACGTCCGCTGTTTCCGGGCCATTCGGGTCAGAGCCCCGCGAGGAACTCCAGCAGGACCCGGTTGAAGGCCTCCGGCTGTTCCACGCCGGGCAGGTGTCCGGCCCGCTCGACGACGGCGAGCACCGAGTGCGCGGCCAGCGCGTGCAGGGACTCGGCCTCGGCGACCGGGGTGTAGACGTCGTCCCGGCCGACCACGATCAGGCAGGGCACGCCGGCCGGCAGCCCGGCGAGCACGGGCCGGTAGTCCGGTCGCTCGGCCCGTCCGCGCAGCGCGGCGGCGGCGCCCCGCGGGTCGGTCGCGTACATCATGGCGGTGACCCCGGCCGCGGCCTCGGGCATGCCCGTCACGTTGTAGGGCGCGAGCATCTTGTCGATGACCTCGTCGGCGTAGGGCTTCATCCCTTCCGCGAGGAGCCGCTCGGCGAGCTCGCGGCGGGCGGTCTTGCCCTCCGGCGTCTCCGGCGAGGCGGAGGTGTCGGAGAGGACGAGGGCCCGTATCCGACCCGGGTGGCGCAGCCTCATCTCCAGGGCGATCTGGCCGCCCATGGACACACCGCCGACGACCGCCTGTTCGATGCCCAGACCATCGAGCAGGGCGGCCAGGTCGTCGGCGAGGCCGGCGAGCGGCGCCGTGCCCGCGATCACTGGACTTCGACCGTATCCGCGCAGGTCAGGGGTAATCACACGGTAACCGGCGGTGGTCAGCGCGGCCGTCTGGGGGGCCCACATCGTGCGGTTGAAGGGATGTCCGTGGACAAGGATCACGGGGGCTCCTCCGCGGGGACCGGAGTCCTCGAAAAAGAGTGCCGCGCCATTGCCGATTAGGGGGTTCATGAGAGGACTTTAAGGGGCTACATTGAGCCACTCGCGTTCACCTGACAGCCCGTTGCCTTTCACCCGTGTTTTGCACGGGGGGCGACGTCAGAGACGCAGACTGTGCAACCACCCCACCGCCCAGAAGGACCGAAGGCTCCGTGCCCGTACCCGTACTCCTCGCCGGCCGCTCCGTGCGGCTCGAGCCCCTCGCCCCCCACCACACCGAGGCCTTGGCCATGGCCGGGGCCGAGGATCGTACGACTTACGCCTTCACTCCCGTACCGCACGGGTTGCAGGCGTCCCACGAGTACATCGACCGTGCCCTCGCCGATCAGGCGGCGGGTCGATCGCTCCCGTTCGCGGTGGTCAGAGCCACCGACGGCCGGGTGGTCGGTTCGACACGGTTCCTGGAACTCGACTACTGGCAGGGTCCCCTGGTGTGGCCCGCCGTGCCGGGGGTCCCGTTCGGCGATCCGGCGACGGCGATCCCCGATGCCGCCGAGATCGGCAACACCTGGCTGTCCCCGGCGGCCCAGGGCACCGGCATCAACACCGAGGCGAAGCTGCTGCTGCTCCGCCACGCCTTCGAGACGTGGGGGGTCCGGCGCATCTCGTTGCGCGCGGACGCCCGCAACGGCCGCTCGCGCGCCGCGATGGAACGGCTCGGCTTCACCAGCGAGGGGGTCCGCCGGGCCCATTCGCGGGGCCTCGACGGCGCGGTCCGCAGTACGGCGTTCTATTCGGTCCTCGACGAGGAGTGGCCGACCGTGCGCTCGGTCATCGAGCTGCGGATGTCGGCGGCCGCCCAGCGCAAGCGGCGCCGCAAGACGCTCATCCCGGCGTAGCGGCCCTCCGGCGCGTGGCCGGCCGCCCCGGCCCTCGTTCCCCCCTTCCCGGTGTCAGCCGAGGAAGGCGGGGGCGAGGGCCGAGGTCATGAGCCGCGCCGGGGCGCCGGTACCGTCGGCGGGCAGGGTGTAGAGGTCCGCGCCGAAGTCGCCGGGCAGCGAGTAGACGACGGTCTTGTCGTCGGTCCACACCACCTGGTCGTCGACGCTGCGCTCCTCGGCGAGCGGGGTCTCCGCCATCGAGGCCAGGTCCAGGACGTACAGCCGCCACGGCGCGTCCGGCGACAGGCCGGGCACCCGCTTCTTGAACACCAGCCGCGTCCCGTCGGGCGACAGCGACGGGCATTCCAGGTTCTCGCGCAGGGTGGTCACCGTGCGTGCCACGAGGTCGCCGCGGACCAGGTGGGTCTGGCCGCCGGTCGCCAGCGTCGCGTAGAAGGTCCGCTCGTCGGCGGCGAAGGTGACCCCCCAGAAGTTGACGTCCGCGGCGCGGTAGTCCTTGCCGTCCTTGTGGATGGCGAAGTCCTCCAGCGAGGCGTCGAACTTCCCCGTCCGCAGGTCCAGCAGCGAAGTCCGGGTCGAGAAGTTCGTACCGGCGTACGAGTCCCCGCCCACGAAGACCGTCCACGCCACCAGGTGGCCGCCGGGCGAGACCCGGGCCCGGGTGGGGATCCCGGCCAGCGGGCGGACGGCGACCTCCTTGAGGCGGGCGTCGAGGACCACGGCCTTGTAGCTGTCCTGCACCCCGCCCTTGTCGGCCCGCAGGCAGATGCCGGTGCCGCCGGCGGAGTGGAAGCGCAGGCAGCTGATCCCGGACGCGGTACGGGGACCTTCGGGCGCGGTGGCCGGCGCGGTGGCGAGCTCGTCGCGGTGCGGCCCCCACGCCATGTTCCGGAACACGATCCGCCGGCCGCCCTCGCCCGGGGTGAGGGAGACCTCGCCCCGGGTGACCGGCGGCCCGCCGGCCTGGGCCTGGTTCTTCTCCTCGGCCCGCGAGGAGGCCCGTACGACGGCGAGCGCGCCGATGGCGGCGAGCAGGACGACGGCGGAGACGAGGATCAGGAGCCGGCGCTGGAGGGGCATGGGTGGGGGCCTTTCGCGAACTATGGGGAGGGTTCAGAGGGCCGGGGCGGCCGGGGTGTCCGCCGGACCGCCCCGGGGGCGGGCGGGGCCGTCCGCCGGGGTGTCCCCCGGCCGGAGCCACAGGCAGAGTGCGACGGCGGCCGCCAGCAGCACGGCGGCGACGGCCAGCGCGGGGCGGGCGCCCCAGAAGGTCCAGGCGGCGCCGAAGCCCAGCGACGCGGCGAACCGGGCGAGGGCCTGGCCGGTCTGGACGAGGGCGAGCCCCCCGCCGCGGTGCTCCTCGGGGACGGCGCCGGCGGCCGCGGCCATGAGCACCCCGTCGGTCGCGGCGTAGAAGCCGCCGTGCAGCAGGAGCACGGCGTACGGCAGCGCCGGATGGTGTCCGCCGGCGAGGAGGATCCCGTACGCGGCGAGCAGCGCGAGGTGGCCGCCGAGGAAGACCCGGCCGCGGCCGATCCGGTCGGCGAGCCGGCCGAGCGGCAGCGCGAGCAGGAAGAACGCGGCCGCGGTCCCCAGCGGCAGCAGCGCGAACCAGCGGTCGGCGATGCCGGTGGCGTGCTGGAGCAGCAGGAAGACGAAGGCGTCGCTGACGGTGCACAGGCCCAGGAGCACCGCGCACAGGCTGATCCGGCGCAGGTCCCGGCGGCCCAGCAGCCCGACGGAGGAGCGCAGCGAGACGGGAGCGCGGGTGCCGGCGGGCTCGGTGCGGCGGCCGGGTACGAACAGGACGAGCACCAGGACGCCGAGCGCGGCCACGCAGGCGCTGACGGTGAAGACGGCGTCGTACCCTTCGGCGGCTCCGCGCAGGATCAGGAACGCCAGGATCGGCCCGATCAGCGCGCCGGCGGTGTCCATGGCGCGGTGGACGCCGAAGGCCCGGCCGCGTTCCTCGGGGGCCGCCGACAGCGAGATCAGCGCGTCGCGCGGAGCGGTGCGCAGCCCCTTGCCGGTGCGGTCGAGGGCGAGGACGGCGCCGATCGCGGGCAGGGTGTGGGCGATCAGCAGCAGCGGCTTGCACAGGGCGGAGAGCCCGTAGCCGATGCCCGCCAGCGCCTTGTGACGGCCGAGGCGGTCGCCGAGGTGGCCTCCGGTCAGCCGGACCAGGGCGCTGACGCCGTTGTAGAGGCCGTCGAGCAGGCCGAAGCCCAGCGGCGTGAGCCCGAGTGTGGCGACGAGGTAGAGCGGGAGCACGGCCGTGACCATCTCGGAGGAGACGTCGGTGATGAGGCTGACCGTGCCGAGGGCGAGCACCGTGGGGGCGAGCGCGGCGCGCCGCCCCGGGCGGGTGCCCGGGGCGACGGCCTGCGGCTCGGGGGTCACGGCGGACGCGGGGGTGCCGCGACTGTCCGCAACGTACATGGTCAGGAAGCCCAGATCCCCGTGATGTCCTGGGCGGTGGCCGCGTTCCCCGCGTGGGTGGTCAGGCCGGAGAGGCCCTCGAGGGTCCGCAGCATGTCGTAGTGGTTGTAGGTGGTGGAGCCGGTGGAGCCCGGGGTCACGGGCTGGCCGTAGAGCACCGTGGGGATCTTGTTTCCGGCGAGCCGGTTGTCCTCGTCGAAGGTGACGACGAGCAGGCTGTTGTGGGTCTTGGCCCAGTCCGCGTAGGCCTTGAGGTTGTTCTTCAGCCAGGTGTCGCCGGTCCCGACGGAGCAGTCGTGCATGTCGTTGCAGAGGTTCGGGACGACGAACGAGGTCTTGGGGAGGGTGGTGAAGTCCGTCGGGAACTGGGTCATCGTCTTCGCGGTGCTGGTGGGCACGTTGGAGAAGGCGAACCAGGGGTTGTGCTTGCGGGCGTACTTGCCGCTGGAGCAGGTGGTGGAGCCCTCGCTGGGCAGGGTCTCGTTGTAGCTGGCCCAGGTCTTTCCGGCGGCGATGAGCTCGGACGCCAGGTTGGGCGCGGAACTGAAGCCGGGGGTGTAGCAGCTGTCGCCGGTCACACCCTGGTGGGAGCCCGAGAAGAGCTGCAGGTAGTTGGGCTGGCTCGGGTGCGTGATGCCGTACGAGTTGGTGAGGTTGGCTCCCCCGGCCTTGAGGGAGTTGATGTACGGGGCGCTGGAGCTGCCGATGACCTGGTTGTAGGCGTGGTTCTCGAAGACCACGACGACTATGTGGTCGGGTGCGGGCAGGCCGGCCGCGTGTGCGGGCTGTGCGGTGCCGAGGCCGGTCCACAGCGCTGCGCCGACGGCGGTGACGCCGAAGGCGGTGGCGAGGGCGGTCTTGCGACGGGACCGGAAAAGTGGCATGCCGAACACGGGAATACCTCCGAGCGGGGGCGGTTGGGGGGCGGCGCGGACGTACCGTACCGACCGGCATGTGCAGGGGCCAGAGATGTTCGGCGAACAGAACGGGAACGGCGCGGGCCGATTGGGGGTCGGGCAACGTCCTTCCCTGCGGAAGCCCAAAAGAGATCAAAATCCGGAACCTCCGAGCCCGTACGCTCATCCTTCGATCGAAAGCAGTTCCACCCCGCCCCCACGGGGCAGCACCAGCCGGAGAGCACCCGCACATGTCGCACTCACCCGACGACGGACAGCACCAGCCGTACCGGTCGGAAGGGCCGTACCAGCAGCAGCCCTACCCGCCCCGGGGGCAGCAGCCGTACCCTCCGCAGGGCCCCGGTTACGGCCAGCAGCCTCCCTACGGACACCAGCAGTCCTCGGACGGTGACACGCAGCGGTGGTACGGCGTGCCGTACGAGCCCGAGGAGGCGCGCCGACGGCCGTCGCGGGTGCGGCGCTGGGTGATCGCCGGCGCCTCCGTCCTCGCCCTCGCGGGTGTGGCGGCCCTCGTGATGGCCCACTACGAGATACCGCCCTTCACCGACAAGGGCCAGGCCGTCTCCTTCGGCACGCCTCCCGCCGGCTCCACCGGGGGCGGCGGTACGGGTGCCAAGCCGCCGGCGAACTCGAAGATGTCGATGCCGACCGGCCCGACGGCCGACTTCAAGAACACGATGACCCTGCCCGACGGCACCCACGTGGCCGTGACCACGCTCGACGGCAAGAAGTCGGGCTTCAAGGGCAAGGTCTGGGTCTGGGCTCCCAAGGAGTACAACGACCCGAAGTTCGCCAAGAGCGGCTTCCCCGTCATGATCGCCCTGCCGGGCGGCGCCGGTTACCCGAGCAACTACTGGATGGGCACCGACCTCGGTCTCCAGACCAGCATCAGCAAGTGGTACACCGAGGGGAAGAGCAAGCCCTTCATCCTGGCCATGCCCGTGCTGAACCCGGGCCCGGACGACAAGGGCGTCTACTGGGACGGATCCGACATCCCGGGCCAGCCCAAGATGGGCACCTGGCTGACCGACGACGTCCCGGACCTGATGCGGGAGAACTTCCGCACCGTCAAGTCCCGTGACGGCTGGGCCTACATGGGCTCCTCCACCGGCGGCTTCGCCGGCCTGAAGGCCGTGCTGAAGCACCCGGAGAAGTTCAAGGCCGCGATCTGCTCCGGCCCGGACATCGTCCCCGACTCCTCGCTGTGGAAGGGCCACGACAAGGAGAAGGCGGAGAACAACCCGGAGCTGCTCGCCAAGGAACTGATCGACAAGAAGGGCCCGGACGTCTACCTGGCCTTCCAGGTGGGCACCAACGAGAGCAACAAGAACACCTTGCCGAACGTGCAGAAGTTCATCGCGACCTACGGCAAGGGACCCGTGCACACCGAACTGAGGGTCATCCAGGGCGGCCAGCACAACGCCAAGACCTACGTGCCCAACATGGGCGAGGGCCCGATCCAGTTCATCAGCAAGGTCATGGAAGGACCCGTGGAGTAGCCGCGGTGGCGCTCGGCGCGCAGGGCCCGTACGGCGGCCTGGTCCTTGCCGCCGCGGATGCGTCCCAGGGTCACGGACAGCGGGCCCAGCCGGTCCAGCAGCCGCATGCCGCCGGTCGGGGCCAGCCAGAGCCGGTACTCCTCGGCGGTCCAGCCCATCAGCAGCGGCACCTCGGTGGCGGCCGCCGCTTCGAGGGGGTCGAGCGGCAGCGTGTCCGGGTCGGTGACCAGGCCGAAGGCGGGGCCGCCGATCAGCGGCGAGGAGCGGCGCAGTACGGCAGCCTGGGCTGCGAGCAGGCCGGGCAGGGCGGCGGCGGTGAAGGCCTCGGCGGTGGCGGGCACCTTGAGCAGCCCGGCCATCTTCCGGACCATGGCGCGGACCCGGTCGCGCGGCAGCGCCTCCGGGGCGCCGCTCTGCAGGACGGCCCGGTGGAAGAGTCCGGCGGCCCGGGGCGACGCGAGGAGCGCGCCGACGCTGATGGCCCCGGCGGACTCGCCGAAGACGGTGACCCGGGCGGGGTCGCCGCCGAAGGCCGCGATGTTCTCCCTGACCCAGGTGAGGGCGGCGATCTGGTCGAGCAGGCCGCGGTTGACGGGGGCGTCCGGGAAGAGCCCGTAGCCGAGAACGCCGAGGCGGTAGTTCAGGGAGACGAGCACGACGCCGTCGCGGGCGAAGGCGGAGCCGTCGTAGACGGAGACGGCCGAGGAGCCCCGGGTGAGGGCGCCGCCGTGGATCCACACCATGACGGGCAGCCGCGCCCCGGGCTCCTCCCCGGCCACGGGTGCCGGGGTCCACACGTTGAGGTTGAGGCAGTCGTCCCCGGGGATCTCCGGGTCGGGCAGCAGCGCGGCGAAGGCCTCGGAGTAGGGCACCTTGGGCGCGGTGGGGCCGTACGCACCGGCGTCGCGCACGCCGTCCCACGCCTCGGGGGGCGCGGGCTCGGCGAAGCGGCGGGCACCGACGGGCGGGGCGGCGTAGGGGATGCCCCGGAAGACGGCGATGCCGCCGGGGCCGGTCCGGCCCTCGACGACTCCGTACGCGGTCCGGGCCCGGGGCCGGGCGCGGTGCTGGGCTTCTCCCGCCGCTTCGGTCATCGATTCCTCCTGAGTGGATCCGGCGTTCCGCGTGCCGTGGTCCGTGGTCCGTAGGGCCTGTCACGACTGCCCGTCGCGTGCTCCCCGCGCCGCCGGCCGCACCGTCGCACGGGCGTGCTGCGGGTGACAAGCCGTGACCCCGCGCCGGTCGCGCCGGGTTGGTCGGGCATGCGATCCCCTTCACTTCACCACGCCGTGCGGTGCCTCGTCCGGTCCGGCGCGGTCCCGGTCCTGCTGATGGCGGCCACCGCCGGAGCGGTGGCCGTCGGCAGCGCGCACGCGGCCGACGGGCCGACCGCCGCCCTCGGCACGCCGACGGCCGTCGGGCCCGACTTCCAGTATCTGGGCACGGACGACAAGCCGCACGGATTCACCGGCGCCAAGGGCTGCCAGAAGGCCGTGGGCGGAGGCGGACGGGCGGTGACGAACAGGACCCGCGGGTCGGTGGCCCTGTACCGGGAGCCCGGCTGTGCGGGCACCCCGGTGGAGGTGCTGCGGCCGGGCGCGGTGATGCCGGTGCGTCCTTACTTCGCCTCGGCGCGCTTCGGGATCACCGGGTAGGCCTAGCGGCCGTGACCCTTGGGCGCCCCCCGCGTTGTATGCCATGTCGAACGCCGCAGCCTCAGTTTCTGCGGCACCCCCATTCTCACGAGGAGATCTTGATGTCGCGTATCGCGAAGGCATTCGTCATCACCGCTGCCGCCGGCAGCGCCCTGGCCGCCGGTGCGGGTCTGGCTGCTGCCGATGCCGGAGCGCACGGTGCGGCTGTCGGCTCCCCCGGTGTCCTGTCGGGCAACCTGCTCCAGGTTCCGGTGCACGTCCCGGTCAACGTCTGCGGCAACACCGTCAACGTGATCGGCCTGCTGAACCCCGCGTTCGGCAACACCTGCGTCAACGCGTCGGGCCACGACGGCGGCCACCACACCGAGGGCAGCTACGGCGGCTGATCCGTCCGGTGAACCGAAGGGCCCCCGCCGTACGGCGGGGGCCCTTTCCCGTGTCCTGCTGTCCCGGGTCCTGCTGTCCCGGGTACCCGGGCGGCTGCCGGACACCGCGCTCACTCGTAGCGGTAGATCCCCTGATGGCCGAGCATCTCGCGCGGGGTGACGTTCCAGGGCGGCATCGGCTCGTCGGCGGCGATCACCCGGCCGCGCTGGAGGTCACCGGCCGTGAGGGGGGCGGCGGGCAGGTAGCCGGCGCCCGGATGCTTCTGCTGCCAGCGGTCCCAGAGCAGGTCGACGAAGGCGTGGTGGAGCCAGAACACCGGGTCGTTGGGCGCCGTGCCGCCGGTCATGTGGCCGCCGATCCACTGGTGGACCTTGTTGTGGTTGCGCCACTTCTCGCTCTTCGGGGCGGCCCAGCCCTCGAGCTTGTTGCGGAAACCCCCGCCCGCGGCCGTGGAGTCCCAGGGCGAGGTGTCGTACGTCGGGTCGTCGATCGCCCACTGGAGCTCGGCCGCGGTCGGCAGGCTGATCGGGTTCTGCGGCCGGCCCAGGTTGCGGGTGAGGAAGGCGGACTCCGTGATACCCACGGTGACCGTCCAGTTCCCCTTCGCGTAGGCGAAGGGCCCGGTCATCACCTGGCGGTCGCTCGCGCGTCCGGTCCCGCCGAGGAAGTCCTCGGCCCACAGGGACGAGGCCGGGCTGTTGTCGGTGGTCCAGTCCCAGTACGGAATCGCGACGCCGGGGTCGACGCTCTGCAACTGCCGCTCGAACTCCAGCAGATAGCGCCGGTGCCAGGGGAAGAACGACGGGGACATGTGCCCGACGCGCAGTTTGCGGTCGCGGTCCGGGACGAAGTACTTGTCGTGGGTGCGCACGAACGCGTCGTAGGTGCCGTTGCGCTTGAGCTCGAGGACCGCCGCCGTGAAGCGCTTCTTCTGGACGCCGGTCAGGTTCCTCTGGTTCTGCCGGACGTACACGCCCACTACTCCCCTCCGCCGTGGTGCGGGGCCGCGAACGCCAGTTGGTTGCTGCCCAGCTCGTCGACGGCGGCGCGGGCCAGCTCCAGCGGGGTGTCGTAGGACTGGAAGTGGTTGACCCCGCTGAGGTAGCTGCCGTCGGCCCGGCGCATGACGTGCAGGGGGCGTCCGTCGATCCGCACGACGGCGGCCGCCGCGTCGACGGCGATGTGGCGGCCCCGGTAGGTCTCCTCGGCGAGCCGCGGAAGCGGGGCCGGTGTGAGGGTCTGCCGGGGGCCGCGGGCGCGCAGTACGGGGGCCAGGGCCGCGGCCGTGCCGGCGAACACGGCCGCGGTGAAGGCCGTACGCAGGACAGCGCGGCGGGTGAGTGGTGCGGCGGCGGGTGCTGCGTACATACGGTCTCCCTCGCTCGGTGCCCGGTGCCTACGGGTCTAACGCCGTGTGGCGGGCGAGGTCACCGCACGGGCCCCTGCTGCTGGATGCGCCGGGTGCCGGTGCGGGTGCGGGTGCCCACACCGGCACCCGCACCCGCAGAGCCCTACGGCGCCGGGAGTTCCGCGAAGTCCGCCACCAGGCCGCGGTGGTGGCCGGCCGTGCCGAGGGCCAGGGAATCGGCCTTGGCCCGCTTGAGGTAGAGGTGGGCCGGGTGTTCCCAGGTCATGCCGATGCCACCGTGCAGCTGGACGCACTCCTCGGCCGCGCGGACCGCGACGCCCGAGCAGTACGCCTGGGCCACGGCGATGGTGAGCGGCGCGTCGGGGGCGCCGGTCGCCAGGGCGTCGGCTGCGGCCCGGGCCGCAGCGCGGGCGGAGGCCACGTCGAGCCAGAGCCGGGCGAGGCGGTGCTTGAGGGCCTGGAAGGAGCCGAGGGGCCGGTTGAACTGGTGCCGGGTGCGCAGGTGGGCCACCGTCTCGGTCAGGCACCACTCGGCGAGCCCGAGCTGTTCCGAGGCCAGCAGCCCGGCCCCCGAGAGCAGTGCTCCGGCGACGGCCGCACGGGCGGTGGCCGGGTCGGCGAGCAGGGTTCCGGCGGCGCCCTCGAGGGTGACGGTGGCCAGGGGCCGGGTCAGGTCCAGGGCGACGAGCGGGGTCAGCCGGGCCTCCGCGGCCACCACGGCGTACAGCCCGGTGTCCGCGAGGACGAGCAGCACGTCGGCCGCCACCGCGTCCGCGACCGAGGTGACGGTGCCGCTCAGCAGCCCGTCCGACGCGGTGCCGGTGTCCCGGACCGGCGGCGGCAGCGGCGCGCCGGGGGCCAGGGTCAGCGGCAGCGCGGGGACGCAGGTCCGCCTGCCCGCCGCCAGCTCCCGCAGGAGTTCCGCGGAGCGCGCGCCGTCGCAGCCGAGCAGGATCTCCGTCGCCAGGACGGAGCTCGTGAGGTAGGCGGCGGGCGCCGCGGCCCGGCCGAGCTCCTCCAGGACCACGGCCGCCTCGCGGTGGCTCGCGCCCTGGCCGCCCAGCTTCTCGGGCACGAGGAGTCCGGCCGTGCCGATGTCGGCGGCGAGGATCCGCCACACGTCGGGGTCGTGCGGGCGGCCGCCCTCGATCCGGGCCAGGATGCTCGCCGGATCGCAGCGAGCCGCCAGCAAGGACCGTACGGCCGTGCGCAGTTCCTCCTCGGTCTCGGAGTAGAGCAGGTCCAGGGGGGCGGCGCTCGGGAGGTTCATCGAGCCAGGTCCTTCCACGCGAGGTCCTTGTCGTCGCGCGGTTCGGCGGGCAGGCCGAGGACGCGTTCGGCGACGATGTTGAGGAGGATTTCGCTGGTGCCGCCCTCGATGCTGTTGCCCTTGGCGCGCAGGTAGCGGTAGCCGGCGTCGCGGCCGGTGAAGTCGACGATCTCGGGACGGCGCAGGGTCCAGTCCTCGTACAAGAGGCCCTCCTCGCCGCGCAGTTCCACTTCCAGGCCGCTGATCTCCTGGTTGAGGCGGGCGAAGGTGAGCTTCATTCCCGATCCCTCGGGGCCGGGCTGGCCGACGGCGAGCTGCTGGCGCAGCCGCTCCCCGGTGAGCCGGGCGACCTCCGCCTCGACCCACAGCTCGAGCATCCGCTGGTGGAGGGCGTGGGTGCGCAGCTCCGGGCGCTCGCGCCAGGCGGCGGCGACCGGGGCGATCATGCCGCCCTCGCGCGGGATCCGCATGCCTCCGATGGAGACGCGCTCGTTCATCAGGGTGGTGCGGGCGACGGCCCAGCCCTGGCCGACGGCTCCGAGGCGGTGGGCGTCGGGGATGCGGACGCCGGTGAGGAAGACCTCGTTGAACTCGGCCTCGCCGGTGATCTGGCGCAGTGGGCGCACCTCGACCCCGGGGGCGCGCATGTCGCACAGGAAGTAGGTGACGCCCTGGTGCTTGGGCAGCGTGGGGTCGGTGCGGGCGATCAGGATGGCCCAGCGGGCGGTGTGGGCGCTGGAGGTCCACACCTTCTGGCCGTCGACCATCCAGTCGTCTCCGTCCCGTACCGCGCGGGTGCCGAGGGCAGCCAGGTCGGAGCCGGCGCCCGGCTCGCTGAAGAGCTGGCACCAGACCTCGTCGCCGACCCACAGGGGGCGCAGGAAGCGCTCCTTCTGTTCCTCGGTGCCGTACGCGAGGATCGTGGGCGCGGCCATGCCGAGCCCGATGCCGATCCGGCGCGGGTCGTTGTCGGGGGCTCCGGCGGCCTCCAGCTCGGCGTCCACGAGGGCCTGGAGGGTGCGGGGCGCCCCGAGTCCGCCGAGGCCTTCGGGGTAGTGGACCCAGGCGAGTCCGGCGTCGAAGCGGGCGCGCAGGAAGTCTTCGCGGGCGGTGGTGGCGGGCGGATGCGCGGCGAGCAGTTCCCGTACGCGGACCAGCAGCCGGTCGGCGGTGACCTCAGCGGCGGGCGTCATCGGGAGCCCCCGTCCGGGGCCGTCGCGGCCGGGGCGGCCGCGCCCGTCGACGGTACGACGACCAGGCGGCCGGTGGTGGTCCCGTCGGCGAGGCGCTGTACGGCGTCGGCGGCGTCCGCGAGCGGGACGCGCTCGCTGACCAGGGGCGCGATGGCGCCTTCGGCGGCGAGGCGGGTGAGCTCGGCGTGGCAGGCGGCGATCGAGGCCGGGTCCTTGGTGGCGTAGAGGCCCCAGTGGAGGCCGAGCACGGCGTAGTTCTTCACGAGGGCGTGGTTGAGCGCGGGCGCCGGGATGGTGCCGCTCGCGAATCCGACGACGACGATGCGGCCCTCGAAGGCCACGCATTTGGCCGAGGCGGTGTAGGCGTCTCCGCCGACCGGGTCGTAGACGACGTCGGCGCCGCGTCCGGCGGTGAACTCCTTGACCTGGGCCACCAGGTTCTCGAGGCCCCCCTCGGTGCGGTCGATGACGAAGTCGCAGCCGAGCTCCTCGGCGGTGCGGACCTTGGCCTTGCCGCCGACGACCCCGATGACGGTGGCCCCGGCGGCCTTGCCGAGCTGGACGGCGGCGCTGCCGACCCCGCCGGCGGCGGCGTGCACGAGGAGGGTCTCGCCGGCCTGGATCCGGGCCCGGCGGTGCAGGCCGAACCAGCCCGTCTGGTAGCCGATGTGCAGGGCCGCGGCCTCGGCGTCGTCGAGGGTCCCGGGGGCCGGGAGCAGGCCGCGCGCGGCGGCGGTGACGTACTCGGCGAACCCTCCGTGGGGCAGGCTCGGGGTGGCGATGACGCGGCGGCCGTCCTCGGTCTCGCCACAGATCTCGACGCCGGGGGTGAAGGGCAGGGGCGGGCGGATCTGGTACTGGCCGCGCACGAGCAGCGCGTCGGGGAAGTTGACGTTGGCGGCGAGCACCTTGAGCTTCACCTCGCCCTCGCCGGGCACCGGTTCGGGGACCTCCTCGAGGCGCATGGCCTCGCGGGGCTCGCCGGGGGTGTGTACTCGCCATGCCTGCATCCGGGGCCTCCAGCCGCCGACGGGAATCACGCCTCGCGCGCATACTAAGCGGTCGCTTGCGTCTCTGGGAACCAGCGGAGCCCATAGGAACGGGAGGCTCCGCAACGACACGCGCCGATCCGGTCACATGACGTCCCCATTCGGGCAACATATGACACGCGCACGTCACGAACAGTCCTGGCGGGCGACGGGGACCCTGCCGTCCGGGCGGGGCGTTTCGCACATCCTGGGGGAAGCACCACATGACCAGAAGCATGTCCGCGGCCGGAGCCGCCCTCGTCCTGGCGGGCCTCATCACGACCGCGGGTCCGGCGGCGGCCGCGCCCGCCACGGCCCCGGCCGCCGCTCCGGCCCCGGCCGCGTGCGCGCCGGACGTCATCAGCCTGCCGGCCCTGCCCGCCGGCCCCTGGACCACCGGGGCCGTGAACGACCTCGGGGCGGACGGCCTCGCCGTCGGCGACAGCCTCGGCCTTCCCGCGTACTGGACCGCGGACCACGCGGTCCACGCCGTCCCGCTGCCGGCCGGCTTCGAGAACGGCAAGGTCAGCGCCGTCAACGCCAAGGGCCTGATGGTCGGCAGCCTCGAACGCTCCTCCGACCACGCCCGGGCCGCCTTCACCTACCGCCAGGGTGACGCGGCGGTCCGGCTCCTGGCCGGCGCCACCAGCACGGGCTCCTCCGCCGACGACGTCAACGACGCGGGCCACGTCGTCGGCATGGACTCCGGGACGGCGAAGGAGTGGGCGAACGGCGCCGTCGTCCGCGAACTCCCGGTCCCCGCGGACGCGCACCCCAGCACCAAGATCGTCTCGCTGGACGGCATCAACAAGCGCGGAGACGTGCTCGGAACCGCCCACACGGAGTACGTGGACGTAGAGAACGACGCGGTCGTCAGCAAGACCTTCCCGGTGGTCTGGCCGGCCGGCGGCGGCTACCCGCCGTACAGCCTCCCCGTCTGGAACGAGACCTACTGGACGACGGGCACCCAGGCGAGCGGCATCGACGACAAGGGCCGCGTCGTCGGTTACGAGGCGGAGAACTACCGGGAGCTGCGGCGCCGGACCCCGGCCGTCTGGAAGAAGCCGTACGACGCGCTGCCCACCAGCCCCGGGCTGGTCTCCGGCTACGAGCAGCTGACCTTCGACGCCATCACCCCGACCACGAACGTGACGGTCGGCTCGGCCGTCACCTTCGTCGAGGGCTACGCCCGCTACGTCCAGGCCGCCTACTGGCCGGGCACGGGCACCCCGCTCGTCCTCCCGAACCCGGCGGGCGCGAGCACCGACGTCAACACCGAGGCCCGTACCGCCTCGGACGACGACCGGGTGGGCGGCTCCTTCCGCGATCTGGCCACCGGGGTGAACAGCGCGGTGATCTGGACGTGCGCGAGCAAGCAGGCCTACGCACCGGCGCAGCGGGCGAGGTAGCGCGGCGCAACTGCCCCCGGCACGGGCATGGTGATCTCGGCGTCCGCACGCTATCGATGGGGCGCATGGAGAACCCCACGCGCGGCCTGCCCGCGCCGCCGCCGCTCGGTTCGGCCGCCCTGCCGCCCGGCACGTACGCGGGTCAGGTGGTGCTCGTGACCGGGGGCGGCACCGGTCTGGGCAAGGCGATCGCCGCCGAGTTCGCGCGGCTCGGGGCGGACCTGGTGATCGCCGGCCGCCGGGCCGAGCAGCTCGAGGCGGCCCAGGCGGAGTTGGCGGCCACACCCGGCGCGGCCCGGGTGACGGCCGCGGTCTGCGACATCCGGGACCCGGAGCGGGTGGCCGGGGTGTTCGACGCCGCCGAAGCGGCCTTCGGCCGGCTGCCGGACGTGCTGGTCAACAACGCGGCCGCCAACTTCCCGTGCCCGGCGGAAGACCTGTCCCCCAACGCCTGGCGCGCGGTGGTCGACATCACCCTCACCGGCACCTGGTTCATGACCCGGGAGTTCGGCCGCCGCCACCTCGGCGCGGGCAGCCCCGGGTCGATCGTGAACATCGGGGCCTCGTACGCCTGGACGGGAGGCCCGGGCTTCGCCCACAGCGCCGCCGCCAAGGCCGGGGTGAAGAACCTGGTGGAGACCCTCGCCGTCGAGTGGGGCCCGTACGGCATCCAGATCAACGGACTGGTGCCGGGGCTGTTCCCGCACGCGGACATGAGCGAGGACATCCGGGGCGGCCTGGACAGGGCCGCCCCGGGCGCCAGGGACGCCCGGCAGCCCGCGCTACGGGTCGGCGCGCCGCGCGAACTCGGCTGGGCCGCCACCTTCCTGGCCTCGCCCTACGCCCGTTTCATCACCGGCCACACCCTGGTGGTCGACGGCGCGAACTGGCAGCGCCGCTCCCTCGTCAACCCCGAAGTGGTCACGGTGCGCGAGCAGTTGGGCCGCGCCCCGTTCACCCGGTGAAGCGGTTACGGTTCCTGTCGATCCCCCTGGAGGTGCCGCGATGATGACGTCGGTGAGTACGGGCCGCCCGTCCTTGACGGAGCGGCGCAGGGAGGCCACGCGCTACGAGATCGCGGAGGCCGCGGCCGCGCTGTTCTCCGAGCAGGGGTACGAGACCACGACCGTCGAGGACATCGCCCGGGCGGCCGGCATCTCCCTGCGCACCTTCTACCGCTACTGCCCGGCCAAGGAGGACGCGCTGACCCCGGTACTGACGGCCGGGGTCGCCACGCTGGTGGAGGAGATGGCCCTGCGCCCCGCGGCGGAGGCGCTCACGGAGGCCGCCCAGGCCGCCTTCACCCTCGCGACGGCGGGCGCGCGCTACGAGGGGCCGGGCCAGACGGTCCGGCTGATCCAGGTGATGAGCGGGGTCCCGGCGATCCGCCTGCGCTGGCTCGCGGCCGCCCGCGCGATGCAGGACCGCCTGATCCCGGTCCTCGCCGCCCGCACGGGCCGCCCCGAATCCGCGCTGGAGACCCGCCTCCTGGCGGCCCTGCTCATCGACGCGGTCACGGTCGCCCTCGAACACTGGGCCGCCGAGGGCGGACGGGAACCCCTCCCCTCGGTCTCGGCCCGCGCCCTGTCCCTGCTGCGCCTGGAGGAGTAGCGGGGACGGGATGTCAGTGGCCCGGGGCAGTATGGCCCCATGCCTCTCGTTGATCTGACCTTCGAACAGTGGCGCTCGGCCGACCTGCCGACCGTCCGCCGGACCGTCCGGGAAGCCGCGGACCGGGTGGGCGGCCGGGTGGCCCGCGTCGACGTGGTCGAACACCTCGGCGGCCCCCTGCACCGTGCGCTCGTCGAACGGGACGGACGGGAGTTCGCCCTCGTACCCGGCGGGACGCTCCGGCTCGGCTTCGATCCGCAGGGCTGGGAACCGACGCCGGAGGAGGCCGCCGACTACGCGGAGAGCCTGGCCGAGGGATACGGCTACGGGCTCGGCCTCAAGGAGTACCTCGCGGCCACGCTGAGTCCGCCCCGGACCGTCACGCTGGAGACGGTGCTCATGGCGGTGGAGAACGAGACCCTCGACGAGCTTCCCGCCGACGTCCCGGCCGTCCTCGCGGCGCGCGGGCTGCGGATGCCCTCGGCGGACGAGTGGGAGCACGCCTGCGGGGCCGGGGCGCGGACCCTCTTCCGGTGGGGCGACAGCTGCCCCCTGGAGGAGCCTTCCTGGGGCGGCGCGGACGGCCCCCGGTCGCAGCCCAACGCCTTCGGGCTGCGCATCGCCTACGACGCGTACGCCGCGGAGCTCAGCGCGGACCCGGGCGCCGTGCACGGCGGGGACGGCGGCGAGGCGGTGTGCGGCGGTTACGGGAACCTGCTGGGCTGGCTGCCACTGGCCACCGCGAACCGCAACCCCTCGATGGCCGAGTTCGCGTACGGACCCGACGGCGCGGACGTCGTCGAGGCGTTCTCCACCCGTCCGGTGCTCAGCCTCCGGTGAACCGCGGGGGGCGGCGGGCCGCCTGCGCCGTGTAGCCCTCGCGGCAGTCCTCCGAGGTGAGGGTGAGGGCCGCCGTCATCGCCACCCGGTCGAGGGCCGCGGGCAGGGCCGCGTCCGCGTAGGAGTCGATCGCCCGCTTGATGCCCTGGACGGCGAGCGGGGCGTTGGCCGCGATCTCCACCGCGAGGGCGCGGGCCACCGGCTCCAACTCGTCCGGCGGGACCACCTCTTGGACCAGATGCAGCCGCAACGCCGTCCGCGCGTCGATGCGGCGGCCCGTCAGCGCGAGGAACTTGGCCCAGCCGGCGCCCGCCTCGCGGGCGATGCGCAGATCACCGCCCGCGTCCACCGCGACCCCCAACCGGGCTTCGGGCAGGGCGAAGACGGCGTCGTCGGCCGCCACCCGGATGTCGGCCATCAGCGCCAGCTCGAAGCCGAAGCCCAGGCAGTAGCCCTGCACGGCGGCCACCACCGGCTGCGGCAGCCGGGCCAGGACCGCGAAACGTTCGTGGACCCAGCGGATGCCCTCGTAGTAGTCGCGGTTGCGCGCGGCCGCCGTGGCGCCGGTGATCGCCCCGCCCGGGGCGGTCACGTCGATGCCCGCGCAGAAGGCCCGCCCCTCGGCCCGCAGCAGGACCACCCGTACCGCCGGGTCGAAGCGGATCCGGTCCGCCAGCAGGCCCAGCTGGCGCGTGGACTCCCAGCTCCAGCCGTTGAGTTTGTCCGGCCGGCAGAGGGTGAGTTCCGCGATCCCGTCCGCGACGTCCAGCCGGATCCGTTCCTCACCCTCCGCGATCTCCGTGCTGATGGTGTCGATCACGCGGACACCTTAGGGCGCGCCCCTCACCGCGGGAAGACCTCGAACGCCACCGCCGGGCGGCCGCCGAACCGGGCCGCCGCCTGCTGGGCGTTGCCCGTCAGGAAGGCGCGTGCGTACGTCTGCGGATCCTCGTCCGTCAGGACCTCGATGTACGCCTTGTGCTCCATCAGGGACTTCACCGCACGCTCCAGGCCGGGACCGGCGTCCGCCGCGTGCGTGGGCGTCGTGGTGCCCGACACCGCGACCCAGCGCACCCCGTTCCACGGCTCGAGGCCCTGCTCCGTGAGGAGTTCGGGGAAGATCCAGCGGTTGCCCGCGTCACCGGCCGCGTCCAGGGCGGCCCGGCCGACCGCCTTGTGGTCGGGGGTGTTCCACCAGCCGCCGCCCTCGGCCCCGCCCCAGGTGTCGCGGTGGTTCATGGTGATGACCAGCTCGGGCCGGTGCCGGCGGATGGCCGCCGCGATGTCCCGGCGCAGGTCGAGGCCGTACTCGACCACGCCGTCGTGGTAGTCGAGGAACTCGACGGTGCGTACCCCTACCACGGCCGCGCTCGCGCGCTGCTCCGCCTCGCGCAGCGGGGCGCACTCGGCGGGGGCGAGCGTGTCGATGCCGGCCTCCCCGCGCGTGGCGAGCACGTAGACGACCTCCCGGCCGCCGTCCGTCCAGTCGGCGACGGCTGCCGAGCAGCCGTATTCCAGGTCGTCGGGGTGCGCCACGACCGCCAGGGCGCGCTGCCAGTCGGTGGGCATGGGTTCCAAGGGCGCGGGCCCGGGACCGTCCTGTCGTTGTGTCATACGCCGCACACTATGCAGAGGGACGGCCGCACGCGCGTCGTCACCCCGCTCGACGCTCCCCGGGACCTCCTCCGACCCGCCCGCGGCCCCGGTCAGCCGGTCCGCGCGCCGGTCAGCCGGTCCGCGCGCCGGTCAGAGCTCGTCCCGGACGAGCGCCAGCAGCCGGTCCAGGACGCGCGGGCCGCCGGAGCGCACGCCGTCGTGCTCGAACTCGTCGGTCACCCAGGTCCGCAGTCCGCGGACGGTCCGGGCCGTGGCCAGGGACTCCTCGGTCCCCACGTACAGGTCGTCGTGGTAGACGGCCGCGGCCACCGGCACCTCGTTGGCGGCGAGCCGCGCGGGATCGTACAGGGGCGTCCAGCCGGTACGGGCGGCCAGCAGCTCGGCGGTCTCCCGCAGCGGTGCGAGCGCCGGATCGCAGTCGAAGTGCCAGGGGTGGATGGTCTCGCCCGTGAAGTACAGCGGCCCGTCGCCCTTGAGGGTGGCGGCGGCGTCGAACCGCGGGTGGCCCGCGCGGGCCCCCTCGGCGGCCCAGCCGGTGGGCGCGAGCGGGTCCTGGGCGTAGATCGCCTCGTGGACCAGCGCGTAGAGGGGGTGCCCGGCGAAGGAGAGCTGCGCGTGCACGGCCTCCAGGAAGCCGTCGGAGAGCGCCGGACCGGTGGGGGTGGGGACGAAGGCGTTCTCCAGCAGGTAGTGGAGCTGGTGGCTGCCGTCCTCGACCCCGAGGAGGATGCCGAGGGACTGGAAGGCCTCGACCGTGAGCCGGTAGCCGCCGGGGAGTACGGCCGGCTGCTCGGCGAGGTGCGCCGCGACGGCGCGGGCGCGCTCCACGTCCATGGGGTAGCGCGCGTAGTGCGCCCGGTTCTTGCGCTCCATGCGGGGGTACGCCGCCTCGTACACCTCGGTGGCGGTCGCCTCGAGGGGCGGCAGCCCGCCGGTGATCAGGGCAGCGGTGAGGCCCTCGGGGGCGGCGCAGAGGTAGTGGGTGGCGCAGAAGCCGCCGAAGCTCTGGCCGAGGACCGTCCAGGGCGCGCCGCCGGTGAGGAGGGGGCGGACGGTCTCGGCGTCGCGCACGATGGAGTCGGCGCGGAAGTGGGCGAGGTAGTCGGCTTGCTCTGCGGGCGTGCCGCGCAGCGGCAGGGTCTGCCGGTTGACCGGGGTCGAACGGCCGGTGCCGCGCTGGTCCAGGAGGAGAACCCGGTACTCCTCGAGGGCCCGCCCCAGCCAGGCCTGGCGCCCGATGAACCGGCGGGCGCCGAAGCCGGGACCGCCCTCCAGGTAGAGCAGCCACGGCAGGGGCCGCGGGTCCTTGCCCGCGGCCACCACCTCGCGCGCGTACAGGTCGATCCGTTCGCCGTCCGGGCGTGCGTGGTCGAGCGGGACGGTGAAGTGGTGGTCGGTGAGTACGACACCGGGCTGGCGGTAACTTCCGCCGGCGGTGGGCGCGGGGGTCACGGGGCTCCCTGGAATAGGCGCGGTGCGGTGGGTTGCGCGCACGTCGCCCCGGAGCCGGTGGGGTGGCGGCCAGAGGGGGCGGCGAGCCCGGCCGAGTGTACGTGAGGTGATCGAAAAGGACGGGCTTGCCCCGGCGCTGTCCACCGGGGCGAGCCCGCTCACTCGGCCCGACCGCCCGGTCCGCGCCGCGGACCGGACCCGCCGGCCGTCAGAACTCGACGACCGAGCGGAGCACCTCGCCCCGCTCCATCCGTGCGAAGGCCGCCTCCACGTCGTCCAGCGCGATCCGCTCGGAGACGAAGGCGTCGAGGTCGAGCCGCCCCTGCAGGTAGAGGTCGACGAGCAGCGGGAAGTCCCGCTCGGGCAGGCAGTCCCCGTACCAGGAGGACTTCAGGGCGCCTCCGCGCCCGAAGACGTCCAGCAGCGGGAGTTCGAGCCGCATCTCCGGCGTCGGCACTCCGACCAGGACCACCGTCCCGGCCAGGTCGCGCGCGTAGAAGGCCTGCCGGTAGGTCTCGGGGCGGCCGACGGCCTCGATGACCACGTCGGCCCCGTGGCCGCCGGTCAGCTCCTGGACGGCCTTGACGACGTCCTGCGTACCGCCGTTGACGGTGTGCGTGGCGCCGAGGCCGCGCGCCCATTCCAGCTTCCGGTCGTCGAGGTCCACGGCGATGATCCGCGAGGCCCCGGCGAGCCGGGCCCCGGCCACGGCGGCGTTGCCCACTCCCCCGCAGCCGATGACGGCGACGGAGTCGCCGCGTTCGACGTTGCCGGTGTTCAGGGCCGCGCCGAGGCCCGCCATCACCCCGCAGCCCAGCAGTCCCGCGGCCGCGGGCGAGGCCGCCGGGTCCACCTTGGTGCACTGGCCGGCGGCGACCAGGGTCTTCTCGGCGAAGGCGCCGATGCCGAGCGCCGGGGACAGGGGGGTGCCGTCCTCCAGGGTCATCGGCTGGGTGGCGTTGTGCGTGGCGAAGCAGTACCAGGGGCGGCCGCGCTTGCAGGCCCGGCAGGTCCCGCACACCGCCCGCCAGTTGAGGACGACGAAGTCGCCCGGCGCCACGGACGTGACGTCCGGGCCGACCGATTCGACGATCCCGGCCGCCTCGTGACCGAGCAGGAAGGGGAACTCGTCGTTGATGCCGCCCTCGCGGTAGTGCAGGTCGGTGTGGCAGACCCCGCAGGCCTGGACCCGTACGAGGGCCTCGCCCGGCCCCGGATCGGGGACGAGGATCGTCGTCGTCTCCACCGGAGCGCCCTTGCTCCGGGCGATGACCCCTCGTACGCGATGCGTCACGTGCTACCCCGATCTGATCACGGTTCCGTCTGATGGGCCGGAGCCCCCGAGGGGGATTTCCGCCGGCCCCGTCAACGTACACGCGCGCTCCCGTGGAGGGGAGTTGCCTCACGTCCCGGCGCGCTGGGAGGTGGCCAGTTCCGGCGGTACCGCCGCCCGCAGGGCCGTGCCGAAGGCGGCCACGGCGGGGTGGGCGCCGGCCCCGCAGCGGAAGGCCAGTTTGGTGCGCCGCTCCATCAGGAGCCGGGTGAGGGAGACGGCCGGGTCCACGTGCCCGGCGATCCCGAGCTGCGGCACGACGGCCACGCCCTGGCCGGCCGCGACCAGCGCGAGGACGGTGGCGAACTCGTCGACCTGGTGGCGGATCCTCGGCGTGAATCCGGCGGCCTGGCAGGCCCGTACGGTCATCGCGCGGCACAGGGTGCCGGGCGTGGCGGTGATCCAGGGCTCGTCGGCGTGGGTACGGAGCCTCGCGCCCTGCTCGGCTCCGGCGTGCGCGGCCCGGTCCGCGGCGGGCGGCTGCGGCTGCGCGTGCGGGGCCGGGCCGGCCAGGCCGTCGCGGGCGGCAGACCCGGACGGGCCGGACGGGCTGGACGGGCCGCTCGGATCGGCCTCGCCGGCCCCGTCGGCGGTCGTCGCGGCGAGGCCGGTCCGAGCGGCCCGGTCCGCGCGGTCCGGCCGGCCCGTCGGCTCGGCCCGGTCCGCCGGTACCGCCAGGTACATCGCCTCCCGGTACAGCGGCTCCGTCGCCAGCCCCGGCTCCTGCCGCGCGGGGACGAAGTCGTACTCGTGGATCAGGGCCACGTCCAGGTCCCCGGCCCGCAGCGCGTGCGCGACGGCCGCCGGGTCGGTCTCGGACACCATCGGCTCCAGCCCCGGGTGGCGGCGGGCCAGCGTGGTCAGGGCCGCCGGGACGATGGCCCGGGTGGCGGTGGGGAAGGACCCGATCCGCAGGGCCCCGGCCAGGCCGCTGCGCGCTTCGGCGAGATCGGCGTCGGCCTGTTCCAGGAGTTCCAGCACGGCCTCGGCGTGCACGACCAGGTTCTGCCCGGCCGGGGTGAGCCGGACCCGGCGCCCGGTGCGCTCCAGCAGCGGCAGGCCGGCTTCGCGTTCGAGGACGCCGAGCTGCTGGGACACGGCCGAAGGGCTGAAGGACAGCGCTTCGGCCACCGCGGCGATGGTGCCCCGGCGGGCCAGTTCGCGCAGCAGGCGCAGGCGTCGTACGTCGAGCATCGGATCAGCTTACGGTTTGCGTAAGGAACGCGAACTGGATTCGACGCTCGGAGCGCGCGAGCCTCGACCCATGACACCGAACAGCACGCCGCAGAGCCCGCACGGGATCCACGTACCGCTCATCACCCCCTTCACCGCGGCCGGGGAGGTCGCCGCCGAGGCCCTGGAGGCGCTCGCCCACGAGGTCCTCGACGCGGGCGCCGTCGGCATCGTGGCCCTCGGCACCACCGCGGAGACGGCCGCCCTCGACGAGACGGAGCGCGACCTCGTCACCGACGTCTGCGCGCGGGTCTGCCGCGAGCGGGGCGCGCTGCTGAGCGTCGGCGCCGGGGCGAGCGGAACCCGGGCCGCCGAGGAATCGCTCGCGCAGCTCAAGCGGTGGCCCGAGGCGACGGCGGCGCTGGTGACCGTGCCCCCGTTCCTGCGGCCCTCGGCCGCGGGGGTGCTCGCGCATTTCACGCGGCTGGCGGAGGTGAGCCCGCTGCCGCTGATCATCTATCACATCCCGTACCGGACCGGGCAGCCGCTCGACGCGGCGACACTGCGGGCGATCGGGGCGCTGCCCGGGGTGGCGGGGGTCAAGTACGCCGTCGGCTCCGTGGACCAGGACGCGGTGGCCCTGCTCGGTGACCTGCCGGACGGCTTCGAGGTGCTGGCGGGCGACGACACGTACCTCTCCCCCATGCTCGCCCTGGGCGCGGCGGGCGGGATCCTCGCCTCGGCCCATCTGGCGACGGCCCGGTTCGTCGAGCTCGCGGAGGCCTGGCGGGCGGGCGACGTGGAGCGGGCGCGCCCGCTGGGCCACGCGCTGGCCCGCCTCTCCGCGGCGGCCTTCGCGGAGCCCAACCCGGCCGTCGTCAAGGGGGTGTTGTACGCCCAGGGCCGGATCCCGACCCCGGACGTCCGCCTCCCCCTGCTGCCGGCGAGCGAGGAATCGGTGGCGGCGGTACAGCGGGAACTGGCCTAGCCCGACGGATCAGGGGCGGAGCCCCGGCCGCGGCCCATCAGACCACCCCCTGGGGGTGATCCGGGCCAGGCACCCCGGCCCGGAGACGGGCTAGCACAACCTCAGCCATTCGGGGCCGAGTTGCGCATGCTCCCGGCGGCAGGCCGGGAGCTGTGCCCAGAATGCGGCATGAGCAGTGAGGTACCCCCCGGGAGCGAGCACCTCTACATGAACGTCGTGCACGCGGAGCACCCGGTGGCCGCGGCTCAGGAGGCCGACGCCACCGACGCCGCGCAGCGGTACGACCACTACATCGTCCGGGGGCCGCTCTTCGGCATCGCCTGCCAGGAGCAGGGCGACGGGCACCGGTGGCGGGTCCTGAAGCCGGTCGTCGAAGGCTTCCCGCAGGACGCCCGCGACAGCCTGAACTCCTTCCTGTGGTTCCGGGCCAAGGACGACACCGACGACCGGGCGGTCCGCCGGGAGCTGCTGGCGGCCGTCACACGGCTGGAGACGGAGCCGGTCAACGAGGTCACGGCGGCCGGCACCCGCTACCGGGTGGTGCGGTGCGACGAGATCGTCTACGGCAACAGCGAGGGGCCGGAGCCGCCCCGGCCCACCGATCCGGAGCCCGCCGACCCCAGCTGGGACCCGGACGCCGAGGATCCCGGGCTCGACGTGGGCTTCGTGATCGACCACATCGCGGCGACCGGCGTCATGGAGGCCACCGAGCGCCTCGCGCTCATGGGCCTGCACTACCGCAGCCCCCGCTACCCGGCGGACGTACGGGCCGACTCGCGGCGGGCCCTGCGCACCCATGCCGGGATCGTGCTGCTGCCGACCGCGTTCCGGGTGCTGGAGCGCACCGGCGCGGGCTGGGAGCCGGCGACGACGACGCTCGCGAGCCCGCACGCCGCGCGCCGGGCGCTGCTCCAGCTGCTGACCTGGCCCTGGCCGGCCCCGTACGAGCGCGCGGAGGGCCCGGAGCGGGCCGGGTACGCCCGGGTGGCGGAGGAGTTCCGGGCCGCCGGTGACGCGGACCGCGTACGGCTCGACGACGGCCGGGAACTGCTGGTCGTGCGGATGCGGCGGGTGGTCCGGATCGGGCCCGACGGGCCGGAGACGGCCCGGCCCTCGGACGAGGAGGAGGGCGGTTGCGGCCCCTCCAGGATGCACCCGCGGATGGACGAGGACGGCACGGTCACCCAGGAGACCTGATTGACCCGTGATGGGCGATTCGCCACCAACGGGCGGCTCGCCCGAATCACGCCCGGCGAAGGGCGACTTGCCCGTAATGGGATTCCACCCGCCGACCCGTGATGTGAGTCACGCCCGCCCCGCCACCGCCACACATCCGGAAGGAGCGATTCCCTTTTCCCGGGCGGAAAGTTGGGAATTCCCGAACTCCTTTTCAAGGTCATCCATCGAACCGTCGGCGGAGAGTTGATCTCTCCGCCTCATTCGTGTCTTGTTCCGTCCCCGCGGATTCGCTTACGGTCGCCTCGTTCCCGGTGGTCAGCTACTTAAACCCGCCGCCGCCAGGGCTCTCCCGCACTTCCACGTGAGGAATTCCGCCATGCCCGCAAAGGGAAAGCACCGTCGGCCGAAGCACCACCCCATCACGCGCAAGCTGGCCCTGGCCGGCACCGGGAGCGCGGCCCTGGCCCTTCCACTGATCAGCGCGACCACGGCCGGCGCGGCCGAGGTGAAGGCCGCCCCCCTCGTGGTGAAGGCCGCCCCCGTCGTGGTGAAGGCCGCGCCGACCGTGGTGAAGGCCGCCCCCGTGGCCGTGAAGGCCCTCCCCCTGACGTACTCCGTGGTCAGCGGCGACAACCTGAGCAAGATCGCGGAGGAGCACTCCGTCGGCGGCGGCTGGCAGGAGCTCTACGCGGCCAACCGGAGCACCGTCGGCGCCAACCCCTCGATCATCCGGCCCGGCCTGAAGCTGAGCCTCACCGCCGCCGCTCCGGCCGCCCAGGCCGCTCCGGCCGCCCAGACCGTCCCGGCCGTCCAGACCGCCGCGGCCGTCCAGACCGCCGCGGTCAAAGCCCCGGCCGGCTACGCGGACAACCTCGACGGCTGGATCCGCGAGTCGCTCGACGTGATGGCACAGCACGGAATTCCCGGCAGCTACGAAGGAATTCACCGCAACATCATGCGTGAATCCTCGGGGAATCCGAGAGCCATCAACAACTGGGACTCCAACGCCGCGGCCGGCATACCCTCCAAGGGCCTGCTCCAGGTCATCGACCCGACCTTCCTCGCCTATCACGTGGCCGGTACGTCCATGGACTCCTACGACCCGGTCGCCAACATCACGGCCGCCTGCAACTACGCGGCCGCCCGCTACGGTTCGATCGACAACGTCAACGGCGCCTACTGACCCGGCCGGGGGCCCGGTTCAGCCCTCGATGTACTTGCGGTACGACGCTCCCAGGTCGTTGACGTCCACCGAGACGTGAACGACGGCACCGGGGCCGGACGCCCCGGTGGACGCGTACGTGCGCAGCAGGGCGAGCACGGCATCGGCCAACTCGGCCTTCACGGCCTCGGTCCGGCCCGCCAGCAGGCCCACCTGCACGTGGATGAGCGCGTGTTCGGGCGAGCCGTCGCCCACGTACACCTCTTCGAGGCAGCGGAAGCGGGTCTTGCAGTGCTCGACGGTGGTCTCGACGAGTTCGGCCGTCACCGGGTGCAGCGCGAGCGCGAAGCCGCGCCGGTCGAAGGCGTCGGACAGACGGGCCGAGTAGTCGACGGTGATCTGCGGCATCGGAGGCTCCGGCTTCGTGGGGATGCGGTCGCGAGCTGTACCCGCTGTGCGGGACGTGCGTGGCATGCGGGACGTACGTGGTGTGCGTGCTGCCCCGCCGTTCTTCCCGAAGCCTAGAGCCAGCCCTGGCGGCGGGCCGCGCGGACGGCCTCCATGCGGTTGCGGGTGCCGGTCTTGCCGATGGCCGAGGACAGGTAGTTCCGCACGGTCGACTCGGACAGGTGGAACTTCGCGGCGATATCGGCGACGGTGGCTCCGTCGACCGCCGCGTTCAGGACGTCCGCCTCGCGCGGGGTCAGCGGATTCGGGCCGGCGCTGAGGGCCGCGGCCGCGAGCGCGGGGTCGATCACGGTCTCCCCCGCGAGCACCCGCCGTACCGCCACGGCCAGTTCCTCCACCGGGCCGTCCTTCACCAGGAACCCGGCCGCCCCCGCGTCCATGGCCCGGCGCAGATAGCCGGGCCGGCCGAAGGTGGTGAGGATCAGCACCCGGCAGCCGGGGCACTGGCGGCGCAGGTCCGCCGCCGCGTCGAGCCCGCTGCGGCCGGGGAGTTCGATGTCGAGCAGGGCCACGTCGGGCCGGGTCTCCAGGGCGGCGGGCACGATCTCGTCCCCGGCCGCGACCTGCGCCACGACCTCGATGTCCTCCTCCAGCCCGAGGAGCAGGGCCAGGGCGCCGCGCATCATGCCCTGGTCCTCGGCCAGCAGGAGCCTGATCATCGGCGTTCCCCTTCCGTCGGTACGGTGTCCTCGTCCACCGGGAGCTCGGCGGTGACCCGGAAGCCACGGCCGCCCGGGGCCGGACCGCTGACGAGGGTGCCGCCGGCCGCCGCCAGCCGTTCGGCCAGACCGGTCAGTCCACTGCCCGCCAGGCTCCCGACCGCGAGGCCGCCGCCGGCCGTGAGATCACCGCCCGTCGGACCGCCGCCCGGTGGCGCCGAGCCTACGCCGCCGCTCCCGTCGTCCGTGATCACCAGCCGGACCCGCTCCGCGGAGCCGCGGACCTCGATCTCGCAGCCGGTCGCACCACTGTGCCGGATCACGTTGGTGACGGACTCGCGCACCACCCAGCCCAGCAGCGCCGCCGCCTGCGGGGGCAGCGGCGGCCCGGACTGGCGGACGACGGGCCCGATCCCGGCAGCGGTCAGGGCGCCGCGGGCCCGGTCCAGCTCGCCGGCCAGACTCGCCTCGCGGTAGCCGGTGACGGCCTCGCGGATCTCCACGAGGGCCTGGCGGCCGACGGACTCGATGTCGGCGACCTGGGCGAGCGCCGCGTCCATGTCCCGGGGCGCGAGCCGGCGGGCCGCCTCCGACTTCACGACGATCACCGACAGCGTGTGGCCGAGCAGATCGTGCAGGTCCCGCGAGAAGCGCAGCCGCTCCTGCTCCACGGCGGCCCGCGCCAGCTCCTGCCGGGTGTCGCGCAGCTCCCGCACCGTCTCCGACAGCGCGAGGATGGCCGCCGTGACCATCCCGGACAGGAAGGTCCCGTAGACGACCCCCGCGGCCCCCCATCCGTCGTGGTACGCGGCGATCGCCCCGCCGAGGGCACTGAGGCCGAGCACCGTCACGCCGAGGACGCGGCCCCGGAGCACGGCCCCGGTGGCCAGGCCCAGCAGGGGGAAGAAGGTCAGCCAGCTGCCGCCGTAGGCGAGGGCCAGTCCGCAGGTGACCAGAGCCATCGCGACCAGGCTCCAGCGGGTGCTCGCGGCCTCCCGCGCCTGCCGGTGGAACGCGCGGAACACCACGCTGATGTAGAGGGAGTTGAAGATCAGCAGGCCGACGATCCCGACGGCCGGGTTGGGGGTCTTGCCCTGGAGGATGTTGGAGAAGGCGCCCATGCCCATCAGCAGCCAGGGCAGCAGGGTGAGCCCGCCGTTCACACCGACCGGGCCGCGCTCCCCTTCCCCGCCGCGGCCCGGCGTGTCCTCGCCGGGCTTCCCCGCGCGCCCCTTGCCCGGACGCCGCCCGCCCGCGCTCCGCTTGCCGCCCGAGGCCGCACCCACGCCCATGTCCGTGCCCATGTCCGTGCCCCGCTCCGCGTCGTGTGCCGTTCCGTTTCGTCCGTAATCGGTTCCGTGTCGTCCGTACTCGGTTCCGCGTGCCGGGCCCTGCGCCGGTCCGTGTGCCGTGCCCATCGCCTACACCGTCCTCGCGGACCGACGGTACGAGAGGACCGCGTACGCGCCGAACACCAGGGCCCACCCCGCGATCACGCCCGTCGCCGCGAGACCGGGAGCCGCACCCCCGGCCAGGGACTGCCCGATCTCCGCGAAACGGTGGGTCGGGGTGAGGCCGGAGACGGTGCGCAGCCAGCGCGGGAACAGCTCGACGGGGAACCAGAGGCCACCGACGATGGACAGCACCAGGTTGCAGGCGACGTTGACGAGGCCGGTCGTCTGCGCGGACAGCCGGTAGCCGTTGCCCATCCCGAGCAGCGTGAAGGGGAGCGCCCCCAGCCAGAGCGTGAGGATGACGGCCGCCCACTGCCAGGCCTCGAGCCGGACCCCGTTGACGAGCGCGCCCGCCGCCAGCACGGCGGCGAGGGCGGGCAGGACCACGACCGATCCGGTCAGCGCCCGTCCGGCCACCACCTGGCGCGGGGTCATCGGAGTGACCCTCAGTTGGCGCAGCCAGCCGGTGCCCTTGTCCTCGGCGACGCCCGTACCGGTGGACAGGGCCGCGCCCAGGGCCCCGTAGGCCGCCATGGCGACCATCGAGGCGGTCCGCCACGCGGGGTCGGGGGCGGCGAGGTTGGTGAAGAGGAGGTACATCACCACCGGCATGCCCATGCCGAGGAAGACGAACCCGGGGTCGCGCAGGGCGCGGCGGACTTCGAGGCGGACGTACGCGCTGACGATCATCGTGCCGTCTCCATCGGGGTCCCGGAACCGGTCAGGGCGAGGAAGGCCTCGTCGAGGGAGGCGGCCGTGACCTCCAGGCCGCGGATCGCGTCGAGGCGGGCGAGCGCGACGACGGTGGCGTCCGGATCGGTCGTGCGCAGCCGCGCGCGGTCCGCCCGCACCTCTACGGAGACCACTCCGGGCAGCCCGGCCAGGTCCCCGGTGGGCCGCCCGGCCAGGTCGAAGGCGACGAGGGAGCCCCCGGCGGCGCGCCGGAGCCCGGCGCCGGTGTCGTCGGCGACGATCCTGCCCCGGTCGATGACGAGGATGCGGTCGGCGTGGGCGTCGGCCTCGTCCAGGTAGTGCGTGGAGAACAGGACGGTGTTGCCGCGCCGGGCGTAGACCCGCATGGACTCCCAGAAGGCCCGCCGGGCCTCCACGTCGAGAGCGGCGGTCGGCTCGTCGAGGACGATCAGCTCGGGGTTCCCGGCGAGGGCGACGGCGAAGCGGACGCGCTGGGCCTGGCCGCCGGACAGCCGGTCGACGCGGCGGCCGGCGAAGTCCGTGAGCCCGGCCAGACTCAGGGCCTCGGCGACGGGCAGGGGCGCCGGGTAGGTCCGGGCGACGAAGGCGACGAGCTCCCGCACGGTGATCCGCGGCACGGCGCGCCCCTCCTGGAGCATCGCGCCGACCCGGCCGGAGCGCACCGCCCGCCCGGGGCTCTCGCCGAAGAGCCGCACACGGCCCGCGTCCGGCTCGTCCAGCCCGAGCAGCAGGCTGATGGCGGTGGACTTCCCGGCGCCGTTGCGGCCCAGCAGGGCCACCGTCTCGCCGCGCCGGATGTCGAGGTCGAGGCCGGTCACGGCGCGGACGGAGCCGAAGGACTTGGCGGCGTGCCGGAAGCTCACCGCCGGGGGTGGGGTCGGGGGCGGGGTCGGCGTCGGCGTCCGCGCCCCGGCGTGCCCGTGTGTCCCGGTCTGTGCCTCGGCCTGCGCCTCGGCCTGTAAGTCGGTCTGCGCCTCGGTCTGTCCCTCGGTCTGTCCCTCGGTCTGCGCCTGGAGCTGGGCCTGCGCCCGGGTCTGCGTCATGCACATCACGCTACGGACGGGCGCGGCTCCCCCGGCAGATCCGCATGTACGGACTCCGGCCGTACATATGTCACCTCGGGGTACGGGGCCTGCGCGCCCTGGCCCGGACCAGGGTGCGCAGCGGCGCGGCCAGGCCGTAGCCGACGTCCTTGCGCAGGGCGCCGACACCGGCCTTCTCCACCGCCGTGAGCTGGTGCTCCATGAGCTCCGTCATCGTCACGGCGACCGGCCGCAGACCCGGTTCGGTGAGGTCGAGGATCCCGCCTGCGGCGGCGAGGGCGCTGCGGGCTCGCCCGCATTCGGCGGCCAGGAGTTCCCGTACGCCCGGGGTGTCACGGGCCTGTTCGAGGTCGGCCCGGGTCACGGAGTGCTCGTCCAGGCGGGTGCGCGGGATGCAGAGCCTGCCGTCCGCGAGGTCTCCGGCGAAGTCGGCCAGGAAGTCGACCCGCTGGGCGGCGTCCACGAACCGCCGCCAGCCGGCGGCCTGTTCGGCGTCGGGACCGCCCTGATACTGGAGACCGGTGAAGACGAGCACGCCGGGCCACGCGTAGGCGTCGAGGTAGGCCTGGAAGTCCTCTTCGGTGGCGAAGCCGTCGAAGACCGCCTCCTCGGTGGCCGCGCCGTCGAGGAAGCGGAAGATCCATTCGGCGGGCAGGCCGCGGGAGCCGACGGCGTGGGCGTAGGCGCGGAGCAGCGGATCGGGACTGTCCCCGGTCTCCAGGGCGCGGTGCACCTCGGCGCCCAGTTCCTTGAGGCCGGCGGCCCGCTCGTCCGGGGTTCCGGTCTCGGCGACGTCGTCGACCCGGTTCATGAAGGCGAGCCCGGCCGCCAGCCAGGGCACGAGCGGGGGTGCGGCCAGCAGGCGCAGGGTGAGGTAGGGCGCGGGTTCGCGGCGCAGGACCCGGCGGGCCGCGTAGGTGTAGTCGGCGCGGAGCCGGGAGCCCGAGATCCCGGCCGAGGTGAGCGTGGAGCGCCAGCTGGTCATCAACTCTTGTACACCTTCTTGATCGTGAAGTCGGTCCCCGCGAGGACGTAACCGCCCTGACCGTACGGGTCGCTGAGGTACGGGCGGACCGCGGGGGCGCCGAGCCACGGGGAGACGTTGAGGTAGCGCGAGCTGGGGATCTCGACGCCGAGCTCCTTCTTCGACTGGTCCATCAGGGCGGGAAGGAGGTCCCAGTTCATCGCGGCCATGTCCATGAGCGGCTCGCCCTCCTTCACGGTGCCGGACGGGCCGGTGCGCTTGGCCGCGCCGTTGCGGTACTGCCAGGAGTCGACGGTCTTGGCTCCGGGGGCGGTCGGGATGGAGGCGAGCACGTACTCGTCGTAGACCTTCATGTCGACGAAGGTGGTGGTGCCCGCCTGCTGCTTGAACGCTTCGACGGCGGTGCGGATGCCGGCCGGGTTGATCAGGCTGCCGGCGGACGGGGTGGCGTTCTTCGCCGTGCTCGCCTTCGGGCTCGGACTCGGGCTCGGGGTCGTCTCGGAGCTCCCCGGGTTCGGGGTGGCCGGCGCGGACGCCGCGCTCGACCCCTTCGCGTCGGCGCCGGTCCCGGACCCGGTGTCCTTGCCGGTGTCACCGCCGGGGAGCCATTTCACGAGGCCGATCACCCCGGCGATCAGGACCACCGCGAGGGCCACGGCCAGGGGCGCCGGGCGGCGGCGCGGGCGGGCGGCCGGCTCGGGGACGGGCGCGGTCGGCGCGTACGGATTCCCCGCGCCCGGGACGAACAGCGTGGTCGGCCGGTCCGTCGTCGTCGCCGCCGCCGCCGCCGGCCCGAACTCGCCGAGGGCGACCGGGGGTACGGACGGGGTGCCGCTCTCGAGAGCACTGCTCGCGCTGCGGAGCAGCGCTTCCAGCTCCTCGGCGTCGGGCCGCAGGGCCAGGTCCCGCACCAGCAGCCGTTCCAGTACGGGTCCCAGCGGGCCGGACCGTACCGGCGCAGGGATCGGCTCGTCGAGCACCGCGACCACGGTGGCGAGGCTGGTGGCCCGGCGCAGCGGGTGCACCCCCTCCGAGGCCACGTAGAGCAGCATGCCGAGCGACCACAGGTCGGAGGCGGGCAGCCCCTCAGCGCCACGCGCGCGCTCGGGCGCGATGTACTCCGGCGAGCCGATCAGCACACCGGTCGACGTCAGCGCCGTCGCGCCGTGCAGCGCGGCGATGCCGAAGTCGGTGAGCACGGCGGAGCCGTCGGAGCGCAGCAGCACGTTGGCCGGTTTCACGTCCCGGTGCAGCACCCCTTCGGCGTGCGCGGCCCGCAGCGCGGAGAGGACGTCGCGCCCGAGCCGCAGCACCTCGGCCACGGGCATCGGCCCGTCGGCCAGCCGGTCGTGCAGGGAGCCGCCCCTGACCAGCTCCATCACGATCCACGGATGGCCTTCGACCCCGTCCGGGGGCTCCACGATGTGATGGATGGTGACCACGTTGGGGTGGGCGAGACGGGCGAGCGCGCGGGCCTCGCGGACGGCCCGCTCGCGCAGTTGGACGGCCAGGCCGGGCTGTGCGGCGGCGGTCGCCGGATCCGGCGGCCGCACCTCCTTGAGCGCGACGTCCCGGTGCAGGGCGATGTCGCGGGCGCGCCACACCGTCCCCATTCCGCCACTGCCCAGGGGTTCCGCGAGCTCGAATCGCCCGTCGATCAACTGTCTGCCGGCCTCACTGCTGTCCATGGCCGGTCATCGTAGGGGCCGCCGCCGACGAGGGTGCGGCCGGTGCCGGTACACGGGCCCGCGCGGAGTGCCCGGTACGCGGGCCCGCGCGGATTTCGGGGAGCTGCCGCCGGGCACCGCGGGCGTGGGCAGAGCGGCGCGCGCTACCCGCCGCCCGGTGACGGCCGGCCGCCCGGTGGCGACCCCCGGCCGGTCAGTTGGCCACCGGCCGGTCAGCTGGCCACCGGCCGGTCAGTTGCGGGAGTTTCCGAACAGCAGCCGGTAGGCGATGAGGAGGACCAGCGAGCCGCCGATGGCGGAGCCCCAGGTCGCGAGGTCGAAGAACTCGTCCTGGATCGGGCGGTCCAGGAACTTCGCCGAGAGCCAGCCGCCGACGAACGCGCCGGCGACGCCGATGAGGGTGGTGCCGATCAGGCCGCCGGGGTCACGGCCGGGCAGCAGGACCTTGGCGATCCCGCCCGCGAGCAGTCCGAGGATGATCCAGCTGATGATGCCCATGCCCATTCACTCCGCTTCGGTGTGCGCGCGCCGTGCGTGCGGGCGCGCTTCGTATCCGTCGTCGTGTCGTCCTGCTCGACCTGACTCACCGAGGAGGACGCCCGAAGCGGTGAAACGGTTCTCCGGCCGCCGGGTCCGGGCTTGCGGACCTGCGGGCTTGGGGCTACGTCGCCGGGCCCGGGGTCATACCGGCACCCTGGACCGCGTCCCGGCCTGGGCCGCGACCCCGGCCGCGCCCCCCGCCGGGACCACCGCCGCGGCCGCCGCCTCGACCATCGCCGGAACGCCCGCCGAAGCGACGGCCGCGGCCTGGACGACGGCCCCGCGGGCAGCCGTCCGGGACGGACCGGGTCCCGCCTGTGCCGGTGTCCGCGTGAGCAGCAGCACGCCCCGCGCCGCGGCGAGCGCGCCGGCCGCCGCCAGCAGGACCCCGAGGGCCCCGCCCTGGATGCGTTCGCCGAGGAGGACCATGCCGATCGCGGCGGCGGCCAGCGGATTGGCGAGGTTGACCACCGCGAGGGGGGCGCCGAGGCCGCCGCGGTAGGCCCGTTGGGACAGCAGCATCCCGCCGACCGCGAAGACCACCACGAGCAGGGCCACCGAGACGACCCGGACGCTGAGCAGCGCCCCGCCGCGGCCGCCCGCCACGGCGACGGTCTGGGTCAGGGCGGAGGCGGCCGCGGAGGCCAGCCCCGACGCGGTCGCGTGGCGCAGCCCCGAGCGGGTGTCCCTCCGTGCGGTCAGCAGCACGATCACCACGGCGGTCGCGCCGGAGACCGCGAGGGCCTCGGCCAGGGTGAGGGTGTCGTCGGGGGCCGGGCCGGACGCGGGGAGGAGGAGCAGGCCGAGGCCGACGACGGTGGCCAGGGTGCCGCGCCATTCGGTGGTGGCGACGCGGCGCCCGGCGCCGTGCGCGCCCAGCGGTACGGCGGCGACGAGAGTGAGCGCGCCGAGCGGCTGGACCAGGGTGAGCGGCCCGTACCGCAGGGCGGCGGCGTGCAGGAGCGCGGCGGCGGCGTTCAGTCCGGCCGACCACCACCATGCGCCGTTGCCGAGCAGCGCGGTGGTGCTGCGGGCGGTGGCCCGGCGGGCGAGGCGTTCCTGGGCGACGGCCGCGGCCGCGTAGGTTGCGGCCGCCGCGAGGCAGAGCAGGACGGCTACGAGGGTGGCGTTCACCGGATCACTCCTACGGCGACCGGCTCGGGTTTCGCCGGGCGCGGACTCGGCATGCTCCGGAGAACGACCCGGGAGCGGGCGGCCGGGCGCGGGACCAGCAGCAGGGCGCCGCCGAGCAGGAGGGCCGCGACGACGGCGTCGAGCCAGTAGTGGTTGGCCGTGCCGACGACGACGAGAAGGGTCACCAGGGGGTGCAGCAGCCACAGGGCGCGCCACCGCGAGGAGGTGGCGGCGATCATGCCGAGGGCCAGCATCAGGGCCCAGCCGAAGTGCAGGGAGGGCATCGCCGCGAACTGGTTGGCCATCGTGTCGGCGGCGGGCGCGGCTCCGTAGACCGTCGGCCCGTAGACCCGGCCCGTGTCGATCAGGTGCGCGGCCGCGAGCAGCCGCGGGGGCGCGAGGGGGAAGGCCAGGTGGATGGCGAGGGCGGCGCCGGTCAGCAGGGCGAGGACGCGTCGGGTCCAGAGGTAGTGCGCGGGGCGGCGTACGTAGAGCCAGATCAGGAAGGCCACCGTGGCGGGAAAGTGCACGGCCGCGTAATAGGTGTTCGCGGTGTGCACGAGGGCGTCCCCGTGCAGGAGCAGGCCCTGGATCAGGCCCTCGCCGGGCAGGTGCAGGGTGCGCTCGGCGTCCCAGACGCGGGCGGCGTTGCGGAGGGCCTCGTCCGTGCGGCCGGTGGCCAGCATCCGGCCGCACTTGTAGACGGCGAACAGGCCCGCGACGAGCAGCAACTCGCGTATGAGGCGGCGGCGCTGCCCCGCGCCGGCCCCGGCAGGTGTGGTGTGGGAGGTCATCCCCCGGTCTCGCTTCCTGTACGCGTGCACACATCGACACGCCAGTGTATCGATACATTAGCGTATCGATACGCACGTGTACCGATACGCGACCGTTCTTGTACACTGGGGCCCAGACCGACCGCCGAGATCAGGCCTACGCCGGCCGCCCGGCCGGCCGGGGCCCCGCCCGAGCGTCACCGAGGAGAGCCGCCCCATGACGTCGCCGACGCCGGACACCGCATCGGCCCCCGCACGCCGCTCCAAGATCACCCCGGAGCGGGAGCGGCAGTTCTACGACGCCGTCCTGGAGCTGCTGCGCGAGGACGGCTACGAGGCCCTGACCATGGAGGGCATCGCCGCCCGGGCCAGCTGCGGAAAGTCCACCCTCTACCGGCAGTGGAAGACCAAGCCGCAGCTCGTCGCCGCCGCCCTGCGGGCGGACCGGCGCGGCACGCTGGCGGCGGTGGACACGGGGACGCTGGCGGGCGACCTGCGCGAGGCGGCCCTGATCGCGGCCTGCACCTCCGGGCGCGACACCCGGCTCACCCAGGCCCTCGGGCACGCGGTGCTGAGCGACGAGGAGCTGAAGGCGGCACTGCGCGAGGCGTTGGTGGAACCGGAGCTCGCGGCCTTCGACACGATCGTGGAACGGGCCGTGGCGCGGGGCGAGATCGCCGCCGGCCACCCGGCCGTGGAGTTCCTGCCCGCGCAGCTGATGGGCGTGCTGCGGATCCGGCCGGTGCTGGAGGGGCGGTACGCCGACGCCGAGTACCTCGTGCGGTTCGTCGACGCCTGTCTGCTGCCGGCGCTGGGCGTCGACCCGGGGCCCACATCGGAGCCCGGCCCCGGCCCCGGCCCGCAAGCGGCCCGGACCCCCTGAACCGGCCGGCCGCCGTTCCCGATGACCGGACGGCGGCCTGCCCGCGCTGCCTCGTGGGGACGGTGGCAGCGCACCACCCGGACCGGGCGGCGGGCACTCCTTCGCGGAGTGGCCGCCGACCGGTCCGTGCGGATCGACTCCGCGGGACCCGGCTCCGCGCGACCCTGCTCCGCGTGACCCTGCTCCGCGTGACCCGGCTCCGCGTGACCCGGCTCCGCGTGACCCGGCTCCGTGCGGATCGACTCTGTACGGGCGCCGGCCCCGGCTGATCAGATCCGGGCGAAGCCCATGACCCGGGCGAACTCCTCCGGGTCGGCGTCGAAGCCCCGTACCGCCGGATCCAGGGACCAGCTGCCCGAGGCATCGCGGGTGAACTCCGCGACCGTGGCGGCGGAGGCCGCGGCGACGGCCGTGAAGTCGTGCACGGAGAGCTCGGTGTAGCCCTCGCGGATCCGCAGTCCGGCGCCCGCGACGGCGGCGAAGGTCAGGGCCGGGCCGGTGCCCGCCGGCTGGATCACCACTCCCACCACCACCCGGGTCAGCTCCGGCGCGATCCGGTGCAGTTCGAGCGTCATGACCTCGTCGAAGCCGAGGCCCTGCCCGGTCCGGCTGTCGCGGTCCAGCGTGATGGTGCCGTCGGGGGAACGGCTCCCGAAGTGCACCAGGTGCACGGGCTGCCCGTGCGGGTCGCCGGCCGCGTACACCGCGGCGAGTATGTCGAGATCGTGTACGGGCGCCCCCGTCGGGCTGGGATCCCACCGCAGCGCGATCTCCACCTTGGCCAGCCCCTTGCGTACTCCGCTCACCGAACTCCCCCTCCACTTACGGTGCGTTGCCCTCCCATGCTGTCACGAGGCCGTCCGCCCGGTCCGAACGACCGTACGTTCCCGGCCAGGCCGAGCCGGGGGGGGGGGGGCGGGGGCCCCCCCCCCGCGGGGGGGGGGGGCGGCCCCCCCCCGCCCCCCCCCCCCCCCCACCCCCCGCCCCCCCCCCCCCCTCTCCCGGGGGCGGGGCGGGGGCGGGGGGGGGGGGGGGGGGGGGGCGCGGGCCCCCCCCCGCGGCGCCCCCCCCCCCCCCACCACCGGATCCCCCACCCGATACCCCACCGGATCCCCCGCCCGGACGGGACCCGCGCCCCTCCCCCCTCCCTTCCCTGACCAGCTCCCCTTCCCCTCCGTGACCGGCCGCTCCCCCTCCGCGACCGGCCGCTCTCCCGCCCCGGGCGGGATCCGCCGCAGGATCTGCCGCCTAACCGGATCGTGACCCTCAAGTTTTGCTCAGATCTCGTGACATCGAGCCCGGCGACTTCCTAGCTTCCTCATATACGCGCCCACCCGGCCCCGCGGCACCCCGCGTCCCGGCCCGTCCCGGCGTGCCCGGCGCGACCCCGCGCGCCGCGCGCGACCCCGCGTATCCAAGGAAAGAGTGCAGCATGAGGGTTCCCAAGGCCGGCGCGGTCGCCGCAATGATCGGTCTCGTACTGACCGCGTCCGGGTGCGGTGCCGAGGACAAGGGGAACATCGCGATCGGCATCAAGTTCGACCAGCCGGGCGTCGGCATGCGCGAGCCCGACGGCACCTTCACCGGCTTCGACGTGGACGTGGCGACGTACGTGGCGAAGGAGCTCGGCTACAAGGCCGACCACATCACCTTCAAGCGGGTCCTCAGCAACGACCGCGAGCTGCTGCTGGAGTACAACGAGATCCAGTTCGTCGCGGCCAGCTACTCGATCAACGACAAGCGCAAGGAGAAGGTCGACTTCGCCGGCCCGTACTTCCTCGCCCACCAGGACCTGCTGGTCCGCGCCTCCGACACCTCGATCACCAAGGCCGAGGACCTCAACACCAAGCGGCTGTGCTCGGTGACCGGCTCGACCTCGGCGGAGAACCTCAGGAAGAACCTGGCCCCCAAGGCCAGCCTCCTCGAGCTCGGCGGCTACTCCGAGTGCCTCGTCGCACTCCAGGACGGCCTGGTCGACGCCATGACCACGGACAACTCCATCCTCGCCGGGTACAGCGCCCGCAAGGGCAACGAGGGCAAGTTCAGGATGCTCGGGCTGAACCTGAGCAACGAGAACTACGGCATCGGCATGAAGAAGGGCAGCCCCGAGCTCCAGGGCAAGATCAACGCCGCGATCCGCAAGATGATCGACGACGGCTCCTGGGAAGCGGCGGTCAAGAAGAACTTCGGCGCGGACTACAAGTACGAACCCGCCCCCGCCGCAGCGGGCAGCTGACGACCGTCGCGCCGCGAGCTGCGGCCCCCGGGCCGGCTCCGCGCTGGCCCGGGGGCCGTTTTGCCGGGGTCCGCGGGTCGGGGTCAGTGGCGCGGCGCCGTCCGGCCGCGGTAGGAGCGCGCGGCGAGGAGCGGGCCGGTTCCCCCGACCAGGAATGCCGTGAGCCCGCGAAGGACAACGCTCCAGTGGCTGAAAACAGCAGGGTCGTTCGGTCCACTGGACGACCGTCAGGACGGCGGCCCCGGCGGTGTGCGGCAGCGGGAAGACCGCGCGCGAAGGCCGTGGCGATCAGCGCTCGTGGCGGGACCCCGCGTCCCGCCCCGCGTGATCAGCGCAGCGGTACCGGTGCCACCACCGGTACGGGCACCCGTACCGGTACCGGTGGTGGATCAGAGCCCGGCTACGGGGCGTCCAGTTGCGCCTGGCTGTGGGCGTAGAGGACGCGCTCGCAGACCAGGCCCAGGCACCTTCCCGACCCGCCGTCCTCGAGGGCTTCGGCGTTCACCGCCGGACCGTAGTGCTCGGAGACCGACCACAGACGCTGCGCGCCGCGTTCGTAGTAGAGGTCTTCGGCGCCCGTGGCGGTCTTGATCGCGCTGCCGCTGGACACCAGCTCGCCGTTGCTCCACCGGTAACGCCAGAGGTTGCCCGGGTCGTTGTGACCGGCGCTCTGGTTGACGTACAGCGTCCCGCCCGTCGCCAGCGCGCCCTGGGCACCGCCGTTCGGCATCGGCAGGTAGTTGGCCCAGCCTTCGGCCGCCACCTCGCCGGAGCGGTTCTCCAGGGCCTTGACGGGGAACGACGCGATCCGGCCGGGCGACGGGTGGCCGCTCTCCGGACGGCAGTACTCACCCATGATCAGCCGGTCCGGGGTCGTGCTGCGGTCGAGCGACAGGTAGGACGCCTTCGGAGCGCCCGTGCTCACGCACGTGAACGAACCCGCGGGATTGGACTGCGCGGCCTTGAACTTCCAGGCCGCCACCTGCGGCATCACGTAGCGGTAGCCGAAGCTGTACCAGACGTTGTTCTGGCGGCCGATCTTGGTCTTGTCCTCGACGTTGGACGTGGTCTTCACCCCGTCGGTGTCCGCGCCCATCGCGTCACCGGCCTTGCCGTCCCCGTTGGGGTCCAGGTCCATGATCTTCTCCATGTCGAAGATCCGGATGCCGCTCCGGGTGTCGGCGACATAGAGGTAGTGGCCGTACCAGACCATGCCGCCCGCGTGCAGGCCGTTCTGCATGTCCACGTTCGGGTCCGGAACCGTCGAGCCCTCGGCGGAGTGCACTCCGTCGAAGGAGACGTGGTCCGAATCGTTCATGTACGTCCAGCCCAGCAGCACGTGCCGGTACGTGACCGTGCCGTCGGCGCGGCGCTGCACGAAGGAGATCCGCACCCCCTTCTGGTTGCAGGCGTCGTTCGCCTTCAGCTCGTCGGGGTTGCAGTCGCCGACCTCGTTCCCGTTGCTGTCGCGGCCCGGGTCCCAGTTGTCGTAGGACGCGTAGAGCTGGATGTTCTTGTCGTTGCCGACGCCGTACTGCTCGTTGTCCGCGGCGTCCGAGACGCCCGTCATGGCCTGCGGGATCCACTCGCGCGAGGTCGAGTCGTCGTTCTCCAGACACCACTTGAGGGCCGGGGCGGGCGCCGTGCCGAACGGATCGCGGGCGCACGACGTGGTGTTGACCGTGCGGTTGGCATCGGCGAGGAGCTTCGACACGCCCGCCTTGGGCAGTACGCCGTCGAGGCGGGCGACGCGTTCGGCGGTCGTCCCGTTCAACGCGCCGGCCTGCAGGGTGAAGTCCGAAGGGTCGGCCTTGCCGCCGGGGGCGGTCCATGCCGTGGTGCCCACGGGTGCCGCGCCGCTCGCCGTCGTCTGCGGGTCCTGGTGCCAGGCTTCGGGCAGCGGTGCGGGGGTCTCCTCCGCGCGGGCCGGGGCCGACAGGCAGGTCAGCGCCACCGTGGCCGCGGTCGCGGCCGTCAACCACGCCCGGCGTATTCGGATGTGAGACGTGCGGGGGGCCATGCGTGGGGACATGCGTCCTGCCTCCGTTGTAGCCGCTGTCGCTGATGCCGCGACAGCTGATCAACGAAGACTTTCAGGACGCTTGCACGGAAATCAAGGACGACCGGGGGTCAACCGCCCCTGCCCGAACGGGATGTGCGGTGTTGCCCCGGAATCTCCAATTCCGGGGCCACACCGTCCACCCCACGGGGTGACGGCCGGCCGGCCGCAACCTCCGCGGCGACCACGGAGATCCGGGTGGACCGGGCTCGGACGGCGGGTGCGAAGACGGGTGCGAAGACGGGCTCGAGGTGCCTCCGTGCAGGAGCCTCGCGCCGCTCCCACCTGGCGGCGGACGCCAAAGTCCCGGCTGCCGACACTTGGTTTTCATCTGTTGGGCACATGACAATGTGAGCCTCGATCCGCCACCTGATGCCCCGCCAATTCCCCGGGCGGGAGCGGTGCTGTGAAGAGGTACCCCACGTGAAGAGAATCGCGCATCTGACTCCCTGGGCGGCGGGCCTCGCCGCGGCCGCCCTCGTACTGGTCCCGGCCTCCGCCACGGCCGGACCGAGGACCGCGACCGCCGCGGCCTCCTCGGCGGCCCCGGCTTCCTCGGCGGCCCCGGCCTCCGCCATCGACACGTACTACGCCTCCGCCGAGGGCAAGACCGGCGCCGCGCTGAAGACCGCGCTGCACAACATCATCAAGACCCAGTCCAAGGTGACGTACGACGGCGTGTGGAACGCCCTGAAGGTCACCGACCAGGACCCGGCGAACCCCAACAACGTGATCCTGGTCTACTCGGGCCGCTCCCAGTCCAAGTCCACCAACGGCGGCGGGGTCAACGACTGGAACCGCGAGCACGTCTGGGCCAAGAGCCACGGCGACTTCGGCACGGCCACCGGCCCGGGAACCGATCTGCACCACCTCAGGCCCGAGGACGTCACCGTCAACAGCACTCGCGGGAACAAGGACTTCGACAACGGAGGCAGCCCGGTCGCCGAGGCGCCCGGCAGCTTCACCGACGCGGACTCCTTCGAGCCGCGCGACGCCGTCAAGGGTGACGTCGCCCGCATGCTGCTCTACATGGCCGTGCGCTACGACGGCGGCGACGGCTTCGCCGACCTCGAGGTCAACGACCAGGTCAACAACGGCAGCGCGCCGGCGATCGGCCGCATCAGCGTCCTGAAGCAGTGGAGCCTGCAGGATCCGCCGGACGCCTTCGAGCAGCGCCGCAACCAGGTCATATACGACACCTACCAGCACAACCGGAACCCGTTCATCGACCACCCGGAGTGGGTCAGCTCCATCTGGTAGCCGCCGGCGCCGCGTCTCCCGCGCCCTGCCGGGCGCTACTGCGCGCCGAGGACCATCCAGTTCTCGGGGGCGTCGAGCGGTCCGAAGCCGACCTTCTCGTACACCCCGTGGGCATCCGCGGTCGCCAGCAGGATCCGCCGGATCCCGTACGGGGCGAGGTGGTCGCGCACCGCTCCCGCGAGGGCGGTGCCGAGCCCCTTGCCCCGCGCGCCCGGGTCCACGTACACGTCGCAGAGCCACGCGAAGGTGACCCGGTCGGTGATCATGCGGGCGTAGGCGACCTGGACGCCCGAAGCGGCGTCGTAGACACCCAGGTTGACCGAGCCGTCGATCGCGGCGTCCTGCTTCTCCCGGCTCCGGCCCCGGGCCCAGTAGGAGTCCTCGGAGAGCCAGCGGTGGACCCGCTCGCGGTCGATCCGGGCGGGGTCGGCGGAGATCTCGTAACCGTCGGGCGACGGCAGCAGCTCATTGTCCATTCCCGCATCCAACACCGCGACCGGGCCCTGCGACCAGCCAATAAGCCGGGGTCGGGGCCGGTCGGTCAGAGCCGGTCGGCCAGGGCCTTGAACTCCGGCCAGGTGAGGGCCGGCGGGCGGGGGTCCCAGAGCTTCTGCGCGACGGCCGCCAGGGGCAGCCGGATGCCCTCCGCCACCTGGGCCTGGGTCTGGGCGCCCGCCAGGTCGGCCCAGACGGCGAAGCGCCCGCCCAGTATCTGGCTGTCGAAGCTCTGCGGGACCGCCGTGGTGCCGCGCAGCACCCGCGGGGTCCACTCCTCGTAGATCCGCCGGCCGGTGGGGTAGGTGAAGTCGTTCGGCTCGCCCAGCACGTAGTAGAGGTACTCGTCGTTGAGGTTCACGACCTTGCGGCCCTCGCGCAGGTACTCCAGCGGCGGCCGGGCGCCGCCTTCCTTGCCGGTCCAGTACTCCACCTCGATGTCCTTGGCCGGCTGGACGACTCCGCCCGTGAAGAAGCCGTCGTTCCACGCCGCGGGCCGGCGGCCCGCCGAACGGACCACGTCCGCACGGGCGTTCAGCCAGCCCGTCGCCAGGTCCTGGACGCGCCCGGCGGCCCCGTAGCGCTCCCGCGCCGCGGCCGCGAGCTGCGGGAAGGAGGCCTGCGGGTCGCGGTAGACCAGCGCCTGGTACTCGTCGGCGCCCAGGTTCCAGATCCTGCCCGGGAACAACGGCAGGTACTCCCGCAGGAGTTCGTCCACGAGCTTCGCCGCCGCGGGGTTCGCTATGTCCACCGCGCCCTTGACCGCCCGGCCCTGGACGTCGTGCAGTTGCAGTGCGGGGTACGCGCGCAGGACCGCGCCGAGGTGTCCGGGCGAGTCGATCTCGGGGATCACCGCTATGTGCAGGCGGGAGGCGAGCGCGGTGATATCGCGCACCTGCGCCTTCGTGAGGTGCGGGTCGGAGACGATCTCCGGGTGGGTGTCGGACTCGATCCGGAAGGCCTGGTCGTCGGAGAAGTGCAGGCCCAGCTGGTTCAGTTTGAGGTCGGCCATCTCGCGCAGCCGGTCCTTGATCCAGTCGGGGGTGAAGTTCTTGCGCGCGATGTCCAGGTTGAGGCCGCGCTGCGGTTTGGCCGGGGCGTCGCGCACGGTTCCCTCGGGGGCCGAACCTCCGCCGCTGACGGCCTGCTTCAGGGTGCGGGTGCCGTAGAAGACCCCGGCCTCGTCGGGGCCGTTGATGCGGACCTTCCCGTCCTTGACGGTGAGCGTGTAGGACTCGGGCTTGCCGGAGCCCTTGGCCCCGAGGGCGAGTTCCACGTCCCCGCTGCGCGATGTCGCCGATTCGGCGAACTGCATGCCCAGTTCGCCGGCCAGCAGCTTGCCCTCGTCGGTCAGCTCCGCGCTGTCCGCCGGCGGTACGACGACCCGCGCCTTCGGGCCGGGCTGCCAGCCGGGGCCGCGGGCCGGGACGTGCTCGCGTACGGCGGGGATGGTGTGCGGGGCCGTGGACAGCGCGTACGAGCGCGTCGGCGAGGGGGCGACGGCCGGCGGCTCGGCGGACTCCGGCCGGCCGGGCGGGGCGGAGGACGAGGACGGGGACCGGCTCTCACCCGTGGTGGCGGTTGTCCCGGCCGAACTGGCCGAACCGGTCGCACAGCCGGGTATCGCGACAAGGGAGACCATCGCGGCGACTGTGGCCGTCGCGAGGTGAATCCGTCTGCTCCGCATCGTCGGTTTCGTCATCGTTGGCTCGTGAGTGCGCCCGTGTCCCCCGTACCAAGGTGGCACGGGGGACACGGGCGCGCGACCGGGGCGGCGGACGCCGGGCGGGCGCGCGGGGCGGGCGCCGCCCCACGCGCCGGCCCGGGGTGTCAGACCAGCACCGTGACGGCGGCCGCCGCGAAGTCGTGGTCCTGACCGGGTGCCCCGCCGCCGACGCCGACAGCGCCCACGAGCCGGCCGTCCCGGTGGACGGGCAGGCCGCCCGCGATGAACAGCAGCGGCCGGTCCAGGGCGGTGGGCAGGGTGTGGAAGAGGCCGCCGGGCTGGACGGCGTCGACCAGGTCGGCGGTCGGGGCGTCCAGCTGGAGCGCGGTGTAGGCCTTGCGGGTGCTGGTCTCGCCGGAGATCAGCACGGCCCGGTCGTCCCGCCGGAAGGCGAGCAGGTGGCCGCCCGCGTCGAGGACGGTGACGCTGACGGCGATCCCGGCCGCCTCCGCGGCGACCGTGGCGGCGCGGACGAGCGCCTCGGCGTCCGCGGTGGTCAGCGGGGCGACGGCGGTACGGGCGGTGACGGTGACGGTGGTGGTGGCCGTGGACATGCTGGGAGCTCCTGTGTGCGGTGCGGTACGGGGGGTGGTGGATCGGTGGCGGATCAGTGGTGGCTGAGGACCGGGGCCGCGTCGGCCGGGGATCCGGCCGCGGCGACCCGGCCGCGGCGGCCGTCGCGGCCGTCGTCGCCCGCGCGGCCCGCCGTACGCCGTTCCAGCGCTCCGGAGACGAGGGCGAGGCCCAGGGCGGAGGCGGCGAGAGCGGCGCCGACCCAGTTCGGGGCGGTCCAGCCGAACCCGGCGGCGATGACGACTCCGCCGAGCCAGGCGGCGAGGGCGTTGCCGAGGTTGAAGGCGCCGATGTTGACGGCGGAGGCCAGGGTGGGGGCCCCGGCGGCCTGGTCGAGGACGCGCTTTTGCAGCGGCGGCACGGTGGCGAAGCCGAGGGCTCCGATGAGGACGATGGTGACGGCGGCGCCGGCCTTGGTGTGGGCGGTCAGCGTGAACACCGCGAGGACGGCGGCGAGCGCGCCCAGGGACACGTAGAGCATCGGCATCAGCGCGCGGTCGGCGAACCGGCCGCCGATGAGGTTCCCGGCGACCATGCCGAGGCCGAAGAGGACGAGCAGCCAGGTCACGGAGGTGTCGGCGAAGCCGGCCACGTCGGTCATCATCGGGGTGATGTAGGTGATGGCGGCGAAGACCCCGCCGAAGCCGAGGACGGTCATCGCCATGGCCAGCAGGACCTGGACGTTGCGGAACGCGGCCAGTTCGTGGCGGATCCGCACGCCCTCGGGGCGGGGCAGGTCGGGGACGAGGCGGGCGATGCCGAGCAGGCCGAGGACGCCCAGCGAGGCGACGACCAGGAAGGTGACGCGCCAGCCGAGGTGCTGGCCGACGAGGGTGCCGAGCGGGACGCCGATGACGTTGGCCACGGTGAGGCCGGTGAACATCATGGCGATCGCTCCGGCCTTCTTGGCGGGGGCGACGAGCTCGGCGGCGACGACCGCGCCGATGCCGAAGAACGCGCCGTGCGCGAGGGAGGCGACGACCCGGCCGGCGAGCATCACGCCGAAGACGGGGGCGAGCGCCGAGAGGACGTTGCCGGCGATGAACAGCCCCATGAGCAGCATCAGCATGCGCTTGCGGGGGACGCGGGTGCCGAGGACGGCCATCAGCGGCGCCCCGAGGACCACGCCGAGGGCGTAGCCGGTGACCAGGAAGCCCGCGGTGGGAATCGATACGCCGTAGGTGGCGGCGACCTCGGGGAGCAGGCCCATGATCACGAATTCGGTGGTGCCGATCCCGAAGGCTCCGATGGCGAGGGCGAGGAGTGCGAGAGGCATGAGGGGGTGCCCTCCAAGGGGGGAGATTACCGTGTGAGGCCGCCACGTTCACTGCGACGCGTGGGTGCTGCCACTTTCTCGGCCGTGGCTGATTACCTGCGTCCACATTAATTGCATACGCGGGTTAATTGCAAGCGCGGGCTATTGCGCTCGTCGCCTATCCTGGGGGGACACCACGAAGGACCCGCAGGAGGAGCCCATGACGGCCACGGACAGCGCACTCACCGCCCTCTCCCAGGGCTGGTGCGCCCTCTCCCTCCTGCACGGGCGGATCGAGGCGCACATCGAGCGCGCGCTCCAGGCGGGACACGGACTGAGCGTGCGTGAGTACTCGCTGCTCGATGTCCTCAGCCGCCAGCACAGCGGCCCCGGCGGGCACCTCCGGATGCACCAGGTCGCGGACTCGGTGGTGCTCAGCCAGAGTGCGACGACCCGTCTGGTCAGCCGTCTGGAGGACCGGGGCCTGCTGAACCGGTACCTCTGCGACACCGACCGCCGGGGCATCTACACCGACGTCAGCCCGGCCGGTTTGGCCCTGCTGGCCGAGGCCCGGCCCACCAACGACACCGCCCTGCGCGAGGCGCTGGACGAGGCGGCGCGCAGGCCGGAGCTCGCACCGCTGGTGGCCGCCGTGAAGAACACCCCGGCGGCCGGGTAGCTAGGTCGCGGCGGACGGCCGCCGGGTCGGAGCGGAGCGACCCCTTGACCTGTCAGGGGCGGCTCGGCGAGGCCGACGGTGCCGGCGCGGACGCTCCCGCGGTCGAGGGCGCGGCCGAGGGGGCGGACGGGCGGGACACGGTGGCGCTCGGCTTCGGCGCACCCGGGCCGCCTTCCGTGGCCCGGGCGGTCCCGGGCACGGGCGTGGGAACGGACGAGGACGCCGAACCCGAGGGCGAGGGAGACACCGACGGCCCGGTCACCGAGGACGGCGACGGGACGGTCGGCGACGGCGAGGGCGGCGCGGCCGGCGGCACCGGGTCCGGCCGCACGGGCGCGGAGTCCGGAGCCAGGACGGCGTACCCGACCACCGCGGCGGCCGCCACGGCCAGCCCGGCCAGCTGCAGCGCGAACATCCGCGGCCGCGCCGACGCCCACGGCATCCTGCGCACCTCCTGCCCCGGCGGCCGCGCCGGGCGCAGCGCGCGCACGGTGATGCCGGCGGCGCGGGCGTCGAGGGCCTGCCGCAACCGCAGCTCGACGGGCCCCTCGGGCACCCCGTCACGTGTCATATCCGACCCTCCAGAAGTCGTTCCAGCGCGTCCAGGGCGCGGCTCGCGTTCGACTTGACCGCGCCCCGGCTGATCCCGAGCGTCTCGGCTATCTCCGCCTCGCTCAGATCGGCCCAGTAGCGCAGCACCAGTACCTGACGCCGCCGCGGCGTCAGCCGGCCCAGCGCGGCGAGGACCTCGCGGTGCGCCTCGTCCAGGACCACGGCCGCCTCGGCGGACGGTTCGTCGACGGGCGCCGGCGGGGTCCACGCGCGAACCGTCCGCCTGCGGCGCAGGACCGAACGCGCGGTGTTCACGACGGCGGTGCGCAGGTAGCCCAGCGCGTTGTCCACCTCCGTGATCCGCTCTCCGTGGCGCCGGTACAGCGCCGTGAACGCGTCCTGCACCACGTCCTCGGCGGTGCCCAGGTCGTCCACGAGCAGCACGGCCAGCCGGACCATCCGCAGCCGGTGGGCGTGGTAGAGCTCGGTCACGGTCGGCTGCGGGCCGCCGTTCGGATGGGCGTCGCCGCAGGTGGGGCCGTCCGTATGGCCATAGCTGTGCCCGTAGCCGTGCCCGTACGTGTACCCGTGCCGGTACGCCTCCGACGGCGCGGGCGGGGCCTGCGGGGCGGAGCGGTCGCGGCGCAGCAGGAACGACCACAAGCCCCGCCGCGACCGGAAGGATCCGGCCGCGGCGAGGCCCACGGGTGGTGCGAGGTGGAGCACGGAGATCCTCAGCCGTTGGTGCGGCGCCGCACGGCGTACAGGGTCGCGGCTCCCGCGGTGAGCAGCACGGCGGCCCCGGCGCCGAGCGCGGTGGTGGTGGCGGAGGAGCCAGTATGCGCGAGCTCGGGCTCACCGGTCGAAGCGGCCGACGCGGAGGGCACGGGAGCGCCCGAGGGGGCGGAGGACACGCTGGGGGCGGTGCCCGGAGCCTTGCTGGGGGTCGCGCTCGGGGGAAGGCTCACGACCGGCGACGGGGCGGCGGCCGGGGCGGTCGACGTCGGGGCGGGGGAAACGCTCGGCGAGGCGGGCGACGAGGCGGACGGCGTGGCGGACGCTCCCTGCGCGGCGGAGGCCGGTCCGGCCAGGGCGACGGCCACCCCGGCGGCGGCGACGGCGACGGCCGCCGCCCTGCGGACGGACAGCGGGGCGCGCTTCAGGTTCTTCACGGTGGTTCTCCACGGTCGGCTGGAGAGCGCGGGTTCACGCCCTCACCCCCGCACGACGCGCGACCCTCCGGGAGGTTGCCGCCGTTTCCGGAAAACTTTTCGCGGCCCTCGACACGACCTCGCCGCGACCTCGAGACGGCGGGACCGCACCCTCGGCCCAGGCCCGGATCAGGCCCGGATCAGGCCCGGATCAGGCCCGGATCAGGCCCGGAGCAAGCCCCGCAGCGCCGTGCCGAAGGCGGCCACGCCCTCCTCGATCTCGCCCGCCGTACCCGCCGCGTAGCCGAGGACCAGGCCCGGGGGGCCGGGGGCCATCCGGTGCCAGGACAGCGGATGGGCCTTGACGCCGAGGGGCAGGGCCGCCGACGCCAGGGCGGTGTCGTCGAAGCCGGCTCCGTCGAAGGTGACCATCAGGTGCAGCCCGGCGGCCGCGCCGTGCACCCGCGCGCCCGGCAGCTCCGCGGCGATCGCCCGCAGCATCGCGTCCCGGCGGGCCCGGTGGCGGCGGCGCACGAAGCGCAGGTGGCGTTCCAGTTCGCCGGACTCCATCAGCCGGGCCAGCACCAGCTGGGCGAGGACCGGGTTGCCGAGGTCGGCGTAGCGCTTGGCCTCGATCACGGCGTCCAGGTGCCGCGGCGGGACCAGCAGCCAGCCCAGGCGGAGGGCGGGGGCGAGGAGTTTGGAGACGCTGCCCGCGTAGCAGACGGCGTCGGGCAGCAGGGCGCGCAGTGCGGGGACGGGGGCCCGGTCGTAGCGGTGTTCGGCGTCGTAGTCGTCCTCGATGACGATGCCGCCGCGGGCCGCCCAGCCGAGGAGTTCGCGGCGCCGTTCCCCGTCGAGCACCGCCCCGGTCGGGAACTGGTGCGCCGGGGTCAGCAGGACGGCCCGGGCCGGGCCGGCCGCCAGGGCCGCGGTGTCGATCCCGCCCGCGTCCACCGGTACCGGCAGGGTCCGCATCCCGCCGTGCTCCAGTTGCCGCCGCGCCCCGAGCGATCCCGGGTCCTCCACCGCGACGCACCGCACGCCGTCCGCGTACAGCACCTGGGCCAGGAGGCCGAGTGCCTGGGCGACGCCCGCGACCACGACCACCTCGCCGGGGTCGGCCCGGATCCCGCGGCCCCGGGCGAGCCAGCCGACGATCGCCTCGCGCAGCGCGGGCGTGCCCTGGGGGTTGCCGTAGCCGAAGTCGCCGGGGGTGAGCCCGGCGAGGACCCGGCGCTCGGCCTGGAGCCATGCCGTGCGCGGGAACGCGGTCAGGTCGGGCACCCCGGGCGAGAGGTCGATCCGGCACGGTACCGCGCGCAGCGCGTCGACCAGCGGCTTCCGGGCCCGCGGCCCGAACGGGTCGGCCCGGGCCGGCGGTTCCGCGGCCGCCGCGGACGGGGACGCGGGCGCGGTCACCGCCGGCGCCGCCACCACGATCGTGCCCCCTCGGCCGCGGCCCGCGACCTGCCCGGTCTCGGCCAGCCGCTGGTACGCCTCGGTGACCAGGCCCCGGGAGACCCGGAGTTCGGCGGCCAGGACGCGGGTGGCCGGCAGCCGGCTGCCCACGGGGAGCGTGCCGTCGGCGATGGCGGCGCGCAGCCGGTCGGCGAGCCATTCGGTGCGGCCGCCCGCCGGGGCCCGGCCGATGTCGAGCTGGAGGAAGTCCGATCCGGATCCACCGGTTCTGGACCCCTCGGAAGCGTTCTCATTGGACCTGCCCATGGGTCCATTGTGACGTCAGGCTCGAGGACATGAAGAAGACGTCCACAGCGCCCACCGCCACCGCTCCGTCCCCTGCCTCCGCTCCGTCCACTCCGTCCACTCCGTCCACGCCGCCCCCTCCGACCCCTGCGACCCCTCCGGCCCCTCCATCGGCTCCGCCGCTGCGCGATCTGGTCCCCGGCATCGTCGGCATGGCGCTCGTCGGCAGCAGCGTCACCGTCTCCCGTTCGCTCGTCGACGCCCCCCTCTTCGGCGTCCAGGCCGTGCGTTACGGGGCGGCCGCGGTGCTCCTGTTCGCCCTGGCCCGCGTGGCCCGGGTGCGGATCGTGGCGCCCCGCGGCCGGGAGTGGCTGTGGCTGGCGGGGATCGCCGCGACCGGGCTGGTGCTGTTCAACCTGGCCGTCGTACGGGGCGTCGCGCATGCCGAGCCCGCCGTGATCGCTGTCGCCGTGGCCTCGGTGCCGGTCCTGCTCGGGGTGCTCGGCCCGCTGTTGGAGGGCCGCAGGCCCAGCCGCCGGGTGCTGCTGGCCGCGCCGCTGGTCGTCGCCGGCGCCGTACTGGTGGAGGGGACGGGCCGGACCGACGCGGCCGGGGTGGGCTGGGCCGCGCTCGCGCTGGGCTGCGAGGCGGGCTTCACCCTGCTCGCGGTGCCGGTGCTGCGGCGCCACGGCGCCTGGGGGGTGTCGCTGCACGCGGTGTGGATGGGCGCGGTGATGCTGGCGGTGCTCGCGCTGTGCGTCGAGGGGCCTGCGGAGCTGGCGTCGGTGACCGCGCACCAGTGGGCGGCTTGCGGGTACCTCGCCGTCATGGTGACGGCGGTGGCCTTCCTCCTCTGGTACCGCACGGTGGCCGCCGTGGGCTCCGGCCGGGCCGGGCTGCTGAGCGGGATCGCGCCGCTGGCCGCGGCCGGGGCGGGCGCTGCCTGCGGCAGCGGGGTACCGGGACCGGCGGTGTGGCTGGGCCTGGCCGTGGTCGTCGCCGGGCTGGCGGCGGGACTCCGCCCGGAAGGGGCCCGTTCCGGCCCGGCAGGCACCCCGGCAGGCACCCCCGCCGCCCTCGCCGCCCTCGCCGCCGCCACCATCGCCCCCGCCGCCCCCGCCCCTGCCGCGGCTCCGCCGGCCGCGCGCACGCCCCGTAACGCCCGGGAGTCGGCCTCCCCTTGAGCCCGCCGGGGCTCGTGGATCACCATCCGCAGATGGCAACGCCCCCGTACAGCAGCTGGCTGCGGTACTTCTCGCCCACCGCCAATCACCGCAGACTCGGCCTGGTGTGTCCCGGCGTGGGCGTGCAGCAGGGTGTGCTGCCGGTCGTCGGGCCGCGCGCCCTCGACCATCACGTCGCGGTCGTGGTCTGCGCCGGCCGCGGCTGGTTCAGCCACGGCGGACGGGCCCCCAGCCGTGACGGCTCCGGCCCTGCTGTGGCTGGTGCCGGCTGAGCGCGCCGCGCCCCGGGCCCGGCACGGTCCGCGGGAGACGGCCTACGTGCCCGCGGGCGCCAGCACGACGGCCGTCCCGTAGGCACACACCTCGGTACCGACATCGGCGGCCTCGGTGACGTCGAAGCGCATCATCAGCACCCCGTTCGCGCCGCGCGCCTTCGCCTGGTCGATGAGCCGTTCCATCGCCTGGTTGCGCGTCTCCACCAGGGTTTTGGTGAGGCCCTTCAGTTCACCGCCGATCATCGACTTGAGGCCCGCGCCGATCTGGCTGCCCAGGTGGCGCGAGCGCACGGTGAGGCCGAAGACCTCGCCGATGACGTTCTCGACCCGGTAGCCGGGGACGTCGTTCGTCGTCACGACCATGACGCCGGTCTGCTGTGCGCCGGGGCCACCGCCGTAGTCATCGATACCCATGGGTCCACTGTGGAGGCGCCGGGCGGCGGCCGCATCCGGAGACGGTCTCAGGTCAGCCGTGCGGCGAGTCCGGACTCGTGCGCCACCACGACGGCCTGGGCGCGGCTGGACAGTCCCAGCTTGCTCATGCAGCGGTGGACGTGGGTCTTGACCGTGGCGGGACTGAGGACGAGGCGTACGGCGATGTCGGCGTTGGACAGCCCGGCCCCGACCAGACCGAGCACCTCGTGTTCGCGCGGCGTCAGGGCGGCCAGGCCGGGGTGCGGAGCGCGGACGGCGGCCGGGACGGCGTACGTGTCCACGAGCCCGCGCAGGGCTCCCGGGCTGAACAGCATCTCGCCGGCGTGCACGGTGGCGATGGCCGCGAGCAGCCGGGCGGGCGGGGTGTCCTTGAAGAGGAACCCGCCGGCTCCGACGCGCAGGGCGCGGAAGACGTACTCGTCGGAGTCGAAGGTGGTCAGCATGAGCACCTTGGGCCCCCTGGCGGGCTCCGCGGTGGGGGAAGGGGAGGCGGGGGCGGAAGCGGCGGCGGCGGAAGCGGAAGCGGAAGCGGCCAGGATCCGTTCGGTGGCCGTGATCCCGTCGATCCCGGGCATGCGGATGTCCATGAGGATCACGTCCGGGAGGGTCTCGGCGGCGAGCCGCACCGCCGCTTCCCCGTCCTCGGCCTCGCCGACGACCTCGTAGCCGGGCGCGGCGGTGAGCAGCGCGGTCAGTCCGGACCGGATCAGGAACTGGTCGTCGACGACGAGGACGCGCAGTACGGCCCCTCCCTGCACGGCCCCTCCTTCCCGGTCCTGTTGGTGTTGCTGTTGGTATGGGTGTGGGTGTTGCTGGTCCCGCTCCCGCTCCCGTTCCCGCTCAGCCGGCACGGCCGGTCCTCGGCACGGGGACGCGCAGGCTGACCTCGAAACCGCCCCCGGGGGCAGGCTCGGCGGTCACCGTGCCGTCGTAGACGCGCGCTCGCTCGCGCATGCCGATGAGCCCCTGCCCGGAGGCGCCGGAAGCGACGGCCGCGCCCGCGAGGGCCGTGCCCGCGGCGGCCCCCGCCGGGGCGGGCCCCGTCGCACGCGCGCGCCCGCGCCCGTCCCCGCGGCGGCCCGTACGCCCGGGCCGCCCCCCCCGCCCCCGCCCCGCGCGCCCGACCCCCTCACCCACCCCGGAAGCGCCGCGGAGCCCCCG
>NZ_JBSGWY010000001.1:45308-65379 GCF_053609145.1 Streptomyces sp. NPDC054961 | reverse complement strand
CCCGCCCGCCCGGCCCCGCGTGGGCGCGCCCCGCGCGCCCCCCCGCGGGGGGGGCCCCCCCCGCGGCGCCGCCCCCCCCCCCGACCCCGGGGCGCCCCGCCCGCCCGCCCCCCCCCCCGTCCGCGCGTCCGTCGTCCTTGACCCGTACACGGACCTCGTCCTCGGCGTAGTCGACGCGGACGGTGGTGCGCGCGGCCGGGGCGTGTTTGAGGACGTTCGTGAGCGCCTCCTGGACCACCCGGTAGGCGCAGAGGTCGATCCCGGGGGGCAGGGCGTACGCGGTCCCCGTGATCGTGACGTCGACGGGTACGCCCGCCGCGCCCACGCGGCGGACCAGCTCGTCGAGCCGTCCGAGCCCGGAGACGTCGCGGGTGCCGTCCGCGGCGCAGGCCCCGTCCGCCGCGGAGGCCGCCGGCCCGTCCTCCCGGAGCACGACCAGCATCCGGCGCATCTCGGCAAGGGCCTCGCCGGCGCTGGAGCCGATGGTGTCCAGGGCCCGGCGCGCGGTCGTCGGGTCGGAGGAGAACACGTACCCGGCGAGGCCGGTCTGTACGGAGATCACGCAGACGTGGTGCGCGATGACGTCGTGCAGTTCGCGGGCGATCTGGAGGCGCTCCGCGACCACGGCCCGGCGCGCCTTCTCCTGCTGCTCCAGGCGGAGTCGGCGGGTCAGTTCGCGCAGGCGCCGCGAACCGTCCCCGGCCACCCAGCAGACGGTCGTGGACACCGTGACGAAGCCGACGCTGAGGGGGCCGATGCCGGGCTCGGCGAGCCGGGTGCCCCAGAGCAGGACCACGAGCGAGGCGGCGGCGCAGCGGACGGAGACCCGGCGCGGGCACAGGGAAGCGGCGGTGTAGAGGGCGAGGAGCATCCCGCAGACGGCGGGCACGTGGTAGTAGCCGAGGGTGAAGTAGGCGCTGACGCTGAGCCCGGTGCCGATCAGGACGGGCACGGGAAAGCGGCGGCGCAGGACGAGCGGCAGGTAGACCGCGGCGAGCAGCGCGTAGGCCAGGGTGTCGGTGTCGCGCCAGTAGCCCTGGGGATCGGGCCAGTTGTGGAGCATGCTGGCCGAGATCCAGAGCGAGCCGACGGCATACGCGATCTCGGCGACGGCCGGACCCCTGGTGCGGATCCGGATCATCGCCGGGTGTGCGAGCAGCTGCACGTCGGTCCCCCTCGTGTACACCCCTGTGTACACCCCTGGTTGTACAGGGTTACCACCCCAGGGGGTAGCCGGAGTTCAACCCGTGGATGGGCGAGACCGGCGGGCGGAGACCGTAGATTTCCTTGCGCCGGTTCCCAGCCGGCAGTGGCCCGATCCCCCCGGGGCCCGCCAGGTGGCCGTGCCCGTTCGGGGGCGGGCACGGCTCCGGCGGCCGGGCGGCCCAGCGGCCCGGCGCCCCCGCGCGGAGCGCCGGGGAGACCGGCCGCATCTCCGCCCTCCACCAGTGCCCCTGGCGTCGCCGAGCGCATCCTCTGTGCTCGGGCACCCCCGTCGACCCTCCCTATCTCCCCGCGGATTGGGCATATCGGGCGAAATCACGGTGCGTCAGCCGGGTTTCGCGTCCCGCCGTCGCCATAGTCGTCGATGGCAACCGCCTGGTTGCCGCCCCGCGCCGTGTTCTGCGGCCGGGCAGACGTCTTCTCAGAGGAGCCGGCTCATGCTGAAGCCCACCAGGACCATCCTCGCTCTCGCCGCCGGAAGCCTGGTGCTCGGCCTGGTAGGGGCGGGCGCCGCCGTCGCGGACGAGGGCCCGATGGTCACCACCCCCAGGCAGGTCATGGACGACGACGACCAGGACTCCGACGATCTCGCCGATTCCGACGACTACCAGAACCGGAGGCACGCCCGCGGCATCGTCATCTCGCACGGCCCGCTGACCTTGCGCAGCAGGCCGACCACCCACTCGCACAAGGTGGGCCGGGTGCACCCGCACGAGAAGCTCACCATCGAGTGCAAGAAGCGCGGCGAGCGCGTCGACGGGAACAACCTCTGGTACCTGCTGGACGGCAAGGACGACCACGACGGCCAGGACGGCATGGGCCCGATCAGCACGACCATGGACCGCAAGGACCGCTGGGTCTCCGCCCGTTACGTCAAGAACCTCTCCGAGGTGAAGTACTGCCGCTCGTAGCGGTACCCGCCGGTCCTGACCGGCCCTGACCGCGCTCACCTGTACCGCCCTGCGGACCCGGATGTGACAGCGACCGATTGGCCGTCCGGCCCGCAGGGCAGGTAGACAGGGCTCGTATCCGCAGGCAGAGGCATGCGGGCAGAGCGAAGGACACACGACCGTGCCGCGTACCGGACGATCCATGCAGACGACCACCGTGGCGACGGCCATAGCCCTCGCGGCCGCTCTCGCGGGATGCTCCTCGGCCGCGGGTACGGCGGACCGGGCGGCGGCCTCCCCCAGCGCCTCGCCCGCGTCGCCCAGTGTCGACACGAGCACCTCGCCGGGCGTCTCCCCCGCCCCGACGGCTCCGGCCCCTTCCTCCTCGGCTCCGTCCAGCGCCCGGAGCCCGCGGTCGACGCGGAGCTGGCCGGACGTCTTCACCGTGATCCAGAAATGGAAGGACCAGCCCCGCGGGGTCGGCGCTCCCGACGCGGAGACGGTCCACGCGAAGTCGGTCGGCGTCCTCAACGACGCCGAGTCCCGCTACGGCTCCGACAAGGGCTCCACGTGCTGGCCCGAGCGGCCTTCTTCGCTCTCCCCGCTCTGCGCCGCCGATGCCGCGAAAGCGGCCGAGACCGCGAAGACCTCGTTGTCGTGGATCGCCCACGAGGACAAGCGCTCCTTCAGCACCCTGCGCACGAACGCCGACAACGTCACCCGGGCCGCCGAGTTCTACACGTCCCACTCCTGTGGCGCCGCGCCGGCCGGGCAGGCGGAACGCGACGCGTGCTGGGACGCCGGCTGGACGATCGCGCAGGCCTACCCGCTCCTGCGCGACGGTTTCAACGCCGGCCTCCAGGCCCGCTGACCGCGCGGGCTTCGTCGCCCGCGCGGCCGCCCGGGCCCTGGTCCGGCGCACTCCGGCACCGCCCCGCCCCGCCCCGTCCCGCTCGGCCTGGCTCAGGCTTCCGGGCGGACGGCTCGCGGGCCCACGCAGCGCGCGCCGTAGGCCCGTACCCGCTCGCGCAGTTCACGGTCCGCCGTGACCACGACGCATCCGCCGTGCTCCGCGCGGGCCGCCGCCAGCTCCACGATCCGGTCGTCTCCGCTGCCGGGCGCCGGGTCCACCCGTACGCCGGGCACGGATGCGACGCCCCGGGCGGCGCCCTCGACGACGAGGACGATCTCCTCGCCCTCGTCGCGCTCGGCCAGCCGGTCGCGCAGCCGTTCGGCGGCTCCGCGCCGGTCGCGCCACCAGCCGTCCGGAACCGACCCGACGACGTTGGCACCGTCGACGATCAGCACGGTCGCCTCGTTGGCCTCGTTCGCCTCGTTCACGTCGTCACGTCCTCCACGTCGTCCGCAGCGGTCCCGACCCAGTATGGGCATCGGCCGCGGGACCCACCCGGCGGACCGGCGGACCGACGGACGCGAACCCTAGAAGTTGCCGTAGTTGACCTGCCAGGTCGCCAGCCCCATACGGCGCCAGATGGCCACCACCCGGTCGCGGTCGTCCAGGGAGACCCGGACCGCGTACCGGTCGCGCACGTGCGCGTTGAACAGCTCCGCCTTGACGATGTCGTCGCGGCGCGTGTCGCCCGCCGCACGCATCCACAGCTCGTCGTACGGGACCCCGTGCTCCCGCAGCCACGCCTCGGTCGGCTCCCGGTACTCCTCGCCCCGCCCGGACAGCAGCACGATGACGTCGCCGTCGGCCCGCCGGAAGGAATCCAGCGCGTCGCGCACCGGCGCGTTCAGCGTGTCGAAGCCGCAGCGCGAGAAGTCGTACGGATTGCGGGCGCCGGTCATCGCGAGCGTGCCGTCGATGTCGCACATCACCGCCGTGGGCAGCGCCGGGTCGGGGACGTACGGGGACACGTCCGGCTGGTCGTTCAGCCACTGCTCGGTGAGCCGCCAGCCGCCCCTGCGGGCCTTCGCGTGCTTGTCGGCGAGTATCCGGATGATCTCCTCGCCCACCTGCCGTTCGCGCGCGGCGTCGCGGCGCAGGCACTCCTCCACGGGCACGTCGGTGAAGTCGTGCACGACGAAGGTCGCCCGCCCCGCCACGGCGGCCTTCAGCCGCTTGGGGATGTACGAGGTCAGGTGGGTGTTGTCGACGACCACGTCGAAGCCGCCCTCGACGGCGGCGCTGACGGCCGCGTCCTGGATGTCCAGGACGGTCTGCTCGTGCTTGTACGAGCGCGCGCGCTCGGGATCCGGCACGTCGAGCATGGCCCGCAGGTCGTCGAGGTTGACGCGGCGCATCCGGCCGCCGGACCGCGCCTGGAGGGCGCGCGCGGCGGTGGTCTTCCCGGAGGCCGGCAGGCCCGTCATGACATGGACCACCGGGAGCGCGGGGGCCTCCGCGGAGGCCTCGGCCGCGGGGGTGTCCGCGGTCCGGGGCTCGGCCTCGGCCTCGGCCGTGGTTTCGGGGGCTTCGGACACGTTCAGTTCTCCTCGTCGTGCGTGAAGGGGTCGGACGCCTCGGGGCGCACCTGCCGCCAGGTGATGAGTTCGGTCGGCCTGCCGTCGAGGCGCTGGAACAGCGCGCCGCGGATCCCGGCGTCGCGGATCCCCTTGGCGGCGCGCGCGAACGCGCCCCGGTCTCCGGTCAGGTGGGCGAGCGACGCGTACGCCTCGTCGATGGCGCGCTCGCGGAGCGCGGCCTCGTCCTCCAGGCGTCCGATCACCGAGCGCACCCACTGGTCGAACTCGTCCGGCACCTGCTCCAGGAGCGCGTCGAGCGGCTTGCCGCTCGAGGCCTCGATGTCGGCGACGGTGCAGTTGAGGCCCTGGGCGAGCTGCTTCGCGGGCAGGCCGGCGAACCGCTGGATGCCGTGGCCGCGCCAGATGTCCCGCTCGGTCACGCCGGTGAGCACCTTGTGGAGCCGTACGTACTCGGCGATCTTGGCCTTGGCGCGAACACCCGAGGCGAAGCGCAGGACGAAGCCCTCGGCGTCGGTGCCGGTCGCGTCGGCGCCGCCGGGCAGGGTGCTGGAGTCGGTCAGCGCGAGCAGCTCGTCGAGCGGCATGGCGGGCCACACGGTGACGACGGAGCCGATGCCCTGCCAGTGGACGGCGGCTTCGGCGAGCGGCACCTCGGTGCCGTCGGCGCCCTCCGTGCGGTACGCGGCGAGGAGGACCAGGTCGCGGCGGTCGCCGTAGTCCACGACGATACGGTTCTGCGGGTACAGGATCTCCGCGAGGTACGTGGTGCCGGGGACCAGGGCGGAGGTGTCCCGTGCGTCCAGGCGGCGCTGCGCCCAGGTGGCCTGGGTGCTGGTGAAGGAACCCTTGGACGCGACCCGCCACGCGCCGGCGTAGTGGAAGACCACCCCGAGGCTGCCGTCGACTTTTTCGTACACCTCGAACGGCTCGTCCGGCAGGGCCGGCGCGTAGGGCTGTCCGGACGTGTGCTCGCCGACGTTGAAGAACTTCGGCAGCGGCAGCGCGACGACCGCGCCGGTGACGTCGTCGGCGACGAGCCCGCGACAGCGCGTGGTGACCTGGTTCCAGACCCGCTCGTACTGGGCGGTCCGGGTGTAGGTGTAGAGGGACAGCGGCAGCTCGGGGTGTGACTTGCGGGTCACGTGTCCGGCGTCGATGGCCTCGGTCAGCGCCTGCGCGGGCATCAGGTCGTGCAGAGTCAGGCGGTCCTGGCTCATGGGGTTCCTCCCGGTTCGAGATGCCTCATTCTCGGTGGTGGGAGAGGATCACCGATACCGAATATCCGTCCGTTACCGCAGGTCTGGGGCGCTGCCGGAATCTTCGCCGCCCAGCCGCTCGACGGTCGCGCCGAAGAGGATGACGTTCACCGCCCCACCCTATGCGGGCCCGCCCGCGCCCGGCGGGAGACCGCCCTGCGCGCGGCCGGCCGGCGGTGGGGCGGGCGACGGCGGTGGGGCGGGCGACGGCGCCCGCTCAGTGGGTGATGCAGAGCTCGTTGCCCTCGGGGTCGGCGAGGGTGCTCCAGCTGTAGGGCCCCTGACGTCCGTCGTGCAGGTGAACGGCACCCTTGGCCAGGAGCCTGTCGACCACGGCCCGGGGGTCGTCCTCGCCGGTGCGGACGTCGAGGTGGACCCGGTTCTTGACGGTCTTGGCCTCCTCGATGAGCTGGAAGAGGACGCGGGGAGCCCGTTCCAGTCCTTCGGGGTGGCGGATCGCCTGGCCGGCCTTCCAGACGAGGGCGCCGCGGTGCGTGGTGGTGTCCTTCTCGCTCGCCTGCCCGGCGGCGATCATGCTGCGGATGAACTCCTCGTCGCTGGGCTCGACTTCCCATCCGAGGGCGTCGGCCCACCAGTCCGCGAGGGCGTGCGGGGTGGCGGAGTCCACGGTCACCTGAAACGTGTAGGCCATGACGCGACCCTACTGAGCGGCCCCGGCCGCCGCCACCGCGACGGGCGCGCCGTGCGCGCCGCGGGAGGCGACGGCGGCAACAGCTGAGGAGCCGTCATCGCCCCGTCGGCGCCCCGTGGTCCCCGGCCGCCGCGTCCGGCGGCCCGCCCCGCCGGGCCGCGACGCCGGACGCGGCGCGCGCGGATCCGGCACGCTTGGATCGGGCGCGCGAGGATCCGGTGCGCACGGATCCGGTGCGCACGCGTCGTGCGCGTCCGGTATCCATCAGGTCGTTGCGCCCGTCGCGCACCTGAGGTCGCTACCCTTTCCGGGACAAAAGCTCCCTCTTCCCCTCACCGTGCACCGGCCGGCAGTCCCGTTCGCGGCTGCCGCGGACCCGACCCCGCCCATGACCAGTCCGAGGGACCCGATGACCTCCACCGCACGGCGACGCGGGATCCTGCGGCCCCTGGCCGCGCTGCTGTTTCCGCCGGAGCCCGGCGCTCCCCGGTCGCCCCACGGGGTGCTGCCGCCCCTGCTGATCGTCCTCACCTTCGTCAGCGGCGTGGTCGACGCGGTGAGTTACCTGGGCCTCGGCCACGTCTTCGTGGCCAATATGACGGGCAACGTGGTCTTCCTCGGCTTCGCGATCGCCGGGGACCGGTCCCTCTCCGCCCCGGACTCCCTGCTGGCACTGGGGGCCTTCCTGGCCGGGGCGCTGGCCGCGGGCCGGCTGCGGCGGACCGACGAGGCCGCCGGAATGTTCGCGCCGCTGGTCGCGCTGCAGACCGTGCTGGTGGGCGGGGCGCTGGCCCTGACCGCGATCGGCAGCGGTCCCCTGGGCGTCATCGCGCTGCTCGCGCTCGGCATGGGCCTGCAGAACGCGGTGGTGCACCGGCTCACCGTCCCCGATCTGACCACCACCGTCGCCACCAGGGCCCTGACCGGCCTGGCGGCCGATCCGTGGGGGCCGGCGTCGCTGCGCCGCCTCGTCACGGTCGTGGCCCTGCTGCTCGGCGCGCTCGCCGGAGGCCTGCTGGTGCTGGGCCCCGGGCCGGCCTGGGCCCTGGCCCTGGCGGTGGGCCTGCTCGCCTGGGTGGTGCTCGTCCGGGTGGTCCCCGCCCGGCGCGGAGCCGACGACGGGAAGCGGCCGTCGCCGTAGGGAGAGGACCGGGGCCACGACGCTCGGCGCGGGGCGGCAACACCCGCCCCTGCCCGCCGGCTTGGCCGGGACGCCGCCGACGACGCCGGTCCCCGGTCCGTGGCCGTGGGCCGCCCCCCTCATGGACGCGGCACTAGGGGGTGTCCGACGGACCATAGCGGCTCCCCCGCGGCCGCTCCCGGTCCTCGTGGTCCGCGACGCGGGTCGCGACCAGGGTCGTGAAGGTCAGCAGCCACGCGCCGACCGCGATCCAGAGCAACACGGTGCCGAGGGGACGCAGCCATTCCACGCCGGTCGGACCGGCCGCGGAAAGGCAGGCGGTGGCCGTCATGCCGAGCGGGAACACGCTCGCCCAGCGCCGGACGTCGTAGTGCGGGCGCGGCCGCAGCGCTTCGGCCGCGAGGAGCACGACGTACCAGGTGAGGGAGAGGGCGAGCGTCACCAGCGTGAGGGTGCGCAGAGTCGTGTGCGCCCACCCCGTCCACAGGGGTGAGGCCGTGAGTCCGGCCGCGGCGAGGGCGGTGATGGAGAGCGCCCCGCCGGCCACCCAGTGGTCACCCGCGCCCGAGACCACCTCGCGGAAGTCGAAGCGTACGAGCGCCTCCACGTAGAGCAGCAGCCCCAGGCAGAAGGCGGCCAGCGCGGCCCGGCCGAGCCAGTCGCGGCCGGTGGCGGAGGAGAGGGTACCCGCCAGGACGGCGAGGCCCTGTGTGGCCACGCAGACGAGGAAGGCCGCGCCGGGCATCCGGTGGTTCCAGTGCCGCAACACGGCGATCAACAGCCCCGGCCAGAGCGCTGCGGCCAGTGCCAGCAGGGCGAGGGCCACGGACTGCCATCCGAGGACGCTGAGCCGGGCGCCGAGCACGGTCGTGGCGGCCACGGCGGTGAGGGCCGCCGGGGTGTCGGCCTCGACGTGGAACCGGCGGCGGTCGCCGAGCAGCCGGGCGGTGAAGTCGGCGGCGAGTACGAGCCACAGCGCCACGGCGACGACCAGCGCGACGAGGGAGGGCACGTCCCGGCCGACGAGGTGCAGTCCGGTCGAGATGATCCCGGCGGCCATGACGGCGGCGCCGGCGGCCGGCGGCAACTCGGCCCACCAGCGGGCGCGCACGGAGATTCTCACCCTTCCAGCGGACACCACCCGACCGCGTCCCGCCGGTGCGGCGCGCCATCGGGCGGCGGCGATGACCCTTCCGGGTGTGGCGGGCCCCCTCCGGGCGGGACGGCCCGGCTCTCCGCTGCTGCCGGTCAGGGCATTTCGTCCGGGTCGCAGCTGGCGCGGCGCAGGCCGATGGTGCGCAGGGCGCGCATCAGCCCGTCGACATCACCCTCGCGCACGACGTGGACGGCGCCGTCCACGGCGAAACCCGCCAGCTCGGCGCGGTCCGGCGTCCCCCGGGTCCGCAGCACCACGCCGCTCGGCGGATCCAGGGCGCGCACGCCGCGGAAGATCTCGAGCGCGGCCGGGTCCGCGGCGAGTCCGCCGGCTACGGCGAGCACGGTGATGTCGGGGAGCAGCACCCGGGCGTGCGCGAGGGCGACGGCGGGTTCGTGGGCGTGGGAGATCACCTGGAAGTGCGGGTTGCTCTGGATCCGCGACCGCAGCAGCTCCAGCTCCCCGCCCTCCGGTACCCCGACCACCAGGACGGTCATCACAATCCCCCATCTTCCTCCCTCCACCGCCACCTCCGCCTCCCCGACGAGCCGGGAACCGGGATCGACGGCCCGGCACGGCCCCGACAGGGCCGGGCCGGGGGCCCGCGGCACGGACCCCGGCAGGGGCTCCGCCACGGTCGCCGCCGGGGCGCGGGGCGGTCGCCGCCGCCCGGGGCCGGGTCGTGGGGGGGCGCGGGGGCGGGGCACCGGCGGCCCTCCGGGCGGGACGCCTCCCCCGCGTGGCGGGCACCGCGCGCATGGCGAACACTTGACGGAAGGTTGACCGCTTGGGTGGCGAGAGCGCCAGGGGTTGCCAACTACGTTCCCTGGCATGCCCCTTCACCCCCCACCACCCCTGCCGGTCCTCCCGTACCGGAAGCCGACCCGCGGGCGCGACTACTGGGCACTGGACGACGTGCTGCCCGACCCGGCTGCCGTACGCGAGCGCCTGCTCGCCCGGAACGACTGGACCGAGGGATACCCCCACAAGCCCGAGGCCTGGCCCGGCCTCCGCTCCATGCCCGCGCTCGAGCCGGACGAACTCGCGCAGGTGGAGAAACTGGTGCGCAGGGCGACCGGAGCGCAGCGGATCTGGGCCCAACAGCCGGGCGGTGGGGGTACGTTCAACCACAACTGCGTGCAGGTCGTCGGCGAGGGCGAGTGCGCGCCGCGGCCCCACACCGACTCACGCACGCTGTGCCGGTATGCCGCCGTGCTCTACCTCAACCCCGCCGTCCCGAAGGACTGCGGCACCAGCTTCTACCGCCAGAGCCTGCCGGGCGGCTCCCTCGGCGGCAATCAGGTGGCCGCCCCGCACAACAACCTGGTGGATGCGCTGGGCACCCGGTTCGTCGCGCCCGACTCCTTCGTCGAGGACGTACGGGTCCCCCACCGGGCCAACCGGCTGCTGCTCTACTCCGCCAACCTGATCCACACGGCCACCCGCTATTGGGGGCACACCCTGGAGGACAAGCGGATGACGGCCGTGTTCTTCTGGATGGCCTGAACGGGACCCCGCGGCGGGGCCTCGCGATCAGCCGGTGAAGCCCCGGTCGCTCAGTGCCTTCTCGATCCGGGCACGGTGGTTCTCCTCCCAGGCGTCGAGGGACTCCTCGGCCTCCTTGGCGAGCTTGGTCCGCGCCGCCCGCAAGGTCTCCTCCCGGCGGGCGGCCGGGACCACCACGATGCCCTCCTCGTCGGCCACCACCATGTCGCCGGGGTGTACGAGCACCCCGCCCACCCGGGCCGGTGCGCCGAGCTCGCCGAGCGCGTTCTTGGTGCCCGGGATCGGGATGACTCCCCGGGAGAACACGGGGAAGCCCGCCTCCCGCACCTCGCCGAGGTCGCGGATGACCCCGTCGACCACGAACGCGGCGACGCCCCGGCGCTGGGCGACGGCGCACACGTTGCCGCCGGCCAGGGCGTAGTCCACGTCACCCGACTCGACGACGATGACGGAGCCGGGCTCCGCACGGTAGATGGCCGCGTGCAGCATCAGGTTGTCGCCGGGCTCGCACCGCACGGTGTACGCGGGTCCCGCCACGCGCGGCGCGTCCCACAGCGGGCGGATGCCGAGGTCCATGACCTGCTCGCGGCCCAGCAGGTCGGCGAGGGTGGTGGGGGGAACGCCCTTGAATCCGTCGTCCATGTCGGTCGGTCCTTCTCTCTTCCCGGTCGGAGGTCGGCGGGCTCACGGACCGGGCGCGGACGTGCCGGCCCCGGCTGTTTCCGATGCCCGGAGCCGACCCTACGGCGCTCCCCGCGCGCGAGGGCCACCCGGTCGGCCGTCAGACCCGCGTCTGACACCCTGGGAGCATGGACGCACCCCTCCGCGGCGCATGGCTCCGCGCCGGAATCAGCCGTGACGGCGGCCCGCTCGTGGAGACCGAGCACGTCGTATGGCTCCAGACCGGCGATCTGTACGCGGACAGTCGGGGCTTCGCGGGGACGACCTCGTACGACGGCGAACGGATCACGTTCCATCACGACGTCGGAACCCCGGGCCACGACATCGGCACCCTCAGCTCCGCTGGCGCCGACGGCGCCGACATGATCGAAACCGGCGTCAACCTCGACGGCAGCACCTTCCTCGAGGTCTGGCGGCCTCTGTCCGGCGCTGAGGGCCCGGCTGGATCCTGGACGGCCGGGGAGACCCAGACCGTCCGGGTGGGCAGCCACGTCGTCCACGTCGACGCCGCCGGCCACGGGACCCACCACGTCCTCCCGGCCTGACGCACTCCCGCGCCTCCGCCCGGTCACCCGTACGGGGCACCGCCGGATCCCGTCCGCCCGTGGCCCCGACCGCACCCCGTTCAGTGCGGTGGCGGTTGCCGATCGAGGGCGTTGGCGACGCTGCAGCCGCCCTCTCCGGGCATGCGCTGGATCCGGGTCGGCACCCACACCTCGGTGGCGCCGGGGCCCACCCGGGCGAGGAGACAGTCCTGCGCGTCGAAGCCGTTGCCCGTGACCGACAGGAGAACGCCGACCCGGCCGCCGTCCGCCTTCACCTCGGTGCGGATCGCCGGATCCAGGACCAGGGCGGCGAGCGTACGGCGCACCTCGGCCTCGTCCGCCCGGCCGCCCTCCGGCACCCGGGGGAGTTTCGCGCGGAGCTCCTCGTAGGGCAGCCGCGGCGGTTCGGGGGGCGGCGCGAACGTCAGCGCGGGGCCGTCCGGGCAGTCCACGTCGCGGGGATCCTCACGCCACTGCGACGTGGGCGAGACCCGTACCGAGAAACAGCGCCGCACGACGATTTCCTCAGGCTCCAGCCATCCCTCGTCCGCCGAGCCGGACGTGCGGACGACCACGTCGACGCCGTTCCCGTCGTGTGTCGAGGTGCCCGTCACCCGCATGACCTCCACCCCGTCGATGCGGGAAGCGGAGCTCCCGACCTCCTCCGCCGTGCGCGGACGCTGGCCGTAGAGCCGCTGGCCCGCCTTCCTGGCCACCTCCCGTGCGGCGTCCGTGGCCTCGGCCTCGGCCTCGGAGGACTGCAGCACCCCGCAGCCGACGGTCAACAGCAACAGCGGTGCGAGGATCGGTAGTCGGCGCATGCGTCCACCCTTCCGGCGCCGCGCGCGGCGGGCAACCGCTCACGTACCCGGACCGGTGTAGGTGATCGTACTCAGCGGCCCGATGCCGTCGGGCCTCGGTCCGGGCGGCCCGGAGCGGCTTCGGCGGCTCACTTTCCGGCAGGTGTTCCGGGCCCCCGAAGCCGGAGCCGGTGAAGTCGGGGCTGCTGTAGCCCGGGCGGGGGTTCGGCCCGACGAGGGTAGGGCCGCGTGCGCGCCACGGGGGAGGAAACGGCCTGATTCGGCCGGCTTACCGCGCCCCACCCGCGGTTTCACGCCACGTCAGCGTGAGCTCGGCCCACCGCCCTGCTCCGCGGCCGGTGGGCTCGCGGGGCGTCCTGCCCGGAAGGGGTCCAGGCCCGCGGCGCGTTCGTGGTGCGGCAACCGCGACGTCTTGGAGACCAGGGCCCACATCGTGCGCTCCCCCTCCAGGTCCCCCGGCAGGCGGAGGCCGAGGGAGGCGGCGAGCGGTGTGCGCCCCGTGTTCACGAGGGCCCGTACGGCTGCGGACCATTCGTCGGTCGCCGACACCGCCGCGCGGTACCACACCGGAATCAGGAGGCCCGGCACGACGATGGCCGCGAGGAGCAGCGGGACGTCGGGACGGGCCGTCGTCAGGGCCACCGCCGCGCAGAGGACGACCGCGCAGTGGCCGCAGAGCAGGGCGACGAAGAAGTCGACGTTCGCGCGCGCGAGGTCGACCTGGCGGCGGACCTGCTCCGGAGCGCTACCGGTCAGTTCGTTCCACATCACCTGGGTGTCGAGCCGGAACCGGTCGTAGCCGTACTCCTCGAAGCTGCGGATCGCGTTGCCCAGCCTCGTCGGGGCCAACTGCGCGTCGTCGACCGGAAAGCGGGCGAGCCGTTCGCGGAGCAGCGAGCGCTGCACCGCCGTACGCCGCCGGTCCTTACGGGCGGCCCGGGCGATCCGCGGGTTGGCGCGCAAGGCGGCCAGCCGGGCGGTGTCGTCCGGGGTCAGCGGGCCGTCCCGCTCCTGCCGCTCGAGCCGGAGCAGCCCGATGCGGTCCTGCAGGTCCTGCTTGGTCCGCCGTCGGCGCGCGCACGCGTACGAGGCGAGCGCTCTCGGCCACAGGGCGTACCCCTCCAGAACGCGGTAGAGGGGGTTTTGCAGGGCGTTGAGCGCCAGCCCGAGTAGGACCGAGACGGCCAGCACGCCGACGGACAGGGGCGTGACGCCCGAGGACCACAGCTTCCCGGACCAACCGGTGCGCCGCAGGCTCGGCCAGACGGCCACGACGAACAGGCTCACGTTCAACGCGGTCGGCAAGAGCCATCCCACCAGCACCGTCCACGCGCCGCCGAGGGCGCTCCTGGCGATGTCACCCACGCGTCACCACTCGTCGTCGTCTTCGTCGAAGGGTGGTCCGGGGGTGCTCTCGGCCGAGCCGCCCGGCGTGGACGAGGCCTGCTCGGGGGCCGGAGGCAGGTACGGCATCGGCGCGGCCGGGCTCGGCGCGTCCGGGCACAAGGCGGCGCGCAGCGCGGCAACGAACTCCCGGCACGTGGCGTAGCGCTCCTCAGGACGCTTGGCCAGCGCCTTCGCCATCACGGCATCGACACCGGGGGCGGTCCCCGGACGCCTCTCGGAGAGGGCGGGCGGCGGATCGTACTGGTGCGCCCACGGCAGCGCCATGTCGTCGTCGCGCTCGAAGGGCGGCCGCCCGGTGAGGGTTTCGTAGACGACGCAGGCGAGGCTGTAGAGATCGCTCCGGCCGTCCACCGGGCGGCCGGAGATCTGTTCCGGCGCCACGTAGGCGAGCGTGCCGGCGAAGGTGCCCTCGGCGGTGAACCCGGTGAGCGTGAGCGAGTGCTTCGTCAGGCCGAAGTCCGTCAGGTACACGTGCTCGGGGTGGTCGCTGTCGGTGCCCGGGGCGACCAGGATGTTGGCGGGCTTGACGTCCCGGTGCACCAGGCCGTGCTCGTGGGCCGCGTCGAGGGCGGACGCGATCTGGGCGGCGATCCGGAGGGCGGTCGCGGCGGGGAGCGGGCCCTCCCGGTCCAGCAGGGCCCGCAGGTCCGGACCGGCGATGTACCGCATGGCGACGTACAGGATTCCGTCGGACTCACCGGCTTCGAAGACCGGCACGATGTGCGGGTGGTCGATCGCCGCGGCCACCCGCGACTCCTGGGCGAAACGGCGCCGGAAGGTCCCGTCACCGGCGAGCTCGGGGGTGATCAGTTTGAGCGCGACCGTACGGTCCAGCCGCAGGTCCACGGCGCGGTAGACGACGGACAGGTCCCCACGGCCGATCTCGCGCTCCAGCTGGTACCCGGCGATCCGGCGGCCTTCCAGGAAACCTCCGCCTGCCCCCATCGGTCAGCCACCCCTCTCGCGCCGGGAACCGCATCGGGATCGCCCGGGGCCGGCACCGCGGCGCCGGGCCACGTGCTGCGGCCGGGAGGGACGCAGCCGGCCCGACGAGCCGCTCCTCCGCGCCGAAGTCTACCGAAAGAGGCTGATATCAGACCGTTTCCGGCGTGTTGGCGTGCCGGTGCGTGCCGCACGGGAGCCGGTGAAGAGGGCCGGCCCGCAGCCGCGCGCCGGCGGCCACCGCCGCGCGGACCGGGGACGGGTCGGCTCACGGCGTGGACCGCGTCGCGGCGTCCGCGGCGGGGCGGCTCCTACCGGCCCGAAGAGACCGGTCCCGGGCCCTCGGCGCGGGCCGCGAGGCGGTCCACGTAGTGCTGCCAGCCCTCGGCGTGCAGGAAGCAGGCCGCCTCGGAGGGCAGGCCGCTGTGGACCAGGTGCAGCAGGGTGCCCTCGGGGCGCGGTTCGAGGGTGATCTCCACGGTGGTGGAGCCGGGCGGCAGGGGCATCCGGCCGGTCTCCCAGCCCCACGTGAAGACCAGCCGGGCGGGCGGGTCGACGGTGAGGAACCGGCCGGAGGCGGTGTGCTCGGCGTCGACCCGGACGCGGTACGCGCCCCCGGGCTCGAAGGCGAAGGCGCCCTCGGTGCCCATCCACGACAGCCATTTCTCGCGGTCGGCGAGGAAGGCGAAGACGGTCTCCGGGCGGGCGGCGATGTGCCGCTCCAGGGTCACGGTGTCGGTGGGGGTGCTCATGGTCTGGTCCCGTTCCGCCCGGCGGAACGCTTCGCCCCGCTCCTTGCGCAGCGTAGCCAGGCCCGGGTCGCCCGGCACCCCGAAGGGGCCCTCCCCCGCGCGCGCCCTTCTCAGCCGCCGGGCAGCACCCGGACCTCGGCGCTCGGCAGCCGGCCCCACCCGTGCTCGTACCGGCTGTAGACCCTCGGATCCCGCTCGGCGAGGAAGGCGGTCAGCGAGCGGGCCTCGTCGGCGAGCGGGCCTCGTCGGCGAGCGCGCCCCAGACCTCCTCCGGCAGGGGGTGGAAGGCGGTGGCCTCGAATCCTCCCCCGGCCGGGCGCCACACCCCGGCGACGTACCCGTCGACCCATGCCCCGACCGTCTCAGACTCCGGCCGTACGGGCTTGGCCGCGGCCCAGGAGTTCGGCCAGGCCGTGCCGGGTGGCGGCCATCACCACGCGGTCCCGCGGCCCGAGGACGTGTCCGGGGTGGAGGTCCCACACCAGGGCGGGCCGCCTGACGGCGTCGTAGCCGGGCTCCGTCGCGAGCCCGGGGTGGCGGCCGTCCGGGGAGGCGGTGTCCAGGGCCACGATCCGCCACGCGCCGGGACGGAAGGCCTCCGCGACGGTGCGGCCCTCCAGTTGGGGATGGCCGCCGACGTCCAGCGCCGCGAAGACGAGCACGCGGCGCTCCACCGGGATCGCGCCGAGCACCTGGCGGCCCATCATCGCCCCGGCGAACGCGGGCGCGGCCAGGTACGAGACGCTGCGGCTGCGGGTGAGGGCGGCCGGGTGGGCCTGGCGCAGGGTGCGGTAGACGGCGGTGGCGAACTCGTCGTCGTACAGGCGCATCACCACCCGCAGGTCGGGCTGCACGGAACGGGCGTACAGCGCGGCCTCGAGGTTCGTGGTGTCCGAACTGGTCAGCGCCAGCAGGGAATGGGCGCGCTGCGTCCGGGCCGCCTCGAGGACGCCTTCGTCGGTGACGTCGCCGACGACGACGGGAACGCGCAGGCGGCGGGCGAGGGCCAGACCGCGGGCCTGGGGGTCGGACTCCACGCAGACGACGGGGATCCCCAGCTCGCGCAGCCGCGCCAGTACGCGGGTTCCGACCTTGCCGAGGCCGAGCAGCACCACGTGGCCGGACAGGCCGCGCGGCGGCCGGCGCAGGACCGAGGCGGTGCGGAAGGCGCCCAGCGCCTCGAGGGCCGCCGCGACGAGGACGGGCAGCAGGAGCAGCCCGACGAGGCCGGCCAGGATCTGCAGGACCTGCTGCTCGGGCGGCTGGTCGAGCGCCGGATCGTTGATCGCGAAGATGTCGAGGAGGGTGAGGTACGCGGCGTGCAGCGGGGCCTCCCCGGTGACCAGGGAGGATGCCACCGCGAGGGCTCCGACGGCGGCCGTGATGCCGGCCAGCGACCAGCGGAGCCTGCGGGAGAAGAGCGAACCCACCGGCAGGGAGACCTGGTTCAGCCGTCGCCCCTCGGGGGCCGCGGCCGTGTGGGAGACGGCCTCCAGCGCCACGATCCCGCGGCCGGCCGCGGCCGCCACGGCCCGGTCGTCGGGCAGCAGGTGCGGCCCCCGGTCCCCGCCGAGCTCCGAACCGTCGGCGCCGGCCGGGTCGACGGCGGTCGCGGACAGCAGGGCCAGCGTGCACAGGCCCGGGTCGGCCACCTCTCCCCGGTCCGACGGCGTACGTTCCACCGCGCGCAGGAGCAGGCCGTCGGCCTGGACCACCTTGCTGGTGCCCGCGACCGCGGAGGCCGCCAGGGCGGGGGCGGCCGTGTCCGCGTCCGAGAGCACCGTGGTGGAGGAGTCCGGCCCGCGCGGGTCGATGCCCGGTTCCGCGAGGAGCGCGGCCTGGTCGAGCAACTCCTCCAGGTGCTGGCCGAGTTTGCGGTTGTAGAGGCGGATGACCAGGCGCAGCCTCGGGTTGAGCCGCCGGGCCACCAGGGCGGCCCGTACGTTCGTCTCGTCGTCCTCGTAGACGAGCGCCAGCGCGGCGGCCGTGGCCACCCCGGCCTCGGCCAGCGCCTCCTCGTCGGGGGCGGGTGCCTCGAGCACGCGCAGTTCCCGTACGGCGGCGTGCTCCCCCGCGGTCGTGGTGTCGCCGTTCGCCGCACGGGCTCCGGCGGCCGCACGGGCCCGCGCGGGCGGGAACCGGCCCAGCAGTCCGCGCCCGAGCCCCGCCACGCCCCCGGCGGCCGCGCTCGGGCGCCCCGTCCCGGGCCGCGTCTCCCGGCGGGTGGGCACGACCAGCGTCACCCGCTCCTCGTACACGTCCCGGAGCTCGGCGGCCAGCCGGTGCGCGAGGCCGTCGTCGCCGCAGACCACCATCCCGTCCGAGGCGTCGGACGACTGGGGGTGCGGGCGGGGGCGGGGGTGCGCGGTGATCGAGGACACCGCCCAAGAATGCCGTGTGGCGTCGTACGTGCCGTACGGCACCCCGCGGGAGGAGTCCGGCCGGGAGGCACCCGCCACCCCCGCACGGAGGTCCGTACCGCCGAGCCGGAGCAGGCCGCCGGACACGCACGAGCACCCATGTTGCATGATCATGCATGAGGACGCATAATCTTCCTATGTCTAAGGTTCTCACCTCCCTGCCCACCGGCGAGCGCGTCGGCATCGCCTTCTCCGGCGGCCTCGACACCTCCGTCGCCGTCGCGTGGATGCGCGACAAGGGCGCCGTCCCGTGCACCTACACCGCCGACATCGGCCAGTACGACGAGCCCGACATCGCGTCGGTGCCCGGCCGCGCGTCGGCGTACGGCGCCGAGATCGCGCGCCTGGTCGACTGCCGTGCGGCGCTGGTCGAGGAGGGCCTGGCCGCGCTCACGTGCGGCGCGTTCCACATCCGCTCGGGCGGGCGCTCCTACTTCAACACGACGCCGCTCGGCCGCGCGGTGACCGGCACCCTGCTGGTCCGGGCGATGGTCGAGGACGACGTACAGATCTGGGGCGACGGCTCCACGTTCAAGGGCAACGACATCGAGCGGTTCTACCGCTACGGCCTGCTCGCCAACCCGCACCTGCGCATCTACAAGCCGTGGCTCGACGCGGCCTTCGTCACCGAGCTCGGCGGGCGCAAGGAGATGTCGGAGTGGCTGGTGGCCCACGGGCTGCCCTACCGCGACAGCACCGAGAAGGCGTACTCCACCGACGCCAACATCTGGGGCGCCACCCACGAGGCGAAGACCCTGGAGCACCTCGACACCGGCGTCGAGACCGTCCAGCCGATCATGGGCGTACGGTTCTGGGACCCCGCGGTCGAGATCGCCGCCGAGGACGTCACGATCGGCTTCGACCAGGGCCGCCCGGTGACGATCAACGGCAAGGAGTTCTCCTCCGCCGTGGACCTGGTGATGGAGGCCAACGCCATCGGCGGCCGCCACGGCCTGGGCATGTCCGACCAGATCGAGAACCGGGTGATCGAGGCCAAGAGCCGCGGCATCTACGAGGCCCCGGGCATGGCCCTGCTGCACGCCGCGTACGAGCGTCTGGTCAACGCGATCCACAACGAGGACACCGTCGCGCAGTACCACAACGAGGGCCGGCGCCTCGGCCGCCTCATGTACGAGGGCCGCTGGCTCGACCCGCAGGCGCTGATGATCCGCGAGTCGCTGCAGCGCTGGGTGGGCGCGGCGGTCACCGGAGAGGTGACGCTGCGGCTGCGTCGCGGCGAGGACTACTCGCTCATGGACACCTCCGGCCCGGCGTTCAGCTACCACCCGGACAAGCTGTCCATGGAGCGCACCGAGGACTCGGCGTTCGGCCCGGTGGACCGGATCGGCCAGCTCACCATGCGCAACCTCGACATCGCCGACTCCCGGGCCAAGCTGGAGCAGTACTCCGCCCTGGGCATCGTCGGCAACACGCACGCCACGCTCATCGGCGCGGCCCAGGCCGCCTCGACGGGCCTGATCGGCGCGATGCCGCAGGGCGGCGCCGAGGTCATCGCCTCCCGCGGCCGTGCCGAGGGCGACGACGAGCAGATGCTCGACCGCGCCGCGATGGAGTCCGGCACCGACTGATCGCGATCCCCGGGGGCCGTACGGGCCCCCGGGGACCTCCCGTGCTGCGCGCGTGCTGCCGGACGCCCGGGGACCTCGGGCCTCGGGGGCCTCGGGAGCCTCAGTGGACGACGCTGAAACTGCGCCAGGGCAGGGTTTCGGGGGCCGTCACGTTCGAGAGGGTCGTCGCGACGTAGATGCCGTCGTGCCCGTCGACCTTCCGGCAGTTCTCCGTGCGGTACAGGATGATGTCGACGAGGGTGCTGTTCTCCACGTGGGTCGCCCCCTTCGGGATGGCGATCTTGTGGCAGCCGTTGACCGAGGTGTTGGAGTAGCTCAGCACGACGGGCGAGTCGTGGCCGCGGAAGTTGAGCACGCCCACCGTGCTCCGGCCCAGGCCCGAGCAGGCAGTGGCCGTCAGCAGCAGCGCTGCCGACCCCGCGATGATGCTGATACGCCGGCTGAGGGACATGGCGCGGATCCTCGTCTGTGCGGTGGTGTCGGTCCTGGACACAGCCTGCCCCGCCCCGGCGCCGGCGGCTTCCGCAGATCGGCCAACCGGACGTACCGCCGACGGCGTCCAGGCCGGCCCCCCCGCCGCCGGGGGGGGGGGGGCGGGGCCGCGCCGCGCCGCGGGCCCGCCGCCGCGCCCCGCGGGC
>NZ_JBSGWY010000001.1:35644-45298 GCF_053609145.1 Streptomyces sp. NPDC054961 | reverse complement strand
CCACGCGACCACCCGCCCCGCCCCCCCGCGCCGCCCGGGCGGGCCGGCGGCCGGGGCCGCGCGGGCCGGCGGGCGCCCGCCCGGCCTGGACGCCATGATCGGACCCGGGCTCAGACGAGGTCGAACCGGTCCAGGTTCATCACCTTGTCCCAGGCGGCGACGAAGTCCGTCACGAACTTCTCCCGCGCGTCGTCGCTCGCGTAGACCTCCGCGAGCGCGCGCAGTTCGGAGTTCGACCCGAAGACGAGGTCGGCGCGGCTGCCGGTCCACTTGACCTCGCCCGTGGCGGCGTCGCGGCCCTCGAAGGCGTGCGCGTCCTCGGAGGTCGCCTTCCAGGTCGTGCCCAGGTCGAGCAGGTTGACGAAGAAGTCGTTCGTCAGGGTCCCGGGCTCGGTGGTGAGGACGCCGAGCTGCGACTGCTGGTGGTTCGCGCCGAGGACCCGCAGGCCGCCGACGAGGACCGTCATCTCGGGGGCGCTCAGGTTCAGCAGGTTCGCCCGGTCGAGCAGCAGGTACTCGGCCGGCAGGCGGTTCCCCTTGCCGAGGTAGTTGCGGAACCCGTCGGCGGCCGGCTCGAGCGCGGCGAACGACTCCACGTCGGTCTGCTCCTGCGACGCGTCCACGCGTCCCGGCGTGAAGGGGACCCGGACCTCGACACCGGCGACCTTCGCGGCCTGCTCGACGCCGGCGGCGCCGGCCAGCACGATCAGGTCGGCCAGCGAGATCCGCTTGCCGTCGGTCCGCGCCGCGTTGAAGGAGCCGCGGAGGCCCTCGAGGGTGCGCAGTACCGTCGCCAGCTCGTCCGGGTCGTTGACCTCCCAGCCGCTCTGCGGCTGGAGGCGGAGGCGCGCGCCATTGGCGCCGCCGCGCTTGTCGCTGCCCCGGAAGGACGAGGCCGAGGCCCAGGCCGTGGACACGAGCTGGGAGACCGACAGGCCGGAGGCGAGGACCTGCTCCTTGAGGGAGGCGACCTCGTCGGCCCCGACGAGCTCGTGCGTCACCTCGGGGAGCGGGTCCTGCCACAGCAGCGTCTCGGAGGGGACCTCGGGGCCGAGGTAGCGCACGACCGGTCCCATGTCGCGGTGGGTCAGCTTGAACCACGCGCGGGCGAAGGCGTCCGCGAACTCGGCGGGGTTCTCGTGGAAGCGCCGCGAGATCTGCTCGTAGGCCGGGTCGATCCGCAGCGAGAGGTCGGTCGTCAGCATCGTCGGCGCGTGGCTCTTCGACGCGTCGTGGGCGTCGGGCACGGTCCCGGCCCCGGCGCCGTCCTTCGGCCGCCACTGGTGGGCGCCGGCGGGGCTCTTGAACAGCTCCCACTCGTAGCCGAAGAGGATGTCGAAGAAGGTGTTGTCCCAGGTGACCGGGGTGTTCGTCCAGATGCCTTCGAGGCCGCTGGTGATCGCGTCGCCGCCCTTGCCGGTGCCGAAGGAGCTGGCCCAGCCCAGGCCCTGGCTCTCCAGGGGTGCGGCCTCGGGGTCGTCGCCGACGCTGTCCGCCGGGCCGGCGCCGTGGGTCTTGCCGAAGGTGTGGCCGCCCGCGATCAGGGCGACCGTCTCCTCGTCGTCCATCGCCATCCGGCGGAAGGTCTCCCGGATGTCGCGAGCCGCCGCGATCGGGTCCGGAGTGCCGTTCGGACCCTCGGGGTTGACGTAGATGAGGCCCATCTGGACCGCGCCGAGGGGGTTCTCCAGCTCGCGGTCGCCGGTGTAGCGCGCGTCGTCGAGCCAGGTGCTCTCGGGGCCCCAGTAGACGTCCTCGTCGGGCTCCCAGACGTCGGCGCGGCCGCCGCCGAAGCCGAAGGTCTCGAGACCCATCGACTCCAGGGCCACGTTGCCGGTGAGGATCATGAGGTCGGCCCACGAGAGGCTCTGCCCGTACTTCTTCTTGACCGGCCACAGCAGACGGCGGGCCTTGTCCAGGTTGCCGTTGTCCGGCCAGCTGTTGAGGGGGGCGAAGCGCTGCTGGCCGGCCCCGGCGCCGCCGCGGCCGTCGCTGATGCGGTAGGTGCCGGCGCTGTGCCAGGCCATGCGGACCATCAGGGGGCCGTAGTGGCCGAAGTCGGCGGGCCACCAGTCCTGCGAGGTCGTCAGCACCTGCGCGATGTCCCGCTTCACCGCCGGCAGGTCGAGCGCCTCGAAGGCCGCGGCGTAGTCGAACGCGTCGCCGAGGGGGTTGGCCACGGCCGGGTTCTTCGCGAGGATCCTCAGATTGAGGCGTTCCGGCCACCACTGGCGGTTTCCGCCGCCCTGGGTCGGGTGCGGGGCCCGCTCGTGCGCGACGGGACAACCACCCCCGCCGCCTTCGGACTTGGCGTCTACGACGATTGCATCATGGTTCTCAGACATGGGAATCCTTCCGGACCGGACCAGGCGGTCTCGGTGATCAGGAACTGCATGCGGTGGAACGGTTCGGGCACAGGGCCCCGCTGGCGGGCTCCGGCGTCGTCATGGGTCTCCCTGACGCCGGGGCTCCGGTCTCCCGCCGCTCTGGAGCCTTCCTGTCCCTTGGCTGTCGACGAAACCGATCCTACGATCGACACAGTCCAAGTCAAGAACGACACCAAGGCCCCATCCTGTCGGATCCTGGACGTCCGAGGGTAGAATTCAGGGCATCCCCGTCGAACCTGAAAAGGTGAGCCGATATGAGTGACCTTCTGGAGCGGCTGCGTGGACGCGGCTGGCGGATGACGTCCCAACGGCGCGTGGTGGCGGAGGTCCTCGACGGCGACCACGTCCACCTCACCGCCGACGAGGTGCACGCCCGCGCGGTGAAGCGGTTGCCCGAGATCTCCCGGGCAACCGTCTACAACGCCCTGGGCGAGCTGGTCTCCCTCGGCGAGGTCGTGGAGATCACCACGGACGGCAGGGCGAAGCGCTACGACCCCAACGCCCACCACCCGCACCAGCACCTGGTGTGCTCCCAGTGCGGCCTGATCCGCGATGTCCACCCGGGCGGCGATCCGCTGGCCGACCTCCCGGTCGAGGACCGGTTCGGATTCACGGTGTCCGGGGTCGACGTCACCTACCGGGGGCTGTGCGGATCCTGCGCGTAGGCGCGGCGCCGGCCGCGCTCCCGCTCGGCCCCGGCCCGCCGCCGCCCGTCCTGCTCGGGGTCAGAACCAGGTGAGGGTGAGGGGGAAGGTGGTGGTTGCGGTGGCTGGGGTGGTGTCGGTGGCGGTGGCGGTGATCTGGAGGGTGCCGGTGGCCCAGGGTTTGCCGGTGATGCGGCCGGTGGTGGTGTCGAGGGTGAGGCCCCAGGGGAGTCCGGTGGCGGTGTAGCGGACGGGGGGTTTGCCTCCGGTGGTGGTGAGCTGGATGGTGCAGGACTGGTTGAACGTGCAGGTCTGCGGGCCGGGGTCGGTCAGCTTCAGCCCACCGGTGGTGGGGGTCGGCGACGGAGTCGGGGTCGGCGACGGGGTCGATGTGGGCGTCGGGGTCGGGGTGCCGTCGCAGCCCGGAGTGGCCTCCGGAGGGAGCGGAACGCGCCAGATCTGCGTGTCGTTCTCCGACCCGACGAGCAGGCTGGAGCAGTCGGCGTACGTCACCGTCTCGCCCTGCGGCTGGGCGGGGAGGGCGACGTCCGCGAGTTTGGTCCCCGCGGTGTCGTACACGGAGGCCGTGTTGGCGCCCAGCGGACCCCCGCTGCGCAGCGTGTACGAGGCGCCCGACGGCGAGAACGCGCCGTCGGTGGCGAAGACCGGGCCCGGCCGGACCGCCGTGAGGGTGTTGACCCGTCCGGCCACCGGGGGCAGCGGAGCCTGGTACAACTGCCCGGCGGCTCCGATGAGTTTGCTCGCGACGTAGAGCCGGCCGGTGACCGGGTCGGCGAGCAGGGACTCGGCGTCGTGCCGGCCGTCGGCGTAGGCGAAGCGGTACGTCACGGGGGTCACCGTGGCGTCGGCGAGCCGGTCGGGCTCCGCGAAGGCGTGCACGGTGATCTCGGCGCGGCCGCTGAAGTTGTCGCCGATGTCGCCGACGAGGATCGCGGGGGCGCCCGCGGCGTCCTTGCCGAGGGTCACGGCTTCCCAGTCGGTGTTGCCCACTCCGGCGAGCGTGAAGGTGGCCAGGAGCCGGCCGGTGGCGCCGTTGCAGTCGACGGCGAAGACCTGAGGGGTGTTCCCGCTGTCGTTGACGGCGTAGAAGACGCCGGAGTGCTTGCGGCTCATGGCGAGCCCGCTGAGCTCGGCCAGACCCGCGGGGAGGGTGCACGTGCGCTCGGGGGCCAGGGCGGATCCGGCCGCGGGCGCGGGCGCGCCCGTGGAGGAGGCGGCGCCGGCCGCGGGGCCGGCCAGCCAGGCCATGGCCGGAAGGATCGTGGCGAGGGCCGCGGTGGCGAGGGCCGCGGCGGCCCGTGGAGGCGTGCGCAGGAATCGGGGCATGCGCACCATGGGAGGGGACGTCAGGTCAGGGCGCCAGGGCCGGCCACCGCCCGTTCGAGCATCGTTCAATGCCGGGCGGGCATGCCTGGCCACCATGGGGCCGCCCCCAGGTCAGCGGGCCGGTTCCCGCACGGGGGCCTTGTGCCGGGCGTGCGCGATGAAGGCGCGGGCCGCACGGCTCAGCGGTCGCCGGGCGTGCGCGATGCCCACGGGGCGCAGCAGGGGCGGCGTGAAGGAACGGACCTCCGCCCTGTTGCCGAATGCCCGTAACACGACGTCGCGGTACCAGATGAGGGAGCCGCGGCCGTCGGTCACGCCGGTCACCCAGGCGAGGCGTTCGTCCACTTCCAGGCAGGGCACGGGGCGCACGCCGAGGCAGCTGAACATGGCCTCCATCTCGGTGCGGCGACCGGTGCCCGGGGCGGGCAGCACCATCGGCAGTCCGTCGAGGGCGCGGAACGGCAGCGGGTCGGGCAGCGGCGAGCCGATCGGAGAGATGAGGACCACCTCCCGCTCCTGGATGTGGTGGGTGGAGAGCTCCGGGTCGATCGGCAGATCCACGAGCGCCAACTCGGCTCTGCCTTGGGTCAGTTCCTGCACCAGCGCCTCTCGGCTGTCGTGCTGCTGGAGTCTGACCTCGATGCCGGGGTGCCGCGCGGTGAAGGCGGGCACCAGCTCGGAGGCCAGGTCGAGGGCGAGGGTGGGGGTGGTGACGAGGGCGAGGGTGGCCCGGGCGTCCTTGGCGTGGGGGGTCCCGATGTCGTCGATCGCCTCGACCGCGTCGAGCACGGTGCGGGCCAGCCGGACGACCCGGGCCCCCTCCGGTGTGAGGTCCACCCCCCTTCCCCGGCGGGCGAGAAGTTCGACTCCGAGATCGCGTTCCATGGCCTGGACGGCTCGGGACAGCGCGGACTGGGCGACGAAGACGGCGGCGGCCGCGCCGGTGATGGAGCGGCAGTCGGCGACGGCGACGAGGTAGCGGAGCTGGGCGAGGGTGGGGGTCATGACCGGACGGTAGCCGCGCGGGGTTGCACCTGTAAGACCACGTAGGTGAACAACTGCCCGACTCCGCGCGGGCGGTCATGCCGGGCCGGTGGGAAGTCATACCCATGCGGCATGAGCCGTACGGACGCGGTGCGCCGGACCCTGGAGCACGCACGGGGCGGTCGAACGCATCGCCGCAGGCCATGGCGTCGGCGGGCGCCCGCGGCCGGGTCCTCGGGGGGACGATCCGGGCGGGTGGCGGGTTTCGGACGCTCGAAACGGAGTACTCCGGATACCCGTTGACAGTGCACGGCGCTCACCGCACGATGCAACGCGGCATCAGGGATTTTGACCATCGTTCAAGTCCGCCCTTCGGCGCGCCGACCGGCCAGCGCGTGCGCCGCGCACCTCGGTTCCCACCCCCACGGGGACCTCGCACGTCGCTCTTCCCGCCTTCCGCCGCGCACTGCGCCATGTCACATATCACTGGAAGAGGAGTGCCCGTGACCCCCCAGCCCGAGCCGTCCCCCCAGCCGAAACCCGCGCAGTCCCCCCAGCCCGAGCCCGCGCACTCCCCACTCCCCGAACCCGCGCAGTCCCTCCCCGAGCCCGCGCAGTCCCCGCTGCCCGCGCCCGCGCCGTCGGCGCCGTCCGCCCCGCTGCCCCCGTCCTCCCCGCGGCCCCCGCAGCCTCGTCCGTCGCGGCGGCCCCGCTCGCCCCTCGACGCCCACCGTGACCTGGTCGTCGCGGTCAGTCCCTTCGAGGAGCCCAACTGGCGGATCGTCGCCGCCGCCGAACGGGCCGGGGCGCTCGGGCTGCTCGACCTCGGCCGGGACCGCGGAGCGGCCGGGCGCGGCTTCGCCGTGCTCGCCCGCCGCCACGCCGGGGGCCGTTACGGGGTCCGGGTGCCCGTCGGCTGCCCGGTCGGGCCCCGGGAGCTGCCGGCCGAGGTGGACACGGTGCTGCTCGCCGACCCCGCGGCGCACACCCCCGAACGGGTCGCCGACTGGGCGGCGGCCGACGGGGCTCCCCGGGTGTGGGCCGAGGTCACCGGAGCGGCGCAGGCCCTGGCCGCCGTGGCCGCCGGGGTGGACGCGCTCGTCGCCAAGGGGCACGAGGCCGGCGGGCGGGTGGGCGGGGCCACCACCTTCGTGCTCCTCCAGCAGCTGCTCGCCGACCCCGCGATCGGCGTCCCCGTACGGGCCTGCGGCGGAATCGGGCCGCACACGGCGGCCGCGGCCGTCGCGGGCGGAGCCGCCGGGGTGCTGGTCGACGTACAACTGGCCCTCACGCCCGAGGGCGAGGCCGCCCTGCCCGCCGACGTGGCCGCGGCGCTGCGGGCCATGGACGGCTCCGAGACCCGGCTGGTGGAGGGCCGCCGGGTCTACGCGCGCCCCGACCTGCCCCGGCCCCAGGGCCCGGTCGACGCCCTGCTGGGGGCCCGGGACCTGCGGACCCAGCTGCTCCCGGTCGGGCAGGACGGGGCCTCGGCGGCCCGGCTGGCCGCGCGCTACCGGACGACCGGAGGCGTCCTGCAGGGCGTCCGGGCATCCGTCACGGGGCATCTGGCCGCCGCCGTACGGACCCGGCCGCTGGGGCGCGGGCACGAGCCGGGGCGGCCGCTCCCGGTGGCGCAGGGGCCGATGACCCGGGTCAGCGACCAGCCTGCCTTCGCGGAGGCGGTCGCCGCCGCGGCCGGGGTCCCCTACCTCGCGCTCGCGGTCATGGAGGGACCGGACGTGCGCCGGCTGCTCACCGAGACCGCCGAACGGCTCGGCGACCGGCCCTGGGGGGTGGGCCTGCTCGGCTTCGCCCCGGCCGGACTGCGGGCGGAGCAGATGGCGGCCGTCGTCGAGGCGCGCCCCCCGTACGCGATCATCGCCGGCGGCACCCCGGCGCAGGCGGCCCCGCTGGAGGCGGCGGGGATCCGCAGCCATCTGCACGTGCCGTCACCGGGCCTGCTGACGCGGTACCTCGCCGACGGGGCGCGGCGGTTCGTGTTCGAGGGGCTCGAGTGCGGCGGGCACGTCGGGCCGCGCGCCTCGTTCCCGCTGTGGGAGGAGCAGATCGAGATCCTGCTGTCGTGCCCCGAACCGGCCGCGCTGGACGTGCTGTTCGCGGGCGGCATCCACGACGAGCGCTCGGCCGCGATGGCGGCCGCCGCGGCGGCCCCGCTGGCCGAGCGGGGCGCGCGGATCGGCGTGCTCATGGGGACCGCCTACCTGTTCACCGAGGAGGCGGTGGCGGCCGGAGCGGTGCTGCCGGCCTTCCAGCGCGCCGCCGTGGAGTGCGCGGACACGGTGCTGCTGCACACCGGTCCCGGCCATGCCACGCGATGCGCGGACACCCCGTACGCCGACGCGTTCGGGGAGGCCCGGCGGCGGCTGGCGCAGAGCGGCGCCGCACCCCGCGAGGTCTGGGAGGAGCTGGAGCGGCTCAACCTGGGGCGCCTGCGGATCGCCAGCAAGGGGCTGCGGCGCGGCGCCGCGGCCGGCTCCGCGCTGGAACGCGTCGACGAGGAAGAGCAGTACGCCGAGGGGCTGTTCATGCTCGGCCAGGCCGCCACCCTGCGCTCCGCGACCACCACGGTCGCCGCGCTCCACGCCCAGGTCACCGAGGGCGCGAGCGAGTTCCTCCGGCAGCGGGCCGAGGAGGTCGCCGCTCCCGCGGAAGACCCGCCGGCGCCCGAGCCGCTGGACATCGCCGTCGTCGGCATGGCCTGCGCCTACCCCGGCGCGCCGGACCTCGCCGCCTACTGGGCCGGGATCCTGGCCGGGACGGACGCGGTCGGCGAGGTGCCGGCCGAACGCTGGGACCCGGCGCTCCACTTCGACCCCGACCCGGCGCGGGCGGGCGAGCGCACCCCGTCCCGCTGGGGCGGCTTCCTCGGCCCGATGCCCTTCGACGCCCTCGCCTACGGAATCCCGCCCGCCTCGCTGACCGGGATCGAACCGGTGCAGCTGCTGGCCCTGGAAGTCTCGGCGCGGGCCCTCGAGGACGCCGGGTACGGCAGGGACCGGGAGTTCGACCGGTCCCGGACCTCGGTGGTGTTCGGCGCGGAGGCCGGTACCGAACTGGCCGGCGCCTACGGGCTGCGCGCGCTGTACCCCGGCTATCTGGGCGACCTCCCGCCCGGACTGGACGAACAACTGCCGCGCCTCACCGAGGACTCGTTCCCCGGTGTGCTCGCCAACGTCATCGCGGGCCGGGTCGCCAACCGGCTGGACCTCGGCGGTGCGAACTGCACGGTCGACGCCGCGTGCGCCTCCTCGCTGGCCGCACTGGACCTCGCCTGCCGCCAACTACGCGACGGCGACAGCGACATGGCCCTGTGCGGCGGCGCCGACGTCCACAACGGCATCAACGACTACCTGCTGTTCTCCTCTGTCCGCGCACTGTCTCCCGGCGGCCGTTGCCGGCCCTTCGACGCGGCCGCCGACGGAATCGCCCTCGGCGAGGGGGTGGGCGCACTCGTGCTGAAGCGCCTCGCGGACGCGGAACGGGACGGCGACCGGGTGTACGCCGTGATCAAGGCGGTCGGAGCCTCCAGCGACGGAAGGTCCCTCGGCCTGACCGCGCCCCGTCCGCAGGGACAGCGCAAGGCCCTGGAACGGGCCTACGCGCGGGCCGGGGTCACCCCCCGCGAGGTCGGCCTGGTCGAGGCGCACGGCACCGGCACGGTGGTCGGCGACAGCACCGAACTGACCGTGCTGAGCGAGCTGTTCACGGCCTCGGGCGCCGCTCCGGGGTCCTGTGCGCTGGGCTCGGTGAAATCACAGCTGGGGCACACCAAGTGCGCGGCCGGGCTGGCCGGGCTGATCAAGGCGGCCCGCGCCGTCCACGCCGGCGTACGGCCGCCGACGCGGAACCTCGACACGCCGGTCCCCGCCTGGCAGCCGGAGACCAGCCCGTTCTTCTTCGACACCGAGGCCCGGCCGTGGGCGGTACCCCCGCAGCGGCGGATCGCCGGTGTGAGCGCCTTCGGTTTCGGCGGTACGAACTACCACGCGGTGCTGGCCGGTTACGCGGGAGCCGACGAGCCCCGGCACGGGCTGGAGGAGTGGCCGGCCGAGCTGTTCTGCTTCCGCGGCGCGGACCGCCGGACGGCGGGCCGGGCGATGGCCCGGCTGGCGGCCAGGCTGGAGGAGAACGCCGCGGCCGGGCGGCCGTGGGCGCTGCGCGACCACCCCGCGGGGGCCGCCGCGCGTTGGGGGCCGGGGGGGGGGGGGGGGCTCGGGGGCTGGGCTGTGTGGGAGACGCGCGCTCACGGGCGCTGGGCGCGCGGCCCGCGA
>NZ_JBSGWY010000001.1:24564-35634 GCF_053609145.1 Streptomyces sp. NPDC054961 | reverse complement strand
GCCCGGCGGGCGGGGCCCGGCCCGGCCGGCCGCCCCGCGTGGTGCTCACCGCCGCGCCGGGGCGGCGGGGGGGCCGGCGCCCCCGCCCGGCGGCGGCGGCGCCAGGTTCCGGGCCGGTCCACGTCGCGGTCGTGGCCCGCGACGTGGACGAGCTCGCGGCCCGGCTGGAGCAGGCCCGGGCCTTCGCTCCGGGCGCGGGGGTCCACGTACGGGAAGAGTCGGCGGATCCCGGCCAGGTGGCCTTCCTGTTCCCCGGGCAGGGCAGCCAACGTCCCGGCATGTGCGGCGAGTTGTTCATGGCCTTCCCCGCCCTGCGTGAACTGCTGGACGCGGCTCCCGGCGCGGTGGTCTCCGCGATGTTCCCTCCGACCGCCTTCACCGCCCAAGGGCGGGCCGCACAGCGCGCCGCGGTCACCGACACCCGGGTGGCCCAGCCGGCCCTCGGGCTGGCGGGTTCGGCGGCGCACCTGCTGCTCGGGACGCTGGGGGTCCGGCCGGACTGCGTGGCCGGGCACTCGTACGGCGAGCTCACCGCCCTGTGGGCGGCGGGCGTGTGGGACGCGGAGAGCCTGCTGCGGCTGAGCGCGCGACGGGCCGGGGCCATCGTGGCGGCGGCCGGGACGGATCCCGGGTCGATGGCGGCGGTGGCGGCGGCGCCGGAGGCGGTGCGGGAGATCACGGAGCGCGCCGGGTGCGTGGTGGCGAACCACAACGCCCCCCAGCAGTGCGTGATCTCGGGGCCGTCCAGCGCCGTGTCAGCGGCGGTGGACGCGCTGCGGGAGGCGGGCCTGTCGGCGCAGCCGATCCCGGTGGCCTGCGCGTTCCACAGCGAGGTGGTGGCGGGAGCCGCCACGGACCTCGCCGAGGAGCTGGCCGGGACGGCGCTGGCCGACGCCGCCGTCCCGGTCTGGTCGAACACGACGGCACGCCCGTATCCGGCGTCCGCCGAGGACGTACGGGGCCTCGTGGCCCGCCAGCTCGCCGAACCGGTCCGGTTCGTCGAGCAAGTGGAGAACATGTACACGGCCGGGGTCCGCACCTTCGTGGAGGCGGGGCCGGGCCGGATCCTGTCCGGCCTGGTCGGCCGCATCCTGCGGGACCGGCCGCACACGGTGGTCCCGCTGGACGTGCCGGGCGAACACGGCCTGGTCCGGCTGGTCACGGCGCTCGCGGAACTGGCGGCGGCGGGCGTGCCCGTGGCGCCGGAGGCACTGTTCCGCGGCCGGACCTCCCCGCTCCCCGACCGCGCTCCGCGCCGCCCGGGGTGGCTGGTCGACGGCCACCTGATCCGCACGGCGGACGGCCGCCCGATCCCGGGAGGCCTCCGGCCGGCCGAGCGGGTACGCGTCCCGGCGGACGGGGGGAACGGCCTTCCGGTCCCCGCTGGAGACCGGGCCGCGGCCGCCGGAATCCTCCACCCGGCCCACTGGGCTTCCCTGTCCGCGCTCGCGGACCCCGCCGCGCTCACGCCGATGGCCATGGGTCCGGCTCCCACACCGCTCGCCGAACGGCCCAACGGTCACCGGGTCCCCGCCGTGGACGGCTCCCGGGTCACCGCCGCGCACCCGCGGTCCACGGCGCCAGACAGCACAGGAGGCCCTCAGATGTCCCCCACCCCGAGCGCCGGCCCGGCCACAGGCCCTGGACCGACGGACCGCCCGAGCCCCGGGCGAACCAATGGCCACCCCATCCGGGCCGCGAACGGCAGCCGGGCCGGGGCCCAGGATCCCGCCCCCGCCGTCGGAGACTTCCGGCCGGAGGCCGGGGACGGCCCCACCGCGGTGGTGCTGGAATACCTGCGCGGCTCGCGTGACCTCGTGCAGGCACAACGGGACGTCCTGCTCGGCTACCTGGGCTCGGCGGCCGGGGCCGCCGCACGGTCCTGGGCCGGCGCGGAACCTTTCTCCCAGGTCGTCGGCCAGCTCCCCGCCGTCACGGACCACGCCCCCTTCCTTCCCGTCCCGGCCCCGGTCCTCGCCGACCACGACCACGACCACGACAACGGCAACGACCCCGGCCGGATTCCCGCCGCCCCGGCTCCCGCCTCCGGCACGGGGTGGCCCGGCGAGCCCGGGGCGGCAGGTCAGGAGCTCGCCGGCGGCGGAGCACCGGCCCGCCCGGCCCGCGTCGAAGCGGCCCCGGGCCACGATCCCGCCGACGGTGTCCGCCCCGGCGACGTCCCCACGGACCCGGTGTCGGCGCCGCCCGGTGACTCCGCCCGGTCCTCCGACGAGGTCATGGACGTGATCGTGGAGATCGTCCACACCCGGACCGGATACCCGCGGGACATGCTCGATCCGGAGCTGGACCTGGAGGCGGACCTGTCCATCGACTCCATCAAGCGGGTCGAGATCATCGGCGCCCTCGCCGACCGGATCGGGCTCCCCCAGGACCCGGGCGGCTCCGCCGAAGCCGCGATCGAGGAACTGTCGCGCATCAAGACCCTGCGCGGGATCGTCGATTGGGTCATCGCCCACACCGCTCCCCCGGCGACCACCACCCCCGCCGAGACCCCCGCCGAACGGACCGCTCCCGCGACCTCCCCGGCCGGAAGGCCCGTCGCGGCCGCCGTCAGCCGCCTGCGCGTGGACCCGGTCCCCCTGCCGGCGTCGCCCGGTGACCCCGGGTCCCTGCGGGGCCTGCGGATCGGAGTCGTCGGCGACGGCCCCGCCGACGGCGATCGCGACGGCCGGCCCGTCGCACCCGCCCTGGCCTCGGCCTTGCGGGCCCACGGCGCGGACGTGACGCAACTCGACGCTCCGGAAGCCGGGTTCGACGCGGTCCTCGACCTCTCCGCCCTGCGGCCGGGGACCGCACCCGCCCTGCCCGAGGCCTTCCCCGGCTTGCAGCGGACGCTGACCGGCGGCGTACGGCGCCTGCTCCTCGTCACCGCGAACGGCGCCGCCCCCGGCGCCGGACTCCACGGCTTCGCACGCAGCGCCGCCCTCGAGTTCCCCGGCAGGCTCATCCGCGCGGTGGACGTCCACCCCAAGGAGGATCCGGAGCGGATCGCGGCCCAGCTCGTCGCCGAACTGATCTGCGCGCGCCCCGAGGACCCCGCCTCCGCCGAGGACCCCGGCCCCGCCTCCGTCGGGTACACCGCCCAGGGCGTACGGATCACCCGTCGCCCGGTGCCCGCGCCGCTCGCCCCCGTCGGCGGCCGGCCGCCCCTCGGGCCGGACTCCGTGGTCCTGCTCACGGGCGGGGCCCGCGGGATCACCGCACGGACCGCTCTCGCCCTGGCGCGGGCCACCGGATGCCACGTCGAACTGATGGGCCGTACCCCGGAACCTCGCGCCGGCGCCGAGGAGTTCGGGCACGCCACCGACCGGGCCGCCCTGCGCGCCGCCCTCATCGCCACCGGTCTGCGCACGCCCGCGGAGATCGAGGCCGCGGCCTCCCGGATCCTCGCCGAGCGCGAGGTGCGGGCCACCCTGACGGCCCTCGGGGAGGTAGCCGCGTCCGTCCGCTACCACTGCGCGGACGTCACGGACGGACAGGCGGTGCGGGCCGTGGTGGCCCGCGTACGGGAACGGCACGGGCGCCTCGACGGCATCGTGCACGGAGCCGGAACCCTGCGGGACGGCCTACTCCTCGACAAGCAACCGGCTTCGTTCGAGGCCGTGTTCACCACTAAGGTGACCGGCGCCCGGCATCTCGCCGTCGCGGCGGCCGAGCACGGCACGGCTCCCGCGCCCCGGTTCCTCGCCCTGTTCGGCAGCGTGGCGGGGGTGTACGGAAACCGCGGCCAGAGCGACTACGCCGCCGCCAACGACGCCCTCGACTGCCTGGCCCACACCTGGGCGGAGTCCTTCCCGGGCCGGGTGCTGTCCGTCGACTGGGGCCCCTGGGCCGCGGAGGCGGGCGGGATGGTCAGCCCCGAGCTCGCCCGCGCGTACGCACGGCGCGGCGTTCCGCTGATCGAGCCGGAGGCCGGCGCCGCCGCCTTCCTCGCCGAACTGTCGCACGGGACCGACGTACAGGTGGTCCTGATGGCCGGGGAGAGCGAGGAGCGTGGCCAGCATGGCTGACCGCGGGCACCGGCGCGGCCCGCGGCCGGCCGATGCGGCGATCGTCGGGATGGGCGCGGTGTTCCCCGGCGCCGCGGACCTGGCCTCGTACCGCCGCAACCTCCTCGCCGGTACGGACTGCATCGGTGACGTCCCGCCCGGCCGCTGGGACCCCGAGGTGTACTACGACCCGGACGGAGCCACCGGCCCAGTGGCCGGCGACCGGTTCTACTGCCGGCGCGGCGGCTTCGTGGACGGGCTCGCCGCCTTCGACCCGACCCGGTTCGGGATCATGCCGGCCACCGTGGAGGGGGCCGAGCCGGACCAGATGCTGGCCCTGCACGCGACGGCCGAGGCGATAGCCGACGCGGGCGGCGAGGACCGCCTGCCGGCCGACCGCTCACGGATCGGGGTGGTGCTGGGGCGCGGCGGGTTCATGGGCGTGGCCACCGCACGGCTCGACCAACGGGTCCGTACGGCACACCAGTTGGTGCAGACGCTCCGGGAGGTCGCGCCCGAACTGGGTGAGCGGCGGATCGCCGCGGTGCGCGAGGCCTTCCAGGACGCCCTGGGTCCTGAGCGGCCGGACGCGTCGATCGGGCTCGTGCCGAGTTTCACGGCCGCCCGGACGGCGAACCGGCTGGACTTCCGCGGCCCGGCCTACACCCTGGACGCGGCCTGCGCCTCCTCGCTGCTGGCGGTGGACCAGGCGGTGGGGCTGCTGGCCGGCGGACGCTGCGACGCGGTGGTCGCCGGGGCCGTGCACCACTGCCACATCGCCACCCTGTGGAGCGTGTTCACGCAGTTGCGGGCGCTGAGCCCGAGCGAGCGCATCCGTCCCTTCGACCGGCGGGCGGACGGCACCCTGCTGTCCGAGGGCACCGGAGTGGTGCTGCTGAAGCGGCTGGCGGACGCGGAGCGGGACGGCGACCGGATCTACGCGGTGATCCGCGGCACGGGCGTCGCCGGCGACGGCCGCGCCGCGAGCCTGATGAGCCCGCTCGTCGCCGGCCAGGTACGGGCGCTGGAGCGGGCCTGGCGGGAAGCGGGGCTGGATCCGCGGGCGCCCGGCGCGCTGGGACTGCTGGAGGCGCACGGGACCGGGACCCCGGTCGGCGACGCGGCCGAACTGGACACCCTGGCGCAGGTCTTCGGCCCCGGGGAGGGGAACGGGCCCGGGGACGGCATCGGCTTCGGCTCGGTGAAGTCGATGCTCGGGCACACCATGCAGGCCTCCGGGATGGCCGGGCTGATCAAGGCGGCGCTCGCGGTGCACGAGGGGGTGCTGCCGCCGACGCTGCACCTGGAGGAGCCGCACCCGGACCTGGCCCGGACCCGGATGCGGCCGGTGACCGTGGCGCGGCCGTGGGAACGCGGGACGCCCGGGGTGCCTCGCCGGGCCGGGGTCAACGCGTTCGGGTTCGGCGGCATCAACGCGCACGTGGTGCTGGAGGAGGCCCCCGGCGCCGTACACCGTCCCGCGCCCGGGCGCCGGTTCCTGCCCCTGGGCCGCTCGGCCGCGCCGGTGGAGGCCGCCGGGCGGGAGGACGTGCTCCTGATGGGGGCGCAGAACGTGGCGGAGCTCTCGGTGCGGCTGGCGGCCGGCTCCCCGGTGTCCGGTGGCGACGGGCCGTGCCGGCTCGCCGTGGTGGGGCCCACGCCGCAGCGGCTCGCGCTGGCCGCGAAGGTGGTGGCGCGTGGCGGGGCCTGGCGGGGGCGCGGGGAGGTGTGGTTCGCACCGGAGCCGCTGGGCGGCCGGACGGCGTTCCTGTTCCCGGGCCTGGAGCCGGAGTTCGCCCCGGAGCTGGACGAGGTGGCGGACCTGCTCGGGCTGGAACGGCCGCGCCTCGGCCGGGGCGACGCGCTGCTGGAACGCGCCCTGGACGCCCTCGCGACGGGCCGCTTCTACGCCCGGGTGCTGCCGGAACTGGGCCTGGAGGCCGACGTGCTGGCGGGCCACAGCCTCGGCGAGTGGGCGGCGATGGTCGCCGCCGGCCTGTATCCGCAGGACGCGGCCGACGCGTTCCTGGACTCGCTCCGGCCCGGGTCACTGAAGGTCCCGGACCTGGTCTACGCGGCCCTGGGATGCGGGGCGGAAAGGGCGCGGGCGGCCCTCGGCGGACTGGACCAGGTGGTGGTCAGCCACGACAACTGCCCGCACCAGTCGGTGATATGCGGCGCGCCCGCGCAGGTGGCCGCCGTGGTGGAACGGTTGCGGAGCGAGGGAGTGCTCGGCCAGGAACTTCCCTTCCGTTCCGGCTTCCACACGCCGATGTGGGAGCCCTACCTCGGTCAGGTCCGGGCCGCCTTCGGCCGGCTGCCGCTGCGGCCCGGCGCCCTCCCCATCTGGTCGGCGACCACCTGCTCTCCTTTCCCCGCCGCACCCGACGACGTACGCGCCCTCGTGGTCCGCCACCTCCTGGAGCCGGTCAGGTTCCGGGAGCTGACCCTGGGCCTCTACGAGGACGCGGGCGTCCGAAGCTTCGTCACCCTGGGTCCCGGGAGCCTGCCGGGCTTCGTCGAGGACACCCTCCGCGACCGCCCCCACCTCTCGGTGTCGGCCGCCTCATCCCGCCTCCCGGGCGTGGCCGCCCTGCGGCGCACCTGCGCCGCGCTGTGGACCGAGGGCCACGCACCGCGGTGGGAACGCCTGTCGCCCGACCGGCCCGCGGGCGCGCGGCGGGCGGCCGCGGCGCCGGCCACGGCACCCGCACCCACACCCGCACCCACCCAGGCACCCGCCCCGGCAGCCGTACGGTCCGTACCCGCCGCCGGAGGGCGGAGCGTGCAACTGGACCTCGGTTCGCCGCTGGTCCGTCTCGGCGAGGCGGCGCGCGCCGCCCTGGGCGGCCTCCCGCCCCGGGCCCCCGCCCCGGCCCGGAACCCGGCCACGGCCACGCCCACGCCCACGCCCACGGCTCCGGTGGCCCCCGCCGTGTCGGCGGCTCCCGCGCCTCGGCCGGTGCTGCTGTCCGCCCTGGACGCGGTCCTCGACGACGCCCCTTCGACCGCCCCGACCGCCCCGGCCGTCGCGCGGGCCCGGCCGGGCGCGAGCCCGCCCCTCACCGGGGACCACACCCTGCGCCTCTCGCTGGGCGCGCTGCCCTACGTACGGGACCACTGCGTGTACCTGCAGCCCGAGGACTGGCCGGAGGACTCCGACCGGTTTCCCGTCGTGCCCATGACGACGATGCTGGAGCTGGCGGCCGAGGCCGCCCTGCGCTGCGCCCCGCCCGGCCTCGCCGTCCTCGGCTACGACCGCGTTCGGGCCCTGCGCTGGCTGCCCGTCGAACCGGCCCTCGACCTCGCCGTCACCGTGCGGAGCGAAGGGCCCGGCCGCATGCGTGTCGGCCTCGGCGCGTACGCCGACGTGGTCGTGCTCCTCGGCGAGCGGTACGCGGCGCTCCCCGCCCCCGACCCCGCCCCGCTGAGCGATCCACGCCCCGCCCCCGTCAGCGCCGAGGCGCTCTACCGCGACCGGTGGATGTTCCACGGCCCCCGCTTCGCCGGGGTGCACGAGGTGCGGGCCGTCGGCTCGGACGGCATCCTCGGGATTCTGCGGGCGCTGCCCGACCCGGGGGCGCTGCTCGATGCCGCCGGGCAGCTGTTCGGGCACTGGATGCAGCTGCGGCTCCCGGTGGACCGGCTGGTGTTCCCCGCCACCGTGGACCGCATCCGGTTCTCCGGGCCGCCGCCCGCCCCGCACGAGCTCGTGGCCGCCACGGCCCGGATCCGCGAGGTGCGCGAGGTGACCGTGCGCGGTGACATCGAGCTGTGCCGGGGCGACGGCACGGTGTGGGCCCGGATCGACGGCTGGACGTACCGCCGCTTCGGCGCCGACGAGCGGGTCTGGCCGATGAAGTTCTCCCCGGAGGTCTGCGGCATCGGCGAACCCCAGCCCGCCGGGTGGTGCCTGGCCCGGCGCCGCTGGACCGATCCCGCGTCCCAGGAGCTGGTCATGCGCCGCTACCTCGGCGCCGCCGAGCGCGCCGTGTACGAGCGGCTGGCGCCCCGCGCCCGGTCGCCCTGGCTGCTGGGCCGCATCGCCGCCAAGGACGCCCTGCGGCAGCTGCTGTGGGACGGCGGAGCCGGGCCGGTCTTCCCGGCGGAGGTTCCCGTCGGCAACGACCCGGCGGGCCGGCCCCTCGCCGAGGGTCCGCTGGCCGGCGGCGCCCGGCTGACGATCGCCCACAAGGACCGGATCGCGGTCGCCCTCGCCCACCGCGCCCACCCGGTCGGCATCGACGTGGAACCGGTGACCACCGATCCGGACGCGCTGATCCGCATCGCGCTGGCGCCGGAGGAACTCGTCCTCGCCGAACGGCTGGCGGCCCACGAGGGCACCGGCCTGCCGGCCGCGCTCACGGCGCTGTGGTGCGCCAAGGAGTCGGCGGCCAAGGCGGCGGGAACCGGGCTCGGCGGCCGGCCGCGCGACTGGCGGGTGTCCGGCGAACCGGGCTCCGGCCGACTGCGGGTGCTCTCACCCGACGGGCACTCCTCCCCCATCCGTACCACCCTGCTCGCGGACACGCCGATCGACCACGTGGTCGCCTGGACCGCCCACCCCGCGGATCCGTCCCCCGTCCCCTTCCACCTCATGGAGACCAGTCATGGCAGCTGACATCCTCGCCGAGATCACCGGCATGCTCGTGGAGATCGTCGGTGACGAGTTCCTCCTCGCGGACGAGGTCACGATGAAGACGACCTTCAACGAGGATCTCGCCCTGGAGAGCATCGAGTTCGTCGCCCTCGCCGAGCAGCTCCACCACCGCTACGGCACTCAGGTGGACCTGATGGCCTTCATCGCCGAGAAGGACATGGACGCCATCCTCGCGATGTCCGTCGGCGAACTCGTCACGCACATCGGCCGGGTCACGCACGCCTCCCTCGCGCGCGTCCCGTCGCTCCCCGCCGGCTCTTCCGCCTCGGCCGGGTGATCCCGACATGGCCTTCGTCCCCGCGGATCGCGTCCGCTTCCACGTCCAGCAACTCCCGGCCACCGCGCAAGCGGCCACCGCGCAAGCCGCCGCCGACCGCCCCGTGGTCGTGTTCCTCCACGGACTCGTCGTCGACAACCTGTCCTCCTTCTACTGCCCCCTGGCCGTGCCGGTGGCCCGGGCCGGGCACGAGGTCGTCCTCTACGACCTGCGCGGCCATGGCCGCAGCGACCGGCCGGCGACCGGCTACGACAGCCGCAGCGCCGTACGGGACCTGTTCGCGCTGCTCGGGGCGCTCGGCCTCGGGCAGCGTCCGGTGCACCTCGTCGGCAACAGCTACGGCGGCACCCTGGCCCTGCACGCGGCCCTCGCGCGGCCCGACCGCGTCGCCGGGCTCACCCTGCTCGAACCGCCGCTCAGCGGAGCCTGGGTGGAGAACATGCTGGACACCCTGTCGGCGGCCGCGCTCAGCCTCGAGGACAGTGCGGTACCCGGCGAGCTGCTCACGCTGCGCCTGCGCAAGGCGGCCCATCTCACGGCCATCGCCGACGACCTGCTCAACCGCACCACGCTCATCGAGGACATCGCGGCGAGCCGCACCTTCACCCCGGCCGACTACGCCGGGCTGAGCTGTCCGGTACTGATCGTCTGCGGCGAGCACTCCGAACTCGTCCCGGGGGCAAGGGAACTGGCCCGCCACGCCCCGCACGTCACCGCGATCGAGATCCTGCCGGGCCTGGGACACGACGTGCTGAAGGAGAACAGCGGAGCCCTGCGGGCGGCCGTACTGGCCCATCTCGAGGCGGCGGCCCCGGCCGCCGCGGCGGCGCGGCCGCGGGCGGGAGCTCTGGTCCCGTGAAGGTGCTCTTCACCGTGCCGCCGCTGGCGGGCCACGTCAATCCGACCGTGGCCGTCGGATGCGAACTGGCCTCCCGGGGCCACGAGGTCGCCTGGACCGGTCCGGCCGGAGCACTGTCCCGGCTGCTGCCCGAACACGCCCGGATCCTGCCCGCTGGGGAGGAAGCGGAATCCGGCGGCGACTACGCGGCGCTGCACGCCCGCTGGCGCGATCTGCGGGGGGTCGGTGCGCTGCGGTTCCTCTGGGAGGAGGCGCTGGTGCCGCTGGCCAGGGCGATGGCGCCGGGCGTGACGCGGGCGGTCCACGCCTTCGGGCCGGACGTGCTGGTCGCCGATCAGCAGGCGCTGGCGGGCCCGGTGGTCGCGCGCCGGCTCGGTGTCCCGTGGGCCACCTCCGCCAGCACCTCGGCCGAACTCACCCGCCCCTTCACGGACTTCCCGAAGGTCGGGGAGTGGGTGGCCGCCCAGATCGGGGGGCTGCTCGCGGAATGCGGCGCCGGCCCGGACGGCGTCGGCCCGGACACGGCCGGCGCGTGGGATCCGCTGTTCTCGGACCGGCTGGTCCTGGTGTTCTCCAGCCGCGAACTGGTGGGAGCGGACGAGGAGTTCCCGCCGCACTACGCCTTCGTCGGCCCGGCCTTCGGCTCCCGGCCACCCGCGCCCGCGTTCCCCTGGAGGCGGCTGGACCCGGAGCGGCGCAGGGTGCTCGTATCGCTGGGGACCCTCAACCAGGAGGCGGGCGGCCGCTTCTACGACGCGGTCCTCGGAGCCGCCGAACGACTCTCCGCCAACGTCCAGCTGGTGCTGGTGGCCCCTGGCGCCCTGGTCGGCGCGGTCCCCTCGAACGTACTGCTGCGGGAGAGGGTGCCTCAGCTGGAATTGCTGCCGCACCTGGACGCGGTGGTCTGCCACGGCGGCCACAACACCGTGTGCGAGGCCCTCGCGCACGGGCTGCCGCTGGTGGTCGCGCCGATCCGCGACGACCAGCCGATCGTCGCCCGGCAGGTGGCCCTGGCCGGGGCCGGGGTGAGGGTGCGGTTCGGCAGGTCCCGGGCCGAAGAACTGCGCGACGCGCTGACGGCCGTGCTGGACGACCCCGGCCCCCGCCGGGGGGGGGCGCGCCGCCCGGCCCCGGACACCCCGCGCGGGGCGGCCCCCCCCGCCGGGCCCGGCCCGTGGGGGCGGCACGCGGCGGCGCCGTCCCGCCCGCGCCACTGGCGGGGGTTGAGCGCGGCCGCGCCCCACAGGTCCCCGGCGTCGAGGAG
>NZ_JBSGWY010000001.1:17047-24554 GCF_053609145.1 Streptomyces sp. NPDC054961 | reverse complement strand
CGGCGCGCGCGCGCGTGCCCGGCGGCCCCGGCGCGCGCGGGGGGGGGCGGCGCGCCGCGGCCCCCCGGGGCGGGGGGGGCGCCGCCGCCCCCCGCCCCCGACCGGTTGGAGAAACTCGTATGACGCGTTCCCCGCTCACTCCCCTCACTTCCCTCACTTCCCTCCCCGTCCTCCCCCCGCGTCCTCTTCCCTCCGTCCGGTGGGCTTCCGCGGCGGTCCTGGTCGCGCTCGGTGCGGGCACCGTGCGCACCGCCCGCCGGCTGCGGGCGATCCCGGTGCTGCCCATGACCGCGCCCGCGGCGGACGGGGTGCCGCGCGCCGCCGGATGGCGGCTGTTCACCTCCCGCGGGGTCGAGGCCGACGCGGCCACCTTCCTCGCCGCCTGCGCGTACGCCGACCGGGAGGGGCTGCGGGTACTGGACCTGCTGCCCGCCGATCTGGCCACGGAGCGGGTGCTGGGCCTGCTCCGGCTGGTCGATCCGGCCGGCTACCGGCAGGACCGTCTCGGCGAGGGGCGCGGGGCGGGCTTCGCCGTGCTCGTCTCCGAGCAGGTGCTCGCGCGGGCCGGGCTGGACCCGTCGGAGGCGCACGCCACTCCGGCGGAACTCCAGGCGCTGGTGCGCCGTTTGAAGGAGTACGCCTCCGACGCCACGGGGATCGCCGTCGCTCCGGCCCTTCGCGGCGGACCGGCTCCCGCCGCGACCGGCCCGGCGCGGGCCGCCGAGCTCCGGGCCCAGGGCCTGCCGCCGGGGACGGTGGCCGCCGCGCAGCTCGCCGGGCTGGCGCTGCTGGCGGCTGTCGCCGTGCGCCAGGGCCGGTGGGGGGCCGCCGCCGCGGGGCTGTACTGGATCCAGCCGTACCTCGCCCTAGGCCGGCCCGGCGCACCGCTGCGCCCGGCCGACCTGCGTCTGGCCACGGCCGCCCGGCCGGTGCGCTCGCTGGGCGCCGCCCTGCGCACGGCCGCCGCGACGGCCCGTCCCCGGGACGGCGCGGACGCGGCGCCCGCGGGCGTGGGCGCAGGCGTGGGGGGCGCCGCGGGGTTCACCCCGCCGGACGCCGGACGGGACGCGGGCCGCGAGGCCGCGCGCGTCGCCGAACGGGCCGCCGCCGCCTACCGGGACGACCTGGCCGCAGGGACCGACCGGTTCTTCGAAACGCGCCGTCCGGACTGCCCCTGGTGCGGTTCCCAGCAGCTGTCCGTCCGCGTCCAGGTGCCCGATCTGCTCCAGGCCAAGCCCGGCCTGTTCACCCTCGAGGAATGCGCGGACTGCGGGCACGTCTTCCAGAACCCCCGGCTGACCCTGGAGGGACTGGAGTTCTACTACCGCGACTTCTACGACGGCCGCGGCGGCGAGGGCGCGGCCACGGTCTTCGGGCGGCTCGGCGCGGCTTACCGCAGCCGCGCCGAGATGCTCCGGCCCCATACCCGGCCCACGTCCTGGCTCGACGTCGGCACCGGGCACGGCCACTTCTGCAATGCCGCGCGGGCCGTCTGGCCGGACACCCGCTTCGACGGGCTCGACATGGGCGGCGGAGTCCGCGAGGCGGAGCGGCGCGGCTGGGTGGAGACGGGACACCAGGGCCAGTTCCCGGATTTCGCGGTCAAGCTGGCGGGCCAGTACGAGGTGGTCAGCATGTACCACTACCTGGAGCACACCCGGGACCCGTTCACGGAACTGGACACGGCGGCCGCCGTCCTCGCCCCCGGCGGGTACCTGACCATCGAGCTCCCGGACCCGCAGTCGCGGATGGCCCGGTTGCTCGGCCCAGCCTGGCTGCCCTGGTTCCAGCCTCAGCACCAGCATCTGATCCCGGCCGCGAACCTGCGCGAGGCGCTGGCCGACCGGGGGTTCACCGTGCTGGCCGAGGAGCACGGCCGGGCCCACCAGGGCAACGACTTCGTCGGCGCCGTGGCCCTGACCACGACCCGGCTGGCCCCTGACGCGGACCGGCCGTGGGCCGCTCCGGCCACACCCGGCCGACGCGCCCTCGGTCGTGCCGTACGGGCGGCCGCGCTGCCGTGCTTCGCCGCCGCGGCGGTGCTCGACGCGCTGCGCACGGTCGCGGCCCGGCGCACGGACGGCGGGAACGCCTACCGGATGCTGGCCCGCAAGGACGAGCGGTGACGGGCGCGGCCGCCGACGCCCCCGCTTCGGCACCGGCTCCGCCTTCGGCTTCGGCTTCGGCGCCGGCGCCCTTGGCCGACCCCGGCGTGGACCTCGCGCGCCGGGCCACCGCCGACCCGCTCTTCCGGCTCGTCGCCCACGCCCTCCAGTCCGCGCACGGCCGGCCTCCCGCCGCCGTCTGGAGCGCCCCGTACGCCTTCCACCTGGGCTCCCCCCACCTGGTCGCGGCGGCCGGATGGCCGGTGGCGGCCGCCGCCGCCCCGCGCACCGACGGCCTGGTCCGGCTGAGCTCCCTCGGCCACCCCGCGGACAGCTGCGACGTGCCGCTGACCCTGTCCGGACCGCCACCGGCCACCCCGGCCTGGGCCGCCCGGCCGTACGCCCTGCTGCGCGCACTGGCCCGCGCCGGGTTCGGCCGGGGCGGGACCGACCTCCACGTACAGGGCTCCCTCACCCCGGCCGCCGGGCTGGACACGGCGGAGGCCGCCGACTGCGCGGTGGCCCTCGCGGTGGCCGACGTACACACCCGGGCGGGCGAGGATCCGGACCGGGCGCACCTGGCCCGCCTGATGGCCCGCGCCCTGCCCGACGGCGACGACGCGCTGCGCCGGGGGGTGCTCTACGCCCGGCCCGGCAGGGCCCTCCTGCTGGGTCCGGGGCCGCGTCCACGGGAGTCCCGGCGCCGGCGGTACGTCGGCTTCGACCCGGCCGCCTCGGGGGCCCGGCTGGTGCTGCTCGCCGTACGCGCGGGCCCCGAGGGCGCGAACGGCCCGGCGGCCCGGGCGGCGGATCTGGAGCGGGCCGTGGCGTGCGCCCGCCGGGCCGGAGCCCTGAGCGTCTGGCCGCCCGGCCGGCGTCCGGGCCGGAGCGTGCTGGCGCTGCTGCCCGAGGCCCGGCTGACGGCGGTACGGGCCGCGGTCGCGGAGGACTTCCGCGACCGGGAGCGACCCGTACCCCGGTTCCTGAACGTCGCCGTGGCCGGCGCGGCCCGGCGTGAGGAATGACGCCGCACACCCCGTTCGTCCCCCGCACACCCGCACACCCCACGCACCCGCACACCCCACACACCCCGTCCACCATGAGGAGAGACCACCCATGTCCATCCCTGCCCCGCCGGAGGCGAGCGCGAGACGCCGGGCCCGCCGGTCCGCTCTCGTCGCCGGACTCGGCGCGCTCGGCCTGCTCGGCGCCTTCACCCTGGCCCATTCCCAGGGGGCCGACAGCGGCTCGGCGGCCCTCGCGAACGCGGCCGCCGCCGCACTGCCCTCGTACGACCACGTGGTCGTCGTCGTGTACGAGAACAAGCAGTACGGGGAGGTCATCGGCAGCGCCAACGCCCCCTACATCAACCAGCTGGCGGGCGGCGGAGCGAGCCTGACCGGCATGAAGGCGCTGACCCACCCCAGCCAGCCGAACTACTTCAACCTCTTCTCCGGCGCGACCCAGGGCATCACCGGGGACGGCTGCTACACCCCGCAGTCGATGACCGCGGCCAACCTGGGCCAGGAGCTCCTCGCGACCGGCAAGACCTTCGCGACGTACAACGAGGACCTGCCCGCCGAGGGTTCCACGGCCTGCACCAGCGGCCAGTACGCGCAGAAGCACAATCCGTGGTTCGCCTTCAAGAACGTGCCGCTGAACACCGGAAAGACGTGGGCGCAGTTCCCACAGGGCAATTTCGCGGCGCTGCCGAACCTGTCGTTCGTGGTGCCCAACCAGTGCAACGACATGCACTCCTGTTCGGTCGCCACGGGTGACACCTGGACGAAGAACAGCATCGACGCCTACGCGCAGTGGGCCAAGGCCAACAACAGCCTGCTGGTCCTGACATGGGACGAGGACAACTACCTCGGGTCCAACCAGATCGCCACCGTCCTCTACGGGGCGCACGTCAAGACGGGCACGTACGCGACCGCCTTCAACCACCACCACCTGCTGCGCACCCTCGAGGACCTCTTCGCCACCGGGACGCACGCGGGAAACGCGGCCAATGTGCAGCCGATCAGCGAGGTGTTCGACGCCTCCACGGAGCCCACGCCCACGCCGACCCCGACTCCGTCGCCGACCCCCACCACCGGTGGGCTGAAGCTGACCGACCCCGGCCCGCAGACCTGCACGTTCAACCAGTCCTGCACCATCCAGCTCACCACCACCGGAGGCAAACCCCCCGTCCGCTACACCGCCACCGGACTCCCCTGGGGCCTCACCCTCGACACCACCACCGGCCGCATCACCGGCAAACCCTGGGCCACCGGCACCCTCCAGATCACCGCCACCGCCACCGACACCACCCCAGCCACCGCAACCACCACCTTCCCCCTCACCCTCACCTGGTTCTGACCCGGAGCAGGACGGGCGGCGGCGGGCCGGGGCCGCCACCCGTCCCCCCTCCGGGCCCCCGCGGGCGACCGGGGGATCAGACCGTCGTGACCTCCGAACGGACCTGGTGCGCGGCCTCGACCAGGTGCTCCAACGAGGCCTTCGTCTCGGGCCAGCCGCGGGTCTTCAGGCCGCAGTCCGGGTTGACCCACAGGCGCCCGGCCGGGATGGCCTCCAGCCCCTTGCGCAGCAGGGCCGCGGCCTCCGCGGCGGACGGGACGCGCGGGGAGTGGATGTCCCAGACGCCGGGACCGACCTCACGGGGGTAGCGGGCGCCGGCGAGTTCACCGGCCACCCTCATGTGCGAGCGGGCCGCTTCCAGGCTGATCACGTCGGCGTCGAGGGCGTCGATGGCCTCGACGATGTCGCCGAACTCGGCGTAGCACATGTGGGTGTGGATCTGGGTCTCCGGCCGTACCCCGCAGGTGCTGAGGCGGAAGGACTCGGTCGCCCAGTCGAGGTATCCGGCGTGGTCGGCCGCCCGCAGCGGCAGCGTTTCACGCAGCGCGGGTTCGTCGACCTGGATGACGGAAGTCCCCGCCGCCTCGAGGTCGTTGACCTCGTCGCGCAGGGCGAGCGCGACCTGTCGGGCGGTCTCGCCGAGGGGCTGGTCGTCGCGGACGAACGACCAGGCGAGCATGGTCACCGGGCCGGTCAGCATCCCCTTGACCGGCTTCGCCGTCTGCGCCTGGGCGTACGTCGTCCAGCGCACGGTCATCGGATCGGGGCGGGAGATGTCCCCGGCCAGGACCGGCGGCCGGACGTAGCGGGTTCCGTAGGACTGGACCCAGCCGTGCTGGGTGGCGAGGTATCCGGTGAGCTGTTCGGCGAAGTACTGGACCATGTCGTTGCGTTCGGGCTCACCGTGTACCAGGACGTCGATGCCGGTCTTCTCCTGGAAGGCGATCACCTCGCGTATCTCGGCCTCGATGCGGTGCTCGTAGCCGGCCTCGTCCAGCCGTCCCGCGCGCAGGTCCGCGCGTGCGGTGCGCAGTTCGGCGGTCTGCGGGAAGGAGCCGATGGTCGTCGTGGGCAGCAGGGGCAGGCCGAGGTGGGCGCGCTGCGCGACCGCCCGCCGCTCGTAGGGCTCGGAGCGACGGCCGTCGGATGCGGTGACGGCAGCGGTCCGGGCCCGTACGGCGGGGTCGCGGGTGATCGCGGAGCGGGTCCGGGAGGCGAGGTCGGCGCGGTTGGCCGCGAGTTCGCCGGCGATGGCGCCGGTGCCCTGGGAGAGTCCGCGGGCCAGCGTGGCGATCTCGGCGGTCTTCTGCCGGGCGAAGGCCAGCCAGCGGCGGATCTGCGGGTCGGTGTCGCGCTCGGCGGCCGCGTCGAGCGGGACGTGCAGGAGGGAGCAGGAGGCGGCCACGTCGACCCGGCCGGCGAGGCCCAGGAGGGTGCCGAGGGTCGCGAGTGACTTCTCGTAGTCGTTGATCCAGATGTTGCGGCCGTTGACCACGCCCGCGACCAGCCGCTTGCCCGGGAGTCCCCCGACGGCGGCGAGGTCGGCGAGGTTGGCGGCGGCCCGGTCGGTGAAGTCCAGGGCGAGGCCTTCGACGGGGGCCTTGACCAGGACGGGCAGGGCCTCGCCGAGCCGGTCGAAGTAGGAGGCGACGAGCAGCTTGGGGCGTGCGGCGCGGTCGCCCAGGTCGCGGTAGGCGCGGGCGGCGGCGCCCAGGTCGGCCGGGGTGCGGTCCGCGACCAGGGCGGGTTCGTCGAGCTGGACCCATTCGGCTCCGGCGGCCCGCAGGTCGGCGAGGACCTCGGCGTAGACGGGCAGCAGCCGGTCGAGCAGGGTGAGCGGCTGGAAGTCCTCGGCCACACCGGGCGCGGGCTTGGCCAGCAACAGGTAGGTGATCGGTCCGACCAGCACGGGGCGGGCCTTGAGGCCGAGCGCCAGGGCTTCCTTCAGCTCGGCGACCTGCCGGGTGGAGTCGGCGGTGAAGACGGTGTCGGGACCGAGTTCCGGCACCAGGTAGTGGTAGTTGGTGTCGAACCACTTGGTCATTTCCAGCGGAGCCACGTCCTGGGTGCCGCGGGCCATCGCGAAGTAGCCGTCCAGCGCGTCCGCTGCGGCGGCCGCGCGGTGGCGGGCGGGGACCGCGCCGACCATGACGCTGGTGTCGAGGACGTGGTCGTAGTACGAGAAGTCGCCGGTGGGCACTTCGGTGATGCCGGCCTCGGCCAGCTGCCGCCAGTTCGTCCGGCGCAGGCCGGCCGCGGTCTCGTGGAGGGCTTCGGCGCTGACGCGGCCCTTCCAGTAGCCCTCGATCGCCTTCTTCAGTTCCCGGTTGCGACCCTGGCGGGGGTAGCCGTACACGGTGGCGCGTACGGCCTCGGGGGTGGACTCGATCGTCACGGAACTCTCCTTCGCGAGCACGTCTCCATGGATCCCGGTGACGGGACGCGGGGCGCGGAGGCGAAGGGATGGCCGACCGGACGGTACGTCGTGCGCAGGGCACGCACACGACCGTCTGATGTCCACCGACCCGCCCACGAGGTCACCGGAATGTCCGCGCACGACGGTGCGTGCGCGGGCAACGGGCAGGTCTTCGGACTTGCGGGCGCGCCTCCCCTTCGGGCAGACACCTACTGGCCGTCGCTTCCCAGACCCGTACGGGCCCAGTGCGTATGACGGCGGTCGTTCCCGCTCACCGCTGCGGGGCAGTCCCGGATTCCCACCGGGTTCCCTCTTACGACGCGTCCCGCCTGGAGGGCGGGGGCGAACCAGCTGCTGTGATCACCCTAGGGGCCGCGACCTAGAGGACGGATGGAATCCGGCCACCCCGGGAGACCGCCGGGGCCTGAGCTGGAGAAATGGCGAGGCACCGGCCCGTGGGTGCCGTACAGTGGGGTCTACCGACGCGGGGTGGAGCAGCTCGGTAGCTCGCTGGGCTCATAACCCAGAGGTCGCAGGTTCAAATCCTGTCCCCGCTACTGACCGGAAGGGGGCCGGGGCGCCAGGAGATTCCGGGCCCGAGCGCACAGGGTAAAAAGGGGCCCAA
>NZ_JBSGWY010000001.1:0-17037 GCF_053609145.1 Streptomyces sp. NPDC054961 | reverse complement strand
TTGTCTTGTGCGTCTTGTCACAAAACACCCTCTTTGTCTTTAACACTCCTTCCCCCCTCCCCCCCCTTGCCGTCTCCTTGCCCGTTTGGGGCTCTCCCCCCCTTCCGCATGAGGTCAGACGGGGCCAGATGGGCCGGATGCGGTCAGAGTCGGTCGGCCGCGATCAGGACGTACTGGAACGAGCCGTCCTTGTAGTGCAGACCCACCGTGCCCAGGCCCTGGGGACCGCGAAGGATCCGTTCCAGGGCGGGGCTCGGCCGGCGGACCGCGGCGGCCACCTCCCCCGCCTCCCCCGCCGTCCGGGCGGCTGGGAAGCCGGACGGCGGGACGGGCGCGGGGGGCGCCGCAGGTGCGGGGGGCTGGACGGACCGGACGGGCAGGCCGGACAGGCCCCCGGAAGCAGGGACCCGGGAGGGGGCACTCGGGCTGGGACGGGGACTGGCATGCGTACGGGCGCGGGGACTGGCCTGGGGACTGGCACTGGCCCGGGTGTGCGCGCTGCCGAGGACGTGGGCCCCGAAGGCGGCCGCTGCGCCGGGCAGGCCCGACTGCAGAGGGGAAGGCCCGGGATCGGGCATCCGTAACTCCTTGGTGAGGTGGGTGGACTGCCCCGGATCCCGGGCATCCTCGGCCGGCCCGGGAGGTCCGGGCCGCCGCGGCCTTCCGGCCGGCGCGCGGGTCACCGCGCTAGTCGGTCCGGCGGGCGATCTGCACGTTCTCCAGGACCCCGAGCGCGTCGGGCACGAGGATGGCGGCGGAGTAGTAGGTGGTGACCAGGTAGGAGATGATCGACTTCTCGTCGATGCCCATGAAGCGCACCGACAGACCCGGCTCGTACTCCTCCGGCAGACCGGTCTGGCGCAGGCCGATCACGCCCTGGTTGTCCTCGCCGGTGCGCATGGCGAGGATCGAGCTGGTGTTCTCCTTGCTGATGGGGATCTTGTTGCAGGGCAGGATCGGGACCCCTCGCCAGGCCGGGACCTGCTGGCCGCCGACGTCCACGTGGTCCGGGTACAGGCCGCGGGCGTTCATCTCACGCCCGATCGCCGCGATCGTCCTGGGGTGGGCGAGGAAGAGCTTGGTGCCGCGGCGGCGGCAGAGCAGCTCGTCGAGGTCGTCGGGGGTGGGCGGGCCGGAGTGGGTCTGGAACCGCTGCTTGAAGGCGGCGTTGTGGAGCAGCCCGAACTCCCGGTTGTTGACCAGCTCGTGCTCCTGGCGCTCGCGCAGCGCCTCGATGGTGAGCCTGAGTTGCTCCTCGGTCTGGTTCATCGGCCCGTTGTAGAGGTCGGCGACCCTCGTGTGGACCCGCAGCACGGTTTGCGCGATGGAGAGTTCGTACTCCCGCGGCTTGGATTCGTAGTCGACGAAGGTGCCGGGCAGATCGGCCTCGCCGGTATGGCCGGCCGACATCGCGATCTCGGCCTCGCCGTGCCGGTTCTGCCGCTGGAGGGGAAGCGCGCTGAACTGCTGGATGTGGTCACGCAGGTGCGGCGCCGTGGACATGATGGCCGCGAACTCGGCTCGGGAGAGCGTGAGCAGGGTGCCGCTGGTCTCGGCGGTGGCGGTGTAGTCCCATGTGGCATCGCCGTCCAGCAGGGCGTTCTCGCCGAAGCGGTCTCCGTCGGCGAGTACGGCGACGGAGACGTCGCCGCCGTACTTGCCGACGGAGGTCTGGCTGATCCGGCCGTGGGCGATGAGGTGGATCCGATCGGCGGGGGTACCGCGCTCGGCCAGCACCTCGCCCGCACGGAAGTCGCGCTGGACGCACCGGGCGGAGATGGCCGCCAGCACCTCCAGGTCGTCGAAGCCGCGCAGCAGGGCCAGTTCACCGAGCTCGCGGGGGATCACCTGGACATGGGCGCCGTCCTGGACGAACTCGATGCTCCCGTCGCCGACGGTGTAGCTCAGCCGGCGGTTCACCCGGTAGGCGCCGCCCTTGGTCTCGACCCAGGGGAGCATCCGCAGCAGCCAGCGGGAGGTGATCTCCTGCATCTGCGGGGCGGATTTGGTCGTGGTGGCAAGGTTGCGGGCAGCCGAGGTACCCAGGCTGGATTGCCGAGGCGGGTCGAGCTGCGCTTCCGGGCTGGTCTCAACGCTCATCGGTCGGGCTCTCCTTCGTTGGGGCGGCGATCGGCGTATGTGCGCATCACGGGCAGGAGGAATCAAAGAGGTCTAATACGCGGCCCATCCGTCCAGATCCGGGGGAACCGTAACGGCCGCCCGAGCCGGCCGGATGCGCAGAAACGTCGACCTTGCTTCGATCCAGTGGTCTTGTCCCGCATCGGGTTTGCCTGGTCGAACAGCGATGTTCGGCCTGGTCGAACCCTGTTCTGCGCCGTACCGGGTGGCTGGCGCCCATGACGGCGGGGCCGCGAAGCGCGGGCGGTCGGGCACGGGGGCGGGGGCACGCCGCGCAGGCAGTCCCGCACGGGGCGGGGCGCGCCGATCCCGGCGGGGCCGTGCCGTGGAGCGGCGGGGCCGACGCCGTGGAGCGGCGAGGTCAGCGCCGTGGAGCGGCGAGGTCATCCCCTCGGTCGCCGAAGGGCCCCGGAAAACGGTCCGGCCCCCTCCGCGCTTGCGCGCCGAGGGGGCCGGACCTTCTTGTAGCGGGGACAGGATTTGAACCTGCGACCTCTGGGTTATGAGCCCAGCGAGCTACCGAGCTGCTCCACCCCGCGTCGGTAAACCTCACCTTACGGGATCCCGGGCCCCTCTCGCGCCACCCCCACCCCGACGTGCCCGCCGTCGTAAGAAATGCCAGTCCGCCCGCCCGCCGGGACAACGGGAGCCCCTGGGCCGGCCGCGACAGACGTTCGGCGACGAGGTCCTGGCCACCGCCGTCCTCGGCCGGCTCCCCCACCACTGCGACGTGATCTCCGTCAACGGATCCTGCTACCGCCTCAAGAACCGCCCCAAGGCCATCGAGCGAGACACAGGCGTCGCCTGAACGACCCCGAAGTCGTTACCGCACGGCCACGATCCCAGCCACCGAACGGGGACACCTCGGGGGTCAGCTTTCGCGAAGCACTGACAGCGGGATCCGCGCGGTCAGCCCGCAGCCCGCGGACCAAGTCGGTCACCACCTGCGGCGAGGCCGCGCGGGAGGCCGCCCGCCGGGTCTCGATGCCGAAATGCGCGCCTCCAGGCCTGCCCTGGTTTGCGGGGCCGCTCCGCACCTGGCGGCCACCATGTCTGGGCCCGCCGCTTGGCCGGCAGGACCGGACACCCGCGCGTGACTGTCTTCGTTCAGGGTGTGGTTCTGGTGTTGTCGAGCCGTTCGATGTGCGCAACGTTTTCCTGGTCCTCAGGGTCCGTGCTTGCCGCGGCGGTGAACCAGGCGTCGAGGATCTCTTTGAGGAGCGGTTCCGAGGTCAGGCGCAGGCTGAGGGCGAGTACGTTGGCGTCGTTCCAGCGGCGCGCGCCGTCCGCGGTAGAGGCGTCCGTGCACAGGGCGGCGCGTACGCCGGGCACCTTGTTCGCGGCGATCGACGCGCCCGTACCGGTCCAGCAGCACACGACTGCCTGGTCGGCGTTTCCAGCGGCGACCTCGCGGGCCGCCGCTTCCGAGCAGGCCGCCCATTGCGGATCGTCGCCGGGCTTCAGTGCCCCGTATGTCACCACATCGTGTCCGCGGTCGCGCAGTTCCCCGAGGAGGGCGCGAGCCACGGGTTCGTCCATGTCCGAGGAGACGCAGATCCGCATGCCCCGAGACTAACCGGCCGGAGGGCGGACGATCATCGCGAAGAGCTCAGGATTGCCTGGCGCTCCCGCGGTTGAACGCGTGCAGCCGTCCGGGTGCCCTGGCCGCCCCGCCCCATCCAGCCGCAGGCCGGCACCTGGGGCGCATCGGCACCGAAAGACGGCACCACGCTCACATCGCCACGTTGAGCGCCTTTTCGCGGGGCTGCAGGGGGCGGACTTTGCTCGCTTCACCTTGCTTCACCGGACGGCCACGAAAAGTTTCCTACCGGCCAGTAGACATGAGGGCGGATCTGACTAACTCTGGTCGCGTACATGCCAGTTGCGACATGACGCAGGAGCGCCCCCACATGCCCAACACCCGCCGCACCCGCACGACCCGCGCCGCCGCCGGTGTCGCCGTCGCGTCCGCAGCCCTGACCCTGCTGCCCGCCACCGCCGCAGAGGCGGCGCCGGTCCAGGCCGCCGCCGTCACCATGCAGGTGTCTTCCTCCGCGCCCGGCGGCAACGCAGCGATCCTCGGCATCGACTACGCCACCTGGCAGCGGGACGTCGCCACCGTGATCGACGCGGTCCGCCCGACCATCGAACAGCGCATCGCCACTTCGCCGGCCGGCGAGAAGCCCGCGATCGTGCTCGACATCGACAACAGCTCGCTGGAGACGGACTTCCACTGGTTCTGGACCCTCCCGACCCCCGCGATCTCCAAGGTCCGCGAGCTGACCCGGTACGCCAACGAACGCGGAGTGGCGATCTTCTTCGTCACCGCCCGCCCCGGGATTGTCTACTCCTTGACCGAGCGGAACCTCAAGTCCGTCGGCTACCCCGTATCGGGTCTGTACGTGCGCGACCTGCCCGCCCTGTTCAGCGAGGTGAGCGCGTACAAGACCGCCAAGCGCACCGAGATCGAGGGCCGCGGCTACACGATCATCGCGAACATCGGGAACAACGCGAGCGACCTGGTCGGCGGCCACGCCGAACTCACCGTCAAGCTGCCGGACTACGACGGCAAGCTGTCCTGACCTCAAGAGCGGAGCCGGCTCGCGACCGCTCGTGCGGAGTGGTGAAGGACCTTTCAGGTCCTCATGCCGGTGAAGACGCGCTCGACCCGGGCGTGGACCTGCTGGTCAGGATGTGCTGCGTTCCTGCTTCCGGGCAGATGGGAGCGGATCGCCCGGGACGAGTCCGGCTCTCCCGCCGGGGCCCCTTGTGACGGGCCCCGGCGGCGTGCTGGTGGGCACGGACGATCGTGGAGTCGACCGCGACGACCCAGTCGAGGCCGCCTTCGGCATCGGCCTGCGCGAGCAGGGCGATGCCGACTTTCTCCCAAGTGCCGTCGGCGGCCCACTTCCGAAGCCGGTTGTGGGCGCCCTTCCACGACCCGATGATCTGTTGAAACTCCCTAGATCTTGGGAAGGGAAGGGTCCGGCGTCCAGGAGGACGGGGCGCTGATGGACCAGCGTTCGTGGTCGCGCCAGGCGCCGTCGATGTAGAGGTACGCGGGCGACAGCCCCTCGTAGCGAAAGCCCAGGCGCTGGACCAGGGCCAGGGACGCCGTGTTCCCCGGCTGGATGTTCGCCTCCAGCCGGTGGAGCCGCAGGTCGTCGAAGCCGTGCCGCAGGGCGGCGCCGACCCCTTCGGCCATGTACCCCCGCCCGGCGGACGGGGCGAAGGCCGCGTAGCCGAGGGACGCGCCCTGGTAGCGACCCCGGATGATCGAGTTGATGTTGACCATGCCGGCGGCCGCACCGGTCTCCCGCACCCGGACCACGAAGCCGCGGTTGGTGCCGTCCGCGAAGCGGTGCATCCAGCCGCGGAACTCCTCAGCGGTCGCGGGCAGCTGCATCCACGGCCCGTGGAGCTCGGAGCTGGCCCTCACCAGCGAGCAGAACTCGTCCTGGTCGGCGAGGGTGAGCGGGCACAGCTCGACCCGTGACGGCATGGGAGACATGGCCCCCATGCTAGGACCACGCCGCCGCGCCTGAACAGAAGATCACCTGGCGAGGCCTTCTCGGCAACCGGACCGTTGCGGTGGGTGACGAGGGGCGGGTGCCCGCTCCCGGCCCGCGGGAGAGACGGCCTAGTTCTGCGGTGCCAGGGTGCGCAGGACGTCGAACTCGTTGCCCTCGGGGTCGACCATGACCACCCAGTTCCGGTCCGGGCCCTGGCCCACGTCCGTCCTGGTGGCGCCGAGGCCGAGCAATCTGGTCACCTCGTCCTCCGTGCTGCCGTCGATCGGGCTGACGTCGAGGTGAAGCCGGTTCTTCACGGTCTTGCCCTCGGGCACCCGGATGAACACCAGGGTGGGCGACATCTGGCGGGCCCGGACCTCCTCGACGGTCGGCACCCAGGAGCCGATCTCGACCTTGCCCTCGCTCCGGTCGATCACCTTGAAGTCCAGGACCTCGCACCAGAACGCCGCGAGCCTCTCCGGATCGTGGCAGTCAACGGTCAATTCAGTGAACCTACTTGTCATAACTCTCCCCGATAGCACTGATGACGGGGCTCAGGGTATGGCGCCCGTCCGAGAGGCAGGAGACGGCCGGTGCCGCGGCGTCGGGGTTTTCACGGCCCGGAGCCGGGCAGCCGCTCAGGAGGACCGGAACACGGCAGCGAGGAGGACGGCCATGGACGAGCAGGGCGGCGCAGGAGGAGTACCGCTGCACGACGACGAACAGGAACAGACCCGGCACCGCAAGCCGCACGCCGGCCGCCGAGGCGGCGACAGGAAGACGGCCGCCGCCGACACGGACGAGGCGAGCCGTCTCGACCGCCCCGAGCAGCCCGGGAAGCCCGGGAAGCGACAGGGTGAGGGGACGCGCGGCTGGGTGAGCCCGCGGGACGACGAGAAGGCCGGCTGACCGTCCACACGTTCCTGACGTTCCTGCCGGGTGGATCCAGCCATCGCTCGGGGCCGCGCCATCCGGCTTCGAACAGTTCGCGGGCCGGGGCGGGGCGGGGCGGGGGGCGACCGTGATGCCGGCCAGGTTCGGGCTGTAGCCCCCGGAACACCCTCGCGATCGGAGCCTGCCCGATTGCTGCCCATTTGACCGGGTATGTGCAGATCATGAGCGCTGTGATGACCGACGCCACCTTGTCCCTGATGCTGCACGGCTACGCGTGGGCTCCGGACCTCCGCCGGGCCCACGACGGTGCGAACCTGGTCCGGACCCGGCTGCTGGGGCATCCCGCCGCGCTCCTGCACGGCCCCGAGGCCGTGGCCTTCTTCTACGACGAGGGCCACGTGCAGCGCCACGGGGCCCTGCCCGCTCCGGTGCTCGACACCCTCTTCGGGCAGGGCGCGGTGCACACCCTGGACGGGCCGGCCCACCGCGCGCGCAAGGAGCTGTTCACCTCACTGCTCATGACGCCTGACCGTGTCCACGCCCTGACCGAGGGCGTCGAGAGCGGCTGGCGCGATGCCGTGGCAGGGTGGGAAGGGCGCGGGGTGGTGCTCTTCGACGAGGTCGCCGCCGTGCTCGCCCGCGCGGTCTGCGACTGGGTGGGACTGCCGGTCCCCGAAGACGCGGCCCGGGAGATCGCCGAGGACTGCGTCGCCATGGTGGACGGCTTCGCCACCGCCGGGCCCCGCCACGTACGGGCCCATCGCGCCCGGCGGCGCCAGGAGCGGGCCCTGGCGGCCTCCGTCACCGACCTGCGGCTGCGCGCACACGGACCGCATCCGGACGGCATCTTCTCCGCTTCCCGGCACGCCGCGGCGGCCGGGAGCCCGCTGGAGGCGGTCGCCCTGCACCGCGAGCCGGACGGCACGCTCCTCGATCCGCACACCGCGGCCGTCGAGCTCCTCAACATCATCCGGCCGACGGTCGCGATCGCCTGGTTCGTCGTCTTCGCCGCCCACGCGCTCCACCGCCATCCCGGCCGGCACGAGCAGCTGCGTACCGGCGGCCCGGCCCACGCCCGCACGTTCGCCCACGAGGTCCGGCGGTTCTACCCGTTCGTCCCCTTCGTCGGAGGGCATGCCGCCCGCGACCTCGCCTTCGGCGGGGAGGAGCTCCCGGCCGGGACCCTCCTCCTCCTCGACGTGTACGGACACCACCACGACCCGGAGCTGTGGGACCGGCCGTACCACTTCGACCCCGGGCGCTTCGCCGGCCGCGAACCGGATCCCGACGAGCTGATCCCCCAGGGCGGGGGCGACGCGCGCACCGGCCACCGCTGCCCCGGCGAGGACCTCACGATCTCCGTACTCGCCGCACTCGGCCCCGCCCTCGCGGATCTGGACTTCGTCGTACCGCAGCAGGACCTGTCCATCCCCCTCACCCGGATCCCGACCCGCCCCCGCAGCGGTTTCGCCCTCGAACCCGCCCACCAGCAACGGGATCACCTCGCCCGGCGGTAGCCCGTACACCCCCGCGCCGTGCCGGCCACGGCGACGCACGGCGTCCGAGACCGCCGGGGTGCTCCCGGACACCCGCCCACCCGCCGTACGACGCGCGCCAGGACCGGTTCCGCACCGACCCGCCTCCCGCCCACCCTCAGCCATCAGCCATCAGCCACACGGCAGAAGTGCCCGCGAAGGGACCGCACATGTCGACACCACGGTCCACGTCCGCAGCCACCCGCGGCGCGCCCGGCCCGTCGGTCCGTGGCGCCGGCGCATCCGCACGGCCCGGCCGCGCCCCGCTCACGATGGGTGTCGAGGAGGAGTTCCTCCTCGTCGACCGCCTCAGCCGCGCACCGGCGGCCCGCGCGCCCCAGGTCATCGCGGCGATGAGCCGAGTGCTCGGTCCGCAGGTCCAGCCCGAGTTCTTCACCGCCCAGGTCGAGGTCTGCACCCGTCCCACTTCGGACAGCGCCCAACTCCGCGCCGAACTCGCCTGGTTGCGGGACACCGTGCACCGCGCCGCCTCCGTGGAGGGCTGCATGCCGGTGGCTTCGGGGACGCCCGTGATCCCGCCCGGGGAGCCGCTGGAGGTGACCCCCGACCCGCGCTACCTGCACATGGCCGACCGGTACGGACCCGCCCTCGGCGACCTCCGCCAGGTGGTGTGCGGCTGCCACGTCCACGTCGGCGTGCCCGACCGGGCCCGGGCACTGGACCTGGGCAACCGCATGCGCCCCTGGCTGCCCGTGCTGCAGGCCCTCGCGGCCAATTCCCCCTTCGACCGCGGGAAGGACTCCGGGTACGCGAGCTGGCGGTCGGTCGAGCACGCCCGGTGGCCCGGTGTCGGGCCCGCCCCGGTCCTGGACGAGGCCCGGTACGAGCGCACCGTCGAGGCCCTCGTGCGCACCGGCCGCCTCCTAGACCGGCGGATGGTCTATTGGTACGCCCGGCCCTCCGAGCACGTGCCCACCCTCGAGATACGCGTCGCCGACGTCAACGCCGACCTCGACGTCGTGGTGCTGCTGGCGGCTCTCGTACGGGGCCTCGCCGCGGCCCTGGCCGCGGACGCCGAGGCCGGTGTGCCCTCGCCGCCGGTCGGATCCAGGGCGCTGCGGACCGCGCACCACCTCGCGGCCCTCAACGGGCTGGAGGGCGAGGGCCTCGATCTGGACACCGGCCGGCGGGTACCCGTCTGGGACCTGGTCGGCGCCCTTCTGGAGCGGGCCGCACCGGGGCTGGAGGCGGCCGGAGACCTGTCCATGGCCGCCACGGTCCTCGGCCGGCTCCGCGTCCAGGGCGGCGGCGCCGAACGCCAGCGCGCGGCGCACCGCCGCCTGGGCAGCCTGCACGGCGTCGTCGACACCCTGGCCGCGAGCACTGCGAGCACTGCGAGCACCGCGAGCACCATGAGTACCGCGGGCACCATGAGTACTCTGCCCACCCTGCCCTGACCAGGTGAACCGGTGCCCGGGCGGGCACACCGCCGGGCGCCCCGAGCCGCTCAGTAGACGTCGCGGACGTACCGCTTGTCGGCGGCGAGCTGTTTGACGTACAGGACCGCCGCGTCCTCGTCGAGGCCGCCGTGGGTGACGGCGATCTCGCGCAGGGCCCGGTCGACGTCCTCGGCCATCCGCGCGGCGTCGCCGCAGACGTAGAAGTGGGCGCCGTCCTGGAGCCAGGACCAGAGCTGGGGGCCGCGTTCGCGCATCCGGTCCTGTACGTAGACCTTGGCGCGCTGGTCGCGCGAGAAGGCCGTGTCGAGCCGGGCGAGGGTGCCGTCGGCGAGGAAGGCGGTGAGTTCGTCCTCGTAGTAGAAGTCCGTGGCGCGGTGCTGTTCGCCGAAGAAGAGCCAGTTGGGGCCATGGTGTCCGCGGGCTCGGCGTTCCTCGAGGAAGCCGATGAAGGGCGCCACGCCCGTCCCCGGGCCGACCATCACCATGGGTGTCCCGGGGTCCGCCGGGGGCCGGAAGCGGGGAGAGCGCTGGACGAGGAGCGGGACCGCGGCGTGGGGCGGGCAATCGGCGAGGAACGCCGAGCACACGCCCTTGCGGGGGCGGCCGCGGACGCTCTCGTACCGGACGACGGAGACCGTCAGCGACACCTGACGGGGGTCGGTGAGCGGGCTGGAGGATATGGAGTACAGGCGGGGCTGGAGCCGCTTGAGGACGGTCGCCCACTCCTGGGCCGTGGCGCGGACCGGATGCTCGGCGAGGACGTCGACGGCCTGGCGGCCCCATGACCACCGGGCGAGCTCGCCCTTGTTATCGGAGCGCAGCAGCTTCTTCAGTTCGCGGTCGCCGGTGCGTTCACAGACGAAGCCCAGCAACACGGGGGTGAGCTTGGTGATGTCGAGGTGGTGGTGCAGGGCGTCGGCCAGGGAGGCCGCGCCGAGGCCGGCGACCTCGACGGTCGCGGCGGGGTCGACACCGGTGACGGCCAGCCATTCGGACACGAGACCGGGGCAGTTGACGGGGTGGACTCCCAGGGCGTCGCCGGCCTCGTAGCCGAGCGAGGTCCCGCTGTCCCGGGTGTCGAAGGTGAACCGGCGGACCTCCTTGCCCGCCCCGGGCCGGCTGAGCAGTCGGTTGCCCGTCAGCAGCCCGTGGGCCGGAGCGGGCTTCGGGGCGCGGACGGGAGCGGCGGCCAGGACGGTCGGGGCGGCGGCCGTGGGCCAGGCCGGGGCCGCTCCTCTCGCCCCCGTCGCCGCCGCTCCGGCGACGGGGGCGAGAGGAGCGAGATGGGTGAGGACCTGCTCCAGCCAGGCTTCGGCGGAGGGCTCGTAGTCCGGTTCGCAGTCCGTGCGGGGCGCCAGACGTACGGCCCCCAGCTCGTCCAGGCGCTGGTCCAGGCGGCGTCCGTGGCCGCAGAAATCGCCGTACGAGGAGTCGCCGAAGGCGAGGACGGCATAGCGGCGGCCGTCCAGGCGCGGAGGATCGGCGGCCGTGAGGGCGGCCCAGAAATCGGAGCCGTTGTCGGGAGCGTCGCCGTCGCCGAACGTGCTGGTGACCAGCAGCAGATCGGCTGCCGGGGGAAGGGACGCGGGGTCGGCCTCGTCCATGCCGACGAGCGCGGCCCGATGTCCCGCCGCGGCGAGCCGCTCGGTGGCCGCCGCGGCGAATTCCTCGGCGTTGCCCGTCTGCGAGGCCCACAGGACGAGGACCTCGCGGCCCGGGGAAGCGGCTTCGGCCGCTGCGCCCGCCGTGACGTCCTCCGCTGTCCGCGGGGCCCGGGAGTACAGGCCGGCGAGCACCCCGTTGACCCAGCGCGCGTGCTCCTCGCTGAACGGCGCGCCGGGCGGCAGCACGGGAACGCCGGGCGCGCCCGCTTCCAGTCCGGCGAGGAATCCGACCAGGTACTGGCGTTCGTGCTCGGCGAGCACGGGCGGGGGCGCGCTCACCAGCCCGAAGGCGGCCGTCGCCGCGGGCCGGACGGTGGTGGGCCCGGCCGGCGACGGCACGACCGCCCCCACCGGCTCCCCCACCGGCTCCCTGACCGGCTCCCTGACGGGCTCCACGGCCGGCTCCACGGCCGGCCGCACGGCGGGAGCGGCCCCCGCCGGGCCCGGCCCCACGGTCACCGGCGTGGCGACCTTCGCCAGCGTCACCGCGCACAGCTTGTACTCGGGCTGGAAGGAGATCGGGTCGACGGCGTCGCTGGTCACCGCGTTGATGCTCAGGTACTCACCGAACAGGTCGTTCCAGTGGAACGGCGCGAAGCAGCATCCGGGCCGCACCCGGTCGGTGAGGACGGCGGGCAGCACGGCGCGGCCGCGCCGGGAGGCGACTTCCACCGAGTCGCCTTCCGCCACTCCCAGGCGCTCCGCGTCCCGCGGATGGACCTCGACGAAGGGGGACGGGTTGAGCTTGTTGAGCCGGGGGACCTTCCCGGTCTTGGTGAGGGTGTGCCACTGGTGCTGGAGGCGCCCGGTGTTGAGGGCGAACGGATAGTCGTCGTCCGGCATTTCGGCGGCGGGTATGTGCGGGCGGGCGAAGAAGACGGCTCGTCCGCTCGCGGTGGGGAAGACGGGGCCACCGTCCTCGGACAGGTAGCGGATCGGATTGCGGTCCGGTCCGTCGGCGGTCGCCGCCGGCCACTGGACGGGCGTTCCTCGCAGCCGTTCGTAGGTCACACCGCGCACGTCGTAGCCGGTCCTGGGGTTCGCGGCACGCTTGATCTCCTCGAAGACCTCTTCCGCGTCCGCGTACGAGAAGGCGTGGGCGTAGCCCATCGCACAGGCGACGCGGGCGATGATCCGCCAGTCCGCGAGCGCCTCCCCGGGCGGGTCCACCGCGGGCCGGGAGAGGGTGAGGTTGCGTTCGCTGTTGACCAGTACGCCCTCGGTCTCGGTCCACAGGGCGCCGGGAAGCACGACATCGGCGTAGGCGTTGGTCTCGGTGTCGGCGAACACGTCCTGGGTGATGACGAGTTCGGCCGTTTCCAGGCCCTCGATGACGGTCTTGCGGTTGGCGACCGAGGCGACGGGGTTGGTGCAGATGATCCAGCACGCCTTGATCTCGCCGTCCGCCATGCGCCGGAACATCTCGACGGTGCCCCGGCCGGATCCTTCCTCGCGCAGGGTCCCGGGCTCCACTCCCCACAGGTCCTCGACGAAGGCACGGTCCTCGTCCACGAAGACCGACCGCTGTCCGGGCAGGCCGGGCCCCATGTATCCCATCTCCCGGCCTCCCATGGCGTTGGGCTGGCCGGTGAGGGAGAACGGGCCGCTGCCCGGGCGGCAGATCGCGCCGGTGGCGAGGTGGAGGTTGATCAGGGCGTTGGTGTTCCAGGTTCCGTGGGTGGACTGGTTGAGCCCCATGGTCCAGCAGCTCGTCCACTCCCCCGCCGCGCCGATCCACTGCGCCGCCCGCCGGATGTCCGCTTCCGGGATGCCGGTGATCTCGGCGACGGTCGCGGGCGGGTAGTCCGCGAGGAACTCCGGCATCGCCGCCCATCCCTCGGTGCGCTCCGCGATGAAGGCGGCGTCCGTGTGGCCGTTCGCCGCCAGCAGGTGCAGCAGGCCGTTGAGCAGGGCCAGGTCGGTGCCCGGCCTGATCTGCAGGAAGAGGTCGGCCTTGTCGGCGGTGGCGGTGCGTCGGGGGTCGACGACAATCAGCCTGGCCCCCGCCTTCACCCGCTCCATGAGCCGCAGGAACAGGACGGGGTGGCAGTCGGCCATGTTGGAACCGATGACGAAGAAGACGTCCGCCTTCTCGAAGTCCTGGTACGAACCGGGCGGGCCGTCGGCTCCGAGGGAGAGCTTGTAGCCGCTGCCCGCGCTGGCCATGCACAGCCGGGAGTTGGATTCGATCTGGTTGGTGCCGATGAAGCCCTTGGCGAGCTTGTTGGCCAGGTACTGGGCTTCCAGGCTCATCTGCCCGGAGACGTAGAACGCGACGGCGTCGGGCCCGTGCTTGTCGATGACGGCCCGCAGCCGCAGGGCCGTGCCGGAGATCGCCTCGTCCACACCGAGGGGCACCGGCTCGGCACCGCGCTCGGGACGGGTCAGCGCGGTGGTCAGCCGTCCCGGTGCGGCGAGCATGTCGGCCGTCGTCGCGCCCTTCGTGCACAGCCGTCCGGCGTTGGCGGGGTGCGCCGTGTCGCCCGTGGCCTTGAGGACCTTGCGCCGCCCGTCGGGTCCGGACCCGACGTCGAGCAGGATGCCGCAGCCCACACCGCAGTACGAGCAGACCGTACGCACCTGGGAGACGGCCGCCGTCGGGTCCTGTGGGGGCACTGGATGACCTCTCTGCCGATCGACACCATCGAGCGAGCCTGTCGGTCGACGTATGCCCCGAGAGTACGAACCACCCATTACACCGATGTGACCTCGGCCGATCATCCCGGGTAACGCCCGCCACACACCCGTCGGAGCGGCACTGTGAGAAGACGGCTCCCCGCCACCCTGATCGATCTCGTTCGGACGGCAGGCCGGGGCACGTCGACGTGGAGTTTTCCGTCCCCGTCGAGTGATCCCCGGACCGTCCCGGCAGGCCGTGAGGGCGCACCTGCCGCGCCCGTCCGCGGCCGGGCGGGCGCCGGCCCGGGTCGCGCGACCTGCCGGTTCGGGAGGTGCGCGCGGCCCGCGCCGCCCCATCCCCGGCGCCACGCGATCGGCTTGGGGAAGTCCATCGGCTCAGAGTCGAGTTGAGGGCCCCCGCGATCGGGCGGCGCGCGACTCAGCGGCGGCGTGCGCAGGTCCAGGCGCCCATGCCCTGGATCTTCGCGAGTCTCCGCGCCGTCACGATCTGCTCCGCCTTCGTGGCCAGGTCGGCGCGTGGCGCGAATCTCCGGCCCCCCGCCGCCTTCCAGCTCGACTGGGTGAACTGCAATCCCCCGTAGTGGCCGTTGCCCGTGTTCGCCCGCCAATTGCCGCCGGACTCACACCGGGCGATGGCGTCCCAGTCGGGGGTATGTTTCGAGTGGACCACAGCGGCACGGGCTCCGGTCGTGTCCAGCAGGCACACCGTCAACGCAACGACGGTGACCAGCAGTTGACCGATGGCGCTACTGCCCCGCCCGTTCCTTCGGTGACGCGACATCACTCCTCCTTCGCTGTTGGGGCCGGACCTGCCGCGAACAGCGGGCGGGCCCGCGTTCGGCCCTCTCGAGGCCGTGGCCACAGCACAGCACGGACCGACGTGCCTCCAGCGGCACTTGCGGTCGACAAAGGGGTGACACCACCCGAACGGACGCTCTACGGAGGCTCCGCGAAGGCTCTACGGACGTTCCACGGCCCCTTCCGGGGCCCGCCGGTCGGCGGCCCGGCCCACTCCGGCACATCGAGCGGGCCGGGCCGTCTCCGCGCCGTGGTTCATCGCCCGCGCGCGACCCGGGCGGCCGGCCCGCGGGCGGACCGGCCACGTCGGGCCCGCACAGCCGGACGGATCACATTCCTGCGCCCCGGCCCCTCTCCCCGCCCCTCTTCTCTTCACGGTCGAGCTCGGCGTCGAGTGCGAGGGCCGCGGCGATGAGGGAGAGGTGGGTGAAGGCCTGGGGGAAGTTGCCGAGCTGTTCGCCCGTGGGGCCGATCTCCTCGGCGAACAGGCCGACGTGGTTGGCGTAGGTCAGCATCTTGTCGAAGGCGTAACGGGCCCGTTCGAGCCGGCCCGCCCGCGCGAGCGCGTACACGTAGAGGAAGCTGCAGAGGGAGAACGTGCCTTCGCTGCCCTGAAGACCGTCGGGAGAGGCCGCCGGGTCGTAGCGGTAGACGAGGCTGTCGGAGACGAGTTCGGTGTCCATGGCGTCGAGGGTGGACAGCCAGCGCGGGTCCTTGGGGGAGATGAAGCCGACGAGCGGCATCATCAGCAGGGACGCGTCCAGCACCTCACTGCCGTAATGCTGGACGAACGCCTGCCGTTGCGTGCTCCACCCGCGGGTCATGATCTGTTCCATGATCGCGTCGCGTGAGGCGGTCCAGCGGGTCAGGTCGGCCGGGCGCGCGGTGGCCACCGCCTGACGGATGCCTCGGTCGAAGGCGACCCAGCACATGAGGCGGCTGTAGGTGAAGTCCTTCTGGCCGCCGCGGGTCTCCCAGATGCCCTCGTCGGGGCGGTCCCAGTGGTCACACAGCCAGTCGAGCAGGCCGGCGGAGCTCATCCACGCGTCGTAGCCGACGATGTCGTTGGTCTGGCCGGCTTGGGCGAGGCCGTAGACGGCCTCCCCGTAGATGTCCAACTGCAGTTGATCGGCCGCCCCGTTGCCCGCACGCACCGGAGCCGAGCCACGCCAGCCCTCCAGGTGGTCGAGGACCTCTTCGGTCAGGTGCGGGTCGCCGTCGACGCGGTACATGATCTGCAGGGGTTCACCGTTGGGGGCGCCACCGGCCTGCAGCCGTTGCTGCAACCAGCTGCGGAATCCGTCGGCCTCGTCCGTGAAACCCAATTCGCGCATGGCCCGTACCGACAGGGAGGCGTCGCGGATCCAGGTGTAGCGGTAGTCCCAGTTGCGCTCCCCGCCCTCCTGCTCGGGCAGGCCCATGGTGGCCGCCGCGATCGGCCCGCCGCTGGGCGCGTACGTGAGGAGCTTGAGGGTGATGGCCGAGCGGTTGACCATCTGCTGCCAGCGGCCGCGGTAACGGCAACGGCCGGTCCAGCCGTGCCAGAAGCGGTGCGCATCCACGAACTGCCGCACCTCGTCACCGGGGTTGAGGGGCGGCGGCGCCTCGCTCCCCACGTCGCGGACCGTCAGCAGGACCGCCGTGTGCTCGCCCGCGTCCAGGGTGAAGGCCGCGCGCACGTCCAGCCCGTCGGGCTCCAACGCGACGGCGTCCATGGCTTGCAGGTCCGCGGTCACGCCGGGTCCCTCGAAGCGCGCGGTGGAGCCGTCCAGGACCAGCTCGTGCGGGGCGCCCCGCCCGTAGTCGAAGCGCGGACGGCACTCGAGGGCGAAGCACACCGTGCCGCGCACCACGCGGATGTACCGCAGCACCTGGTGCCGGTCGGTGGCCGTGGGCTCCTCGGGGACGGGCATGAAGTCGACGACCTCGCCGACGCCGTCGGGAGTGAGGAAACGGGTGATGAGGATGGCGGTGTCGGCGAGGTAGAGCTGGCGGGTGAGCACCCCGCCCCCGCTCGCCGGACCCTCACCGTCGACGCCGGCGGCCCCGTCCGCGGTGATGGCGAAGTACCCGCCACGGTCGTGGTCGAGCAGGCTCGCGAAGACGCTGGGCGAGTCGAAGCGCGGCGAGCAGAACCAGTCGAGCACCCCCTCGGAGCTGACCAGCGCACAGGTCTGCAAGTCTCCGATCAGCCCGTGCTCGGCGATGGGCGGGTAGGGATTCATCGGCCCTCCACAGCGTTGTCGGCGGGACACGGCTCGGCTACCCGGCCTGCGCGGTGGTCCGTGGGCGCCGGGCGCGTCATGCCGCCGCCGGTTCCGGCCTGAAGGGGTAGATCGCGTCCGCCCCGGGCTGTACGACGCCGTAGGTGCTTTCCGGTACCTCGTTCCAGGCCCCGGGCAGGTCGCCGAGGGGCTCGGAGACGACGAGGCGG